>DUDM01000048.1:30471-79247 GCA_012959275.1 Candidatus Poseidoniales archaeon
CATTCGCCGGCAGCATGCTTCTTTGGTGATATATCCTTACGCACTGAATCAACCAACATTTCTGCACCCCCTCCTGGTAAACCATCTAAGCCAGCCTCTTTCAATTGCTCTAACACTTCAAGTGTTGATAAACCGCAGACTTCAGCAATTCCATCAATCTCAATAGGTGAAAAGCAATCAAGAAGAATAGTTGGATGTTTTTCTTTAAGTGCAGATAATAAGTCGGAGTACCATTGCAAATCGAGTTCTGGATTTACCCCTCCTTGCATCAATATTCTCGTTCCGCCTTGAGCCTCCAATTCTAAGATTCTCTGGCTAATTTCTTCAAATGTTTGTGTATAAGTTTCCTCATGACCAGGGGGCCTGTAAAAAGAACAAAATTGACAATTGATTGTACAAATATTTGTGTAATTGATATTTCTATCGATTAAGTAAGTAGTTTCTTTCGAAGGATGCATTTGAAGGCGGCGCTGGTGGGCTGCAGAACGTAATGCATGTAAATCAGCATCCCTGTAGAGAGTGATTGCGCTTTCTCTATCGAGCCTATATTCTCCATTTGATTCTCTTGACCAGTGCTTGATATGGCTTAGGATTTCTCTCCAGTTAGACATATTAAGACCTCAAGAATTTGAGCCTATAATCGCTTCAAGTTCATCAATTTCCTTAGGGCAATCTTTTGAAAGAACATCTGGACCATTAGCGGTAATTAGTACATCATCCTCAATTCTAACCCCAATATTTGCATACTTTGAAGGAACATTCACATCATCCCTCCAAGCACCAAAATATAATCCTGGCTCAACTGTGATGACCATTCCTTCTTCGAATAATCGCGCTTCTCCATTTGGCTTGTATATCCCCACATCGTGGACATCTAAACCAATCCAATGACCGGTATTATGCATATACCATTTCCCCAAATCTCCATCCTTGGCTAATGACTCTTCAAGGCTTTGTTCACTAATTCCAAGATTGATTATACCCTCTGCCAAGGCATTTCTAGCGGCTTCGTGTGGTGCGCTAAACGGATTACCAACTCGGCATTGCTCAATGGCAGCTTTTTGAGCGGAGAGAACTAATTCGTAAATTTCTCTTTGTGCCTCAGTAAAACAACCATTAGTTGGCCAAGAGCGAGTGATGTCCGCAGCATATCCATTGAATTCAGAACCGGCATCGATCAAAACAATCCCCTCTCCTTCACAACGGCAATCATTTTGATGGTAGTGCAGAATAGTAGCATTTTCACCGAATCCAACTATGCTTGGATAGGCCCAAGATTGACCATTCCATTGAAAATAGCCCTCAATAATAGCCTGCAATTGCCACTCTCCAATTCCTTCAGAAGAATTCCTCATCGCCTCGATATGTGCACATGAACTGACTTTACAGGCATGCCTCATCAATTCAATTTCAGCCTCTGATTTACGTAGCCTTAATTCTGCAATCATCATTGAGGGGTCAAGTATTGCTGTTGGCCCATTGCCTAATTGTTGTCGTGGACGGTCTCTTGCCTCTATTGCTTCTTTAACCATTATATCGACTGTTGAATCGAGCCCTCCTCTAATGTAGACCTTAGAAGATTGAGCCAAAACGTTATTCAGAATTTCTTTAAAATCCTCGATACTATGCGCTTCATCTATTGGCCAATTATTTACCGCGCCTTCAATTCCGGGCCTTCTTCCGTGCCATATCTCCATCAGAATGTTTCGAGGTTGAACAAATAGTTCAACCGACCAATCCCCCTCTTTTTTATGGGCAAAAAGAATACTTTGGGGTTCAGTCCAACCACAAAGATACAACATATCGCTGCTATTTCTGAATGGATACTCGACATCATTACTACGGGTTGATGGCTTTCTAGCAGTTATTATCAGTATTTCATCATCCTCTAATTGTGATAATAATCTACTCTGACGCTGACGGAATTCATTTTTGCTTATCGCATTGGGTGATGATGCGATGTAGGCATCAGCATTGAACATATCAATCGCGAGGGGCAACCGGTTCTTCAATCGTCGCCATCCTTATCCTCAGGGAATGATTCTCCAGACGGTAGTTTTTGGCCCTTTTCTTTTTTCCATGACGGCATCTGATTTAGATCTGTAGAATTATCCTTGCCTTGAATTTGTATTTTTAACAACCAAATTAGGGCTCCGGAAATTATCCCTATGAATGCAACTATTCGCCATGAATCAGTTTCATCTTCAATAGCAGCAGAAGCTGGGTCCATGGAAGTCCCAGCGACGACAATTTGAACGGAAATGTTGTCTGTTGCTCCGTCATCATCTGTCAAGACTAAAATTAATTCATGCAAGCCATATATTTGCTCTAATTTTAATTCTAAGATTGCGGTGTTCCCTACTAACTCTCCATCAAGATACCATTTTCTATCTACGCCACCTCTAACAATTTCATCATCACTTGATTGACTACTGTCAAAAAACCAAGATTCCGATTCTGGCAATCTAAGCACTTCATTATGCTTAAGTTCAACACCTTCAAGAACAATTTTTGGGCGTGGGATTTGATTGATTATTTCCACATCATGTGAGGTTGAGTTCATTTTCCCTCCGAGGTCTACCACTGTCAATAGTATCGTGAAATTCCCACTATAATTGGTATCTAGTGATAGAACTGCGCCTATTTCCCATTCCCACTGATGAGGGACTCTCATGTTGTTATCGGAGTCATGGATCATCCAAATGAATTGAAGCCCTTGCCAATTCCATCCTGGGTCAAGAGATGCGGTTCCATCAATCAGGGCTACTTCTGTTTCATTAACCTGGTTTGGTCCAGAAAGATTAGCAACTGGAGAGAAACGATTGACTGAAACCCTGAACCAAATTGGTTGACCAACGTTCATGGCTGCATCAGTGGCAATAATACACCCAAGCCACACTCCATCAACCAATGTTGATAGTTGCGGAGAGCCCAAATCTAAAGTTGCTGAAAAACGATCTTGGTCATCCCATTCTTCTAACACAAGTGGGAACTTTATATTTTCAATCAACTGAGAACTAGTATTCCATGATTGCCAAAGTGGGCAATCACTTTCTCTACATAGCATCGCCTCAAACATTCCGTCATTTCGGGTTGTAGAATCATCGGTGATAATCCCTTCAAATTTTATTTCTGTAGAACTAATAGTATGAATCGTTGGACTAAACAGAATGCCAAATGGTGCCTGTGAACCATTCACATCTCCCGTTATGAATGTGGTTCCACTTCGAGCAACACCTCCATCTTCAGCCAAACCCAACAATTCGAAAATGCACATACAAGATACAGAATCATTGATTTCAATAGTGATACTCCAATTCCACCTATTTTCTGCCACTTTACTAAATGCAATGTGTTCCCCCGTACTTTCTTCAACTAGGGACTCAATTCTAGCATTATCTCCTTCATTCAGGCGGGAATCTCTTAAATCCCATTTCAGCAATGTAGTCTCTACTTCTGTGAACCCACTGATGACTATTTCATCCTCAAAAGAAATCCCTGCTGCAGTTTCAATTACCAGCCAATCTTCGATGATGGCATCACTGAGAGTCATTTGATTGCTGGAATTGTAATGTTTCTCAGCAAAAACTGAGCCAAGGGATGCGCTACTAAGAAGGAGGCATATCAGAGAAATCCAAACTCCTGACTTGGCCAATTCTCTCCCCCGCAGCCCTGCTTCAGAAGGCTGTGATATGAATACTGCCTTCATTCGTATCAATCAAGGTCGCTACAACTTTGTCCTTGGCCAGGGAAACTGGTTCTGTCGATTGGATTTGTATTCCAATAATATTCACAGTAGTTATGTTTTCCATCTCCATCGAAATCAGCTAATCTGTCAGCAGGGTCCATCGGGTCAAACTCGAAATAATATTCCCATCCTGTGGCCATGCCATCATCGTCGTGGTCTTGGTAGTAGACTTCAGGGCCATCATTCCATGAATCACCATCAGTATCATTGGAAATTGGATTTGTTCCATTTTGGAATTCTTCAAAGTTGGTATAATTTTCAAGGTTGTCATAGAATTTTGCACCATCTGGTGTATTTGGATCAATATGGCAATTTGCACCTCCTGGGTTATCCCAATCTGGGCAATAACGATTGTATAGACCGGTTCGATTCAAGCCATCATTATCGGGGTCCTCTTCACCATCGTTAATTCCATTAAGGTCGCTATCTGGCATCGACGGGTCCATTGGTCCACGGGCACCATTTGCAGACAGGGTCGCATTATCTACTAATCCTGCTTCCAATGCTTTCTGGGAATATTCTACTTCCCAGCCATCTGGTAAACTGTCGCCATCAGTATCATCATCGATTGGATTTGTATTCCATCTATCCGGTGCTTCTGCAGAATTTGAGAGGGTGTCATTATCGATATCAAATGTATCGTCCTTCAAACTACCAAACGATGGGTCCAGTGCCCATCTACCCTTACAGTTGCATTTGTCATTATCGGGAATTGCGAAACCTGAAAGGTTCATTTCAGACACGCTATATTTCTTTTCAAGAATAAAACCTTGGTTCATATTTAGGAACATAAATCCACCAGGGCCTTGTCCACATTGAGACATTGAGTTACAACTTGGAGGGAGCCATGGTTCTGCTACAACCCAAAGGCTATGGGAATTAGAATTGTCTTCAATAGACCGAACTTGCATTTCCCAGCCATCTAACATCCCATCTGAGTCTGTGTCATTGACTAATGGATTTGTAGGGTTTTGCCAGGGCCTTGGAATGTAGAGGACTTCAGAACCGTCAACCAATCCATCATCATCTGTATCTGAATTGTTTGCGTGAGTTACGTAGAAGTCTTGGCCTTCAATAACTTCCTCACCATCTTCCAATCCATCATTATCGGTATCGAACATACATGGACTTGTAGAATATGCTACGCCATCCCATTCGAAACCGTGAACTGCTTCGGTATAATCTCCAAGTCCATCACCATCGGTATCAGGGTTTGAGGCATTTCCACCATTCTCACAAACTTCAGAGAACTCTCTAAAATCAGATAATCCATCTTCATCCGTATCCCATGCCCCTGGGTCACTTACTACCATAACTCTGTTAGTTCCTTTGTTGACAACGAGGATTTCCCAACCCATGACTTCGATTCCATCTTTTAGGCCATCACCATCGGTGTCTGCGACTAGTGGATCAGTTGAACGGCCGTCAGTAATTCCATCCCCATCTTTGTCTTTGGCATTGTACTCCATGATATTAGTGAACCGCTCACTCTGTTCAACAATGACCATCATGCTGGTCAAGCGAGACTCGATTCTAGTTCCGATATCAACAGTGATTTCGTAGACGTACCCCTCTACAGGTGCTGGAATTGGAACGTTTTGAATAGTACCTCCTGCCAAGATGATTCTCAAGGTAATAACAGTTTGATTTGCTTCAACGAAATCGCCCAAGTCGTAATGAATTGAAACTACAGTCGCAGAATTATCAAGAGTGGAATAGTAGACTGAGCCATCTCCATCAGCATCCCAGCCATCTCTGTCTGGGTCTTCATCCGCATTGGCACCATTCCTAGGGTGAAGTCCATTTGTCGATTCCCAACCATCTGGCATGCCATCTGAATCGGTATCCTCCTCCCAAGGGCTGGTGTAATTATCAGAACCGAAAATATCTGCAACTTTGTATTCCTCAACATTTGACAAACCGTCTTCATCCCAGTCGCCATATGAATCGCTGCTATTGGATGGGCTTAGTACATGACCTGGGTCAGCACCCGCACCTGCATCTGGATGGTCTAGAATATCACCGTAACAATGTTCGAAGCCATCTGGCATCCCATCACCATCAGTATCCCAATCACTTGGCCCATTCTTGAATCCATCCCCATCCATGTCCTCAAGGAACCAAGATAATTCTCCACCACTGGCATCATGGAATGGTGCGTCCTTCTGAATATTATCAAAGAGTGCGACTCCACAATGCATGTCAAGGCTGATTTGTCCTTGGGCATTGACATTGAAGCCAATTTCAACAGGGTCACTTAATAGGTCCCCATCACTATCCTTAACGGTAGGATTGGTGCCATATCGTTCCTCTTCAAAATTCAATAACCCGTCATCATCAGTATCGTCGACCGCATCACAACTGACATAGCCATTTACGTGCATATCCTCAAATGAAGGTCGACTAGGAAAATTATCGAACTTTGGCTTGATAACTTGTAATCTAGTAGCATCATCGCTAATCATCGAGCAATTCCAATTTGCATTCAATGGGTCGAACATGATTATTACCTCGTTATTCCAAGTAATTGTGGTGGTGAATAAGGATTCCCAGCGGTCATTCAAACCATCATCATCGGTATCAGGCTTTTTTGGGTCTGTACCGAGTGCTGCTTCTTCAGTGTTGGTGAGACCATCCTTATCAGGGTCTCCATGGGGCCCATCTTCGGGGTTTGGCCATGTTTCCCCTTCACTAATTTGCCCGTCACTATCTGGTGTGGTTTGGGCATTATCGGGCTCGTCTTCGTCGCCTTCACCATTATCTAATGGGTTGAGGCCATTGGCTATTTCCCAACCATCATTCAAACCATCACCATCTGTATCCCGTTTGGTTGGGTCGGTTCCATAAGTTGATAATTCCATGCTGTCGGCAAGGCCATCACCATCGTTATCTTCGTATTTTGAGGTAGCACCATCACTTGGGTCAAGTGAACCCCCAGCATCCTCGAAGCCACCGATGTCAGAATCGGTTTGCATATAGCCACTGGCACCTACGAAAACAGCACCAAACATCATTGTTGAGAGAATGGCAGCATATGCCATTTGATTATGTGAAACTACCATCTTTTGTCCCCCTTTCATGACGTGGTCATGAGCGGTGCTTTCGGCGAGCCCTGTTTCATCAATAAACCCTATGGGTGGTTGGACACTTAGTAATGCCTCGCAGTACCCTTTTCAGGTGATGACATCAAGTTTCAAGCCAAGATGTGTCGGCCACAGATAATGAATACATGATTATCTCCTTCGTTGACCCACTCTCCTCTACAATCTCGACCATATGCGCGTTGCCAAAACCCCATTAACATTCCAAGTACAAAAGCAGGATGAAAGACCTGTTCAAAGGTTAATTTTACACCACCATGCTGGTCAAATTCATTCACCTCTATTAGTTCCCCCATTCCAGTTGGTGTTAGTCTAAAACCGATAATTTCCTTCCAGCGCTCAACTTCATCAATCAAAACATGGTCATCTCCTATTAGGTAGGATTGCATTTGGGCACGTGCAAATATGTTCCAAACTCCTTCTCTTGATGGATCATCAAGTCCATTAAAAATAACTAACCCATCATCAAATTTCCTCTCTATATGAGGGAGGATTTCATCTTCAAACCTTAGTATCAGGTCTCTCCCAAGCAAAAATGAACGACTTCCTCTGAATTGCCAGCCATTGGGGTGGGTATCTACATCAACAAATTTCCCAGAGTCATGTGTGTTCTTTTCCTTCCAAATGGGCATGACTTTCCTTGGAGGTTGAGCCATTCTAGGGTCATGGTCGAGAATAATATTGGTCTTGGATGCATCAACTTGCTCCCAGCGAAAACGATAACGTTTGGATGTTAAGAATTCCCATGCTCCAGCAGCCTGACCCCCAGCCATTGCAGATTGGACTTGTTCACTTACCTGAAGTTTCCCTTCAGAAATTTCCTTTAGGCTCCCTATGCCTCGTTCTTGCCAATCTTCAAGAAGCCAATTTAAACGCTTTTTATTGCTAAAAAACCCTCTTG
Organism: Candidatus Poseidoniales archaeon; assembly: GCA_012959275.1. GTDB lineage: Archaea > Thermoplasmatota > Poseidoniia > Poseidoniales > Poseidoniaceae > UBA226. Next base: position 38,222 of record DUDM01000048.1, read on the forward strand.
GTGGAGCCACAGTCCGGTTGATTAAGCGAAGAGTTTCGTGGTCTGCAGTAGCATGTGCCAAACGGCGCCCAAGAGGTTGCTGAGCAAGTTCTTCGATTAGATTAAACCAATTAAGAAATCCATCGACGGATTGAATCAGGTGAATTGAGTCGGCTTGAGATATTTCATTATATAATCCTGATTGCAAAGAAAAACGCATGGACAATCGTTGACTCATCTCAGAATCATGGATTGAATCTGGGATATCGATGATTGGCATGTTATGGGCCATCTCGTTGTAGTCCTTGACATCTTTCATTATGAGTGCACTCGACCATTATACTCATACACCGACTGAAGAAGCGGTGTGCATGGGTGATGAGCCATTCCCCGAACCACCAGCCTTTCCGCCTTCTAATGCCAAGCCTTCAGCCTCACTACATTGGCTACAAAACCAAGTGATGCAACATCACAGTAGGTTTGAGAAAAGCATTCCACTGATTGCCAGTGAGAATCTAGTTAGTCCTAGAGCAGCAGAAATGTTTTGTAGCGACCTTCACAACCGTTACGCAGAAGGCCTCCCCGGCTCAAGATATTATGAGGGTAATGCGGATTATGACCCAATTGAAACCCATGTTGAGGATTTAGCAAAGAGATTATTCAAGTCACCTTTTGCAGATGTCCGACCCGTTTCTGGTACTTCGGCTAATATTTCCGCATTATTCGCAATTTCAAAACCTGGGGACATTTTCATGGCTCCAGAATTAGCAGCAGGCGCTCATATCTCGACTCAAAGATTCGGAGCTGCTGGTTTACGCGGTCTTCAAACAATGACTTATCCATCAATTTCTGAGACCATGTCAATCGATACTCAATTGGCAGTAGAAATGATAGGCAGGGAGAAACCAAATGTGTGTTATGTTGGACAATCAGTATTTTTATTCCCCGTTGAACTAGATTCAATAATTGAAGCTGCCAGAGAAGTAAATGCAACCATCATGTACGATGCTGCTCACGTTCTAGGATTAATCGCAGGTGGTTGTTTTCAAGACCCAATTGGAGATGGTGTGGACCTACTATGCGCTTCTACTCACAAGACCTTCGCTGGTCCTCAACATGGCATTATTTTAGCAAATGAAGATCGGGAATTGAACAATGGAAAGCGCTTACATAGAGCCATTAGAAGTTCTGTTTTCCCCGGTGTCCATTCAAACCATCACCTTCACAATGTCGCTGCTTTAGGTGTGTCTCTTGCAGAAGCCCATGAATTCCAAGTTGACTATGCCAAGCAGATGATATCTAATGCCAAGGCACTTGGGGAATCATTATGGAATCGTGGAATGAAAGTATTTGCCTCTGACCAAGGCTTTACTGAAAGTCACACTTTGCTAGTTGATGTCTCTGAATTTGGAGGTGGTGCAGAAGTTAGTTTACGAGCAGAAACTTGTGGTTTGGTCATGAATAAGAATATGCTTCCTGGTGATACTTCTGCAATCAACCCATCAGGTATTAGAATAGGCAGTCCTGAAATGACACGTTTAGGAATGAAAGAGACTGAGATGGATGAAGTTGCAGAACTGATTCATTTATCCGCCGTGGGAGGGAATGATAGTGAAGTTCGCCAAAGAGCACGGCTATTAAAAGAGCAATTCAATCGAATCCATTATTGCTGGCCTACTGAATCCTCAGCCTATGATGCTCCAACCTTCAGTCCTTTCAACTGAAATCGAAACCATCATTGTTGCCTTCTTGGCGTCTCTGTGCGGGGCGCCTTGTCGCTGCACGTTCAGAGCGCATAGTATTCTGAGGGACTCCACGAGCAGACAAATCTCTGCCAGTAACCGCTCTTCTCCCTGATGCCTTTTTATTTAGGATACTTGAACCCTTCATACCACCTTTTTTCATAGCAATATGTTGGGGCCTACCTCGGTATGCAGGGGGTCCAATTATTTCTTCGAGCACAGGCAAGTCTCTTCCTCGTTCTCGCTCGTGCTTCAGCCACCACCCCTTGCCTAAGCGTTGAGTTCTAGGTTTGGTGCCCTTACGCATTTTCTTTGCTGCTCGAGAAATTCTATTTCTTACCAATTTATCTTTCTCAACCTCAAAGCGTAAGAACATCCATGCGGGGTAGCCAATGTCGAATACATTTCCATTGACCGTCAATAACAGGCCATTGAGCAAAAGGTGATTTGCCACAGGAACATTATCTGGCTCTAGTTTAACGCCATTTCGCTTAAGGCGGCGGGCATAACTAATCATGCCTTTTTGGTCTCGGAATTTAATGTCCTTTCTAGAATTACTTGCGAACCTTATTGCAAAAATATGGAGGGTAATAACGCTCATTCCAAGGGCCATTCCTGCGGTATTGCCTACTTTCTCAGCAGCAAATATTCCACACATTGCCCATGTAGGCATCATCACCAACCAAGTGAATGCAACCCATAATTTACTTGCTTTAAATCTCGGTGTGACTTTATTTTTTACTGCTTCTCCAGCCGCAATGAAGACATTGGCGTTGACGGCTTCGTCTCTCCCTCCCTTGACCAATAAGGCAGCAGTGGGGTTGCAAGGTGCAGCATCGATCCATCTCCTTCCCTCCGCACTATCTCCTTCGATTAAACGGACTTCCATCTCGTCAATATCTTTGTTTTGCATACCCATTGCCAATGCTAAGCCTTGGACACGCGGGTCAAGAGTATCACTATCTAATAATTCAGTAGTAATATCTCGGGCTCCGTGCCAATCTCCAATATCGAGGAGGCAAAGGGCTACTGCAATTCTCGCTCGTGCTGATAATGGGTCGCGCTTTACCAATTCAACAGCTATATCAACCGCCTGTTCTGAACGGTTTTGGGCTCTTAGAATGGCAATAGTCCCAAGGTCACCAACAGAAGTTAGGCGGTCGCTATGAGCGCTCATTTCATCTTCGTCTGCCTTCCAAGTTCTAAAGCGCTGATTGAGGAATTTAACGTGGTCCATAGTCGGATTATTTTCCCAATCCCAAATGTCATCTTCTGAAACATTACCATTCCACGGGTCCATCCACTCGATCATGAAACTAATTAATTCGGGCTCATCATAACCATCTGCTTGTTCAAGGCCATGCAATGCTTCACGTGCAGCATCCAACCTTCTGCAAGCAATATGACCTACCGCCATCAGCATTCTTGCTTCATCATCATCACCGCCTTGAACAGCCAACACCTTTCTTGCTTCTTCCAAAGCCAATGGCCATAAGCCGCGCAGTGCCTTTTCGAGCATCGAGGCACGAAGTTTTTCCAACCTAACTATGGATTCATCGACCCCCTGGAACTTATCTCTCTGGAATCTCCTCAAGGCATCTACATCATCTCGCCCGGCTGCCTTGTCAACATATTCAGTCAGACTGCTTCCACCACCAGCCATGATAGCACCTTCACGCCTCTGTTCGGGATTGAGGTCGAATTGAAGTCTCTTCAAGGAGCCAAACCTCACGATTGATAAAATCCAAGTTAACAAAAATATTGCTTGACCAACTGCTATGAACAGCCAAGTTCCAGTGAGAATTACTTCTTCGCCGAATCCTTTCTCGCTCATCCAGCCAGTGAAGGGCATAAAATGGCTGAATTCTTTGTAACAAATCATTATCAGCAACATCACGGTATAACCGCTAAAACCAGCGAATGCGAAGTAAAGAATCTTGGATTGTGATGGCTCTTCAGACCTTATTTCACGCGGTGATGCTAGTAGTACTCCGCCAATTCCCCCAAAAGCTTGGCCTCCAAGAAAAAGGTTGCCAGTCAATTCAAAAATGAAAGCAAGGCCAACAATGGCCACATTAAGTGAAAGATAAATCGCTAAGAATCCAGCCATATCTTTGACATCTACCCACTGGCGGAGTACTTCTTGTACAGCGCCATCTTGAATCGCCCATGAATAGAGAGAGTGGCCGATAATCCCTCCAAAATTTAGAATGTCCTCAGCATTATCCGGCTCATCTAGCATCACATAAAGTACGGTAATTATTCCGTTTAATGCAGCAATAGGCATGGTTAGAAGGAATAAAAGAAGGAGCATGGAACTAACCTGTTTGCCAAAGTTAGGAGGGTCTGGGTCGATAGGAGTTTCCTTCTTCAATATGGTTCGCATCTTTGAAAGCATCAACATATTCCATGAAGCGCCCATTATTCGCCCATAGGCCAATATTGTTGGTCCCATGAAAACCAATAGTGCATAAATAAACCAAATGGGGGTAATCATTCCATGCAATTGAATGCTATACCAAAATACCGCACCTGTTGCTGCAAGAAGAATTGAAAGTGTAGCCAGCCTTTTCAAAAGCGCTTGAAGTGGTTTTTTCTTCTTTGTACCGCTACCTCCTAATTGTTGCAATTGTGCATTCATTGTAATTAGTGGCGATACAAGGACTGGAATTAGAATCAATCCAAACATTATCCACACATTTAGTTCCAAGTAAACTACTGGGTCGAAAATAAGTTCTGCAATAAGCAGTAAAACTCCTGAAATCGCCATCATATAAGCCAAAATACCAATGCCGACGGTTGGAAGTTTCAACAAATCCCTTGCATCTTCTCGGCTACTTGTTAGCCTATGTACCTCCATCAGGCCATCGTCGATTTCAAAGGCAACTTGGAGGGAGGAAAGGGCACTTGGGACCATATATCTCCACACGATAAATGCTAAAATGAGCATCAAAATGAGAGGGTAAAAATGTTCAAACTTGAGAGATCCTTGCTCGACAACTTCAGCACCTTTATTTTCTTCTTCAACTTCATCCTGTGCACTCACTAAAGGTAAAGAAAGAAGCAAGGAAAGGACTAAGAAAAGGGGAAAAATCAATTTCCTCATGTGTGCGAAGCCTGCGGCTTCGTATGCGCCCATGTGTGCCCCATGTCATGAGGGGTCATCAAAGTCATGGTTACAAAGCCTGATTCCTTACTGTCTGTGGCGAGTTAAGAATGAGTCAATTCTATCGAATGCAATGTTAAGAGTGTCAATGTTTGGAAGATAAACAATCCTGAAGTGCCCCCTACCTAATTCACTTGAAAATCCACTTCCGTGTACGGCAAGCACATGTTCTTCATGAAGTAAATCAAGGACGAATTTTTTATCGTCATTCGCCCATTTTTCATCCGTCAATCTCACGAACATGTAAAATGCGCCACCGGGAGATTGTACTTCTAAGCCTTCTATTTCAGAAATTCTCTGAAGGCATAATTCTCTTTGTTTCATCACTTTAGAGGTGTGTATTTTCATCCAACTCCGGTCTCCTTCTAGGCCCGCAATGTATCCCATTTGAGCAGGAGTAGAGGCACAAAGGCGGCTGCGAAGTATTCTTTCGATTCCATCTCTAACATCGTTCATTTTTGAGGTGGGGTCATGTATGGCCAAATAGCCAATTCTCCATCCAGGTGCATAGTAGACTTTGCTGACTCCATTCAATACCAAAACTGGCACCTCAAAACTTCTGCTTGCAATACTGACCTGAGTGCCTGTAAAATCCAGTCCATCATAGATTTCATCTGCAATAATCATGCAGTTTGGCCATTTCTTGGCAATACTAAGAAGTTTGTCGATTTCATCTGCTGAAGCAACATTCCCTGTTGGATTATTTGGGTTAATCATGACAAGCAATCGGACATTATCATCCATTTTCTTTTCGATATCGTCGAAATCAACTTTCCAGCCATCACCGGCATCAAGTCGGTACTCAATTGTGGAAGCACCATACATTTGTGGATAAGCCATGTAAGGGGGATAATGCGGACCTGGTGCTAGAACTTTATTTCCACCTTCAAGAGTTGCTGCGAATATGATTTGTAGTGCTTCAGTAACGCCATGACAAACATAGACATCTTCGGGATTACATGCCCACCCCTTTGATATTTCATCTTCTGCGATTGCTGAGCGTAATGCTGGCAAACCATATGATGGAGAATAGCCATTTTCGCCCCTACCGAGTGCGGCTTGGAATGCCTCGACCATATGGCTTGGTGTTGGCAGGCCAGGATAGGCAATTGGGTCACCGATATTGAGTTTTATTATTTCATGGCCTTCTGCTTCTAAAGCAGTTGCTGGGACAACAACATCACGAATTGCATATTCAATTTGAGATGCCCTCTTGGATACAGGAATTTGTTTTACCATAATAATTCCTCCAAACCACCAAGTTGGCAAACTCGTTGAAAGTGTTCGGGTGATACTGGCTGTACTGAAAGGCGCTGCCCCCTAGCCAATAATGGCATTCCTTCTAGGGCTGGGTCGTCTTTCATTTGAGGTAAGTCAACGATAGTTTCCATAGATTGAATTGCTTCGATATCGACCATCATCCAGCGAGGCTTTTCAGGCGAAGATTTTTCGTCAAAGTAAGGGGAGTCAGGGTCCCAAGAAGTATGGTCTGGATAGCCTTCTGTGCAGACCTTCGCAATGCCTGCTATGTGAGGTGGTTTACAGTTGGAGTGATAAAATAATACGAGGTCACCTATTTTCATTAGGTCTCTCATAGTGTTTCTTGCTTGATAATTTCTGACCCCATCCCAGTGGGTAGTTTTGTCTTTTAGGAGTTGGTCCCAATGGTAGGCGTTGGGCTCGGATTTCATGAGCCAGTGGTTGGTCATGGAGAGTGGAGGGGTATTGGTGGTATGAGGGTTTTCAGTATGAGCAATCCACTTTAGTTTTAATATTCAGTTCCCTCGAAGGTTTCATATTTCAGTGATTTTGACTGACAAATTGACATTTTCACCATACATCTTCAACATCATCCATGACAACAATTGCATCTATCGAACCATCGCGGGCTGCAACTTGTGAACCAGTCAATCCTAACTTTCTCATCATCGCCTCGGCTCCACCAGTACTCCCCATGCCTAACTTTTCGAGGGTGACGAAAATTGCTGGCAGTAGTAATAATGCGCTGGCGGCGGCAATCCACAATAGCACTATGACCACAGTTACGAATGGTTGGATTTCGGGAATAGGGATTTGGTAAGCGGCTACTAATCCTAATGTAGTGACAGTTGCTGCTTCGAATAATGACATGCCAGTAGAAACTGTTGCGGTCCGTATGGCTTCCATTCCTCCTCCCAATTCGCGTATACGGTTAGCTATATGTATTGAGAAATCGACTCCGACACCGACCAAAATTGAGCCAATCATAACGGTAACTAGTGACAGCGAAACATCGAGATATGCCATCACCATCCATTGCATCGCAACCGTCGCCACCACTGGCAACGTCGTCCATAAGGCGAATCGCAAATCCTTGAATACAATTCCAAGGGTAATCAAAGTCAAGATGACCGCGAAAGCAAGAGATGACCATTGGGAATCAACAATGAGGTTGTTGACTGCTATCGCAACTGCAGCAACACCAGTTAGTTCGCCACTTCGAACATTCCCTTCTGCATAAGTCATCGATGCATGTTGGTTGATGTCGATAACCGATTTTTCGGTATCCTTGACCGGTAAAAATGGCATATCGATGTAAATTAGTGACTTGCCATAGGTTGGTTCAGTGAATAAGTATCTCGTCTCATCGGTTAGACTATTGTAGAATACGTTGAGTAGGAAAATTTGCTGTCTTTGTTTGGAGTTTTCTGTGAGGGCTGGGTTCTTATCGATATCTTCTAGAAGTCGCCAGAATGTTAGGTCGTCATCAACCTCATTACCAATAATCAATTCACACAATTCGTCGATTCCATCAGGAAGTAATTCACAAGGTATTTGCAGGTCTGTTCCAGATAAATTGACTGATACACCAACTGATTTCATTAGGAAAACAATACTAACTGCTGTGGTATGGTCGACGAGATTTAATTTTGCAGATAGATTCTCAATACCTTGTAAATTTTTGAATGGGTCGTCGTTTTCTGGAATACTATCGTCTGAATCTCCTTTGATATACCCATCAATGAGGAGCATACCAATTTGACCTGCTTCGAATTCCGAACTATATTGTTTCATTTTTTTAACCGCTGGCTCATCTTCGGGAGCCATTCCTAAAAGGTCGATGTTTTCCTCAACATTTTCCATCCCCCAGGTGCCTGATAATCCGATAAGAAGTATGAAGACAGCGATGACGGGGACATTCCATTTCAATGGAATATTGACCGCTGCATCGAAAACCGGTAACGGTGGATGTTTGGCCTTCTTTAGATCTAACAAAATTGTTAGGTTGGGGACCATTATCATCGTCAGGAAGTAAACTACGATTATTCCGCCACTCAAAGCCCATCCAACAGTGGCAATCGGAGCCATTGGCGTGAAGGTAAGTGAAATAAACCCAATAACAGTAGTTACTGCTGAGAGGAAAACGGCTTTTCCCGTTGAAGCAAAGGCGGTCCTCATCTTTTCAGATGGGTCGCCGCTTTCTTCGGCATAACGATTAGTAATATGCAAGCCATATGAGACTCCTAATGCCAATAAAATAGGCCCGACAATAATGACCGTCATCGTTACTTCATATCCCAGCCAACCGATTATCCCCAAGGTCCAGAATACTGAACAAAGGGTTGGAAGTCCAGCGATAATGATGACTTTAAATCCTTGAACTGCGCGAATACTTCCAGTTTGAAGCAAATCAGAATGAAATACGAAAAGACCCAAAGCGACTAGAACAACTGCGATAGGGAATATTTGCCAGAATAACTTGAAGGAGAATTCTGTGACTGCATTGGTGATTGGAACTGGGCCAGTTAATGACATTACCAATTTACGTTGCTCCCATGTACATGTCTCACCTCCTGTCTCCTCAGGGTTGCAAGGCCGTTCAGCCTCTGCGAGGGCCGTGATATTTTCTCGGTATCCTTTGATCAAAACATTGGTCGGAATGCTTTCATTGACCGCGGCAATGATGACGGCTCTGTCGAGGATTCCATCACCATCGGTATCTCTGGCAAGTTTGTCAAGTCCAGGAGTTGGTTCACACTTTTCAACTCCATCTTCGTCATAGCAATCATACATCTGATCGATTATTTGGTCAATTCTATCTTGATTTGGAATGTTGTACTCACCAAGCAACCATTCCAAATCATTCACTTGCTCAGATAGTTGGCCTGCAACATCTCTGGTTAAACAATCATCATTATTATTACAGCCAAGTTCACCTGCTTCTTCAATGAAGGCCTTGGCAACTCTTGGTGCACTGGAATTAACTTCCTTTACTACAGTTGATAGAGAGAGGATGTAATCTACATCATCGGTTGGGTCTGATTGCAGGTAATTCAATGTCTTTTCGAGGCGGTCTATTTCGAGTAGAATCCCTCGGTCTGTGATATTACTAGATGAACCTTCTTTTATTTCGACATAGATAATCAAAACATTGGTCGACCAATCTTTTTGCACTTCTTTGATAGCATCTGCAACAGGGTCTCCTTCCGGCAAGTAAACGTCAAGACTGCCATTCACGTTGAGACTTGGTTCTGATTTGATTTGCCAAGGCCGTGGATTTCCCTCATCAATATCCATGAATCCGCTATGATAAACAAAGAATAATGTTCCGAATAGGAAGATGGCGATAGTTAAGGCTGGAAACTTGGTTATGACGCCTGAAGGGCCGCCTCTTTTGTATTCTCTTTTCAAAGCATTTGGGGCGTGAAGTACCGCTTGTGTGGCTGATTTAGGGTCGAAGTTTTTTACTTTTTTAGCCATGTGTAAGCCAATCTTTCCGGCTTTCTGTTTACCATGCCCAACTAGGTTTGAAAGCCTGTCTTTGGCCTTGACAGAAGACTCTCGGTCTCCCTTTGGTGAACTATCTCCTGCCCCTTTCGCCATGGTCAAGCCCATGTTGGCGTTGGCAAGGCCGATTTAACACATGGTGAAGATAAGTTCCCAAATCAACCGTATCTGATAACTCCTTGGCATTGCGGCGGGTTCATAGGTAATTGGTTGGAGCCGGCCGTGGACGTAAGGCGTTGACTGTCTTATCGGCCTTGGAGTGAGATGGATGGCAAAGCCCCGCCTGCCTGAGAAAAGATGGACCGTGGACCTTGAAAAGAGAATCCAAGAAGAACATTATTCTGATTCAGGATATGACCTTCGATATGGATTCAATCCCGATTCAGGCAAAGAAATCTTCGTTATTGATACCCCTCCCCCATACCCCTCTGGTACATGGCATATTGGCGCTGTTGCGCAATATTCGATGATTGATGTTATCGCAAGGAGTCAAAGACTATTGGGCAAGGAAGTGTTCTTTCCTTGGGGGGTGGATAGAAACGGTATCAACATTGAATTTACTGTTGAAAAGAAACACGGAAAGAAGATGAGAACCTATGATAGAGGTGATTTCATCCACCTTTGTAGAGAGACAATTGAGGAGTTTACTCAAGCAATGCGCGATACTGCAGCAAGAGTGGGACTTTCATGTGACTTTTCAAGGGAATATTTGACGGATTCACCGGAATACCGAGCAGTAACTCAATCAATATTTTCTAAATTATTCAAGATGGGAGAAATCATCGAAGATTTACGGCCAAATATCTATGACCCAGTTGAAAAAACCACTATCGCAGATGCTGAAGTTGAGCGTATTAACCGCATGAGCAAATTGGTCGATGTAAAGTGGCAAACTGAAGATGGTGAGGAAGTCATTATTTCAACCACCAGACCTGAATTGATATGTGCTTGCGGTATTGTTGCAGTCCATCCTGATGACGACCGTTATTCTCACCTTATTGGTAAAAAAATCATCCTGCCAGTAGAAGTTGAAGGTAGAGACAATTTCGTAAACATAACAACACACCCTTCGGTGAAATCCGAGTTTGGAAGTGGAGTCTTGATGGTTTGTTCTTTTGGCGACCAAAATGACGTTGCAGTCTTCCGTGAACTTGCATTGAAGCCATTTCAGGCTATTGACCTCGATGGATGCATGACTTCAATTTCCGGCCCTTTGGCTGGAATGAAAGTAAAGGACGCCCGTGAATCGGTTATTGAAAGCCTAGAACAACAAGGTCGCATTCACCAAATCCAAGAAAAAGAACAGGAAGTCCCAGTCAGTGAGAGAGGCAAAAACCCCGTTGAAACAATCTTACTCAAGGAATGGTATGTGCGACAAACCCACATTCAAGAAAGGATGAAAGAGCATATCGAGCAAATAAATTTCGTGCCACCTAGAAACAAGCAATTCCTTCTAGATTGGATGCAAAATATCAGTATTGATTGGCCCATCAGCCGAAGACGCTGGTACCATACTGAAATCCCAATTTGGTATTCCGAGGATGAAAGTAAAATCATTGTTGCTCCTTCTGGCACCTATGTTCAACCATGGAGAGAAGAACCTCCTTCTGGTTCGGAAGTACTCGACAGAGAGAGCAGAGAAATGCTTGGAAGTTGGGATGAGTTGAAGGATGATTTAGGTGAGGTAGTTGGTGAGTCTAAGGTATTTGATACATGGATGGATTCATCTAATTCCAATCTTTTCGTCAGTGGCTATCTAAATCAACCGGAAGTATTCGACAAGGCATTCCCAACTAGTTTGAGGCCACAAGGAAAAGAAATTGTCCGAACTTGGCTTTACTATACTTTGCTTAAGAGTACCTTATTACTCGATAAGCCAGGTTTTTCAAATGTCTGGATTGATGGACTTGGAATGGACCCTTGGGGCCGTAAAATGAGTAAATCTCTTGGAAATGGAATTGATGCTGATACGGTTTTGGAATGCGGCGCTAGTGGGCGAACCGGAAGTTGGAAAATCAAGGGTACAGACGGAAAGCAAGTGCAATTAAAGGCCAATAAAATTGGCAGTGAATGCTTTCGCCTTTGGAAAGCATGTGATGCCCAAGTTGGAGATGACTTCCACATCAATCCTGAGGAGATCGAAGCCAAGTATTTTGGAGTCTTGACCAAATTATTCAATGTGGCACGTTTTGCGAGCCAATTCGAAGTTCCTGATGATTTGGACAGCATCCCAAGCCAACTCAACATTGAGGATAGATGGATACTCTCAGAGTTTTCAATGTGCATGTCTCAGGTTCAAGAAAATTGGTCAGCATTGGATATTTACAGTGCTACTCAAGAATTGAAAAATTTCGGCACTGGAATCCTACCTAGTCATTGGTTGGAGATGGCCAAGACTCGTCTTTATGATGGCGACCAAGCCGCAGCTTGGACTATTCACAGAATTGTTCGAGACTTCATGGCTGCCTTCTCCCCTGTGTGTCCATTTTTCAGCCACCACATCACCTCAACTCTGTACGAGAGCAGTGCTGTAGACGTTCGTGAATTCCCTGAAACTCCAATAGTTTGTGATTCAGACTTATGTGCATTAAGCAATTCAATTCAAGAGTTTAACAGTGCAACATGGAAACAAAAAAAGGATGCAGGTCTATCATTGAATGCGCCGATTGAAGGAATCTCAATCCCTGCGGATTTAGTTGATTTTACCGAGGTATTGACCGCTATGCACAAACTTGAGTGACTCATTCTTCTTCGTTGAAAAGAATAGTTTGCTTGCTTGCTTGCATATCCAATTGGCCGACTCTAAAGCCAACCAAACGGACCGGCCGTTGTTGTTCACAATTTTCTGCAAATAAGCGATGAGCAAGCCTGCGAAATACCGATATTTCATCCATGGCAACCGGAATTGAACGATGAACTGTATGGGTTTCAAAGCCCTTGTAGCGAATTTTAACTTCTACTAACCGAGCACAGATTTGCATTCTTTTCATTCGCTCAAAGACTCCATCGATTAAAATATCAAGTCTTTTTAAAATAAGTTCCACATCAGTAGTATCTTGGGAAAATGTATGTTCTTTTCCAATTGATTTTCGACTTCTCAGCGGGCTAACATCATTGGAAGTGTTCCCTTCTACCACCTTAATCATCCACTTTGCACTCCTCTCTGAAATGGCCCTGCTAAGTGCTAATTCTCCCATCGAATAAGCTTCGTCCATTGTCTCAATTCCACATTCAGCCAAACGAGTTGCTGATGCCGGACCAATTCCAGGCACGGCGCGACAGGCTCTTTGTGTGAAAAATTCCATCACCTGTTCAGGCCTTGTTATGTGGATACCTGCAGGTTTGTTTTCTTCACTTCCCATTTTTGCAACGATGCGGGTTGGGCCAATGCCAAAACTTGAACCAAGTTGTAGTTTTTCTTTAATTTCCGATTGCAACTGTCTTGCCAATGCCAATGCTTTATCCCAATCACCTTTGACATAATCAGTCACATCCAAATATGCCTCATCAATACTCGCTTGCTCAAATTTATCGGCACATCTCGCTAATATTTCCATAACTTTACGACTCGCCCGTCGATATAATCCACGCGTACTTATCATGTATAATCCGGCCCCATGGGGTGCTCCGGGGCATCGCCTCCATGCTTCTGAAATTGGCATCGCTGAATGTATTCCATATTTTCGAGCAGCATAATTGCATGTTGAGACGATGCCTCGTCCCCTGCCACCTTGGGGGTCTGATCCTAAAATTAACGGCACATCGGGGTCAAGGTCATGGTGCAGAGTTTCTACTGCAGCGAAAAAAGCATCCATGTCACAATGGATGATAATTCGCTCTTCATTCACGGTTGTCACCTAATTATTCAAACCAGATACTGACTTCATCAAGGGATTTTCTTTGCAAGTCAGGTACTTGTGCATCTTCTGCTGGATATCCAACAGGCATCAATAATATCGCCGATTCGTGTTCTGGGCGCTCGAGAATTTGGCGCAAGAATCCCATTGGTGAAGGAGTATGAGTCAATGTGCACAAGCCCATTTTATGAATCGCTGAGATGAACATACCAGCCGCAATTCCAACCGATTCTGTAGCGTAATAGGTTGGCCCCCATTCTCCATTATCACGCAACCTTTTGCTTTGTTTGAATAGAATAACCAACCATGGTGCGGTGGTGATGTGTTCCTTGATATGGTCTGTTCCCAAGGGTTCCAATAATTCTGCCCAGGCATCGGGCATTCTTCCTTGGTACGTTTTCAATTCTTCTTCTTCAGCCGCAACTCTAATTTTTTGTTTCAACTCTTGATTGGAGATTACTACGAATGTCCACGGTTGTAGATGGGCGCCGCTTGGAGCAGTGCTAGCACTTTTAATCGCTAATTCCAATAATCTCTTAGGCACTTCTTTGTCGCTGAATTGCCGAGTAGTTCTTCGCTCCTTCATTTCGCCATATGTGGCCTCAGCCAATCGCAGCATTTCTTCCACTTCCATTTCGTTGAATTGCAGTGGGATGAATCCGTCCATGCAGCCAACAGGGGCTTCGTACATAGAACACTTTCACTTTCAGGATTACCCGTAGTGTTTCTTTGCCGACTAGCGAGAAGGCAGAGGTTCGGCGTTCTCGTTCTTCTCTCATCATGCCATCAAAGGCGGGGGGGTCTTCGATGTGACCTCGCCAAGTTGGTACTGTTCTTCCCATACTCTTCTTTGCCAGCCAAGGGTCTACCTTTGTTTTGCGGGGGGTGGCGCAGAAAGTGAAAGTATTCATCAACCCTGCCACGATGGCAAATCATGGTGGGCAAGCGAAGTGATTCAACAAAGGAATATTGGCAATCTATATATTCATCAAAATCAGCCCAAGAAGTAGGTTGGTTTCAGGCACAGCATGAGGTTAGTATAGAATTCATTAACAACTCAGAAATTGCCAAAGATGCAAGAATCTTGGATGTAGGGAGTGGAGCCACTACTCTACTTGATGACTTGTTGAAAGAAGGCTACAGCAACATTATGGCGATGGATATTAGTGCTTCTGCTTTGGCAGTAAGTAAGCAAAGATTAGCAGACTTAATCACATGGAAAGTTGCAGACATCACCCATCCTTTGGATATTGAAGAAAACTCAATTGATTTATGGCATGACCGAGCAGTGCTACATTTCTTCACATCAAATATGGAAAAACAAGGTTATTTGGAGAACCTAAAGAAGGTTGTGAAAGGAGGTGGTTTTGTCCTCATCGAGACTTTTTCACCAGAAGGTGCGCCGCAATGTTCAGGCTTAGATTTGCAACGATATAATGAGGAAATGCTAGAGCGATTTTTAGGTTCAGATTTTGAATTGATTCTGTTTAAGAGACATATCCATTCAACTCCTTCAGGGGGTGAGCGGCCTTATGTTTCGACTCTTTTCAGGCGACGCGAGTAGCGATATCCTCACCTATTAAGGCAGCATTAACGGCATCAGCAATGTCCATTCCCACCCTGACTTGAGCTTCCAAAGTTGCTGCTCCGATATGAGGGGTGCCATGGAAGCCTGAATGTTGTAATAGTGGGTTTTCAGGGTCAACTGGTTCAACCTCAAAGACATCGAGAGCAAGAGTAGTCAATTCACCTGACTCCAAGGCAGCCAATGCCGCCTCTTCATCGACAATACCTCCACGGGCACAATTCACTATGTGATTACCACACGCAACCCCATCCTTGCCTAATTGAGGCATCAAAGCCAACCTTTGTGCATTGACTAAATGATATGTTTCTTCGGTCAGGTTGCAATGGATGGTGATATGGGTGCACATTCTGAATAAATCATCTACATCATCGTGCACATGGGCCCCAAGTTGTTCTGCGATTTGGTTTGGTAAATATGGGTCATAAGCATGAATCTCCATTCCAAAAGCCTTAGCCATCATTGCAACTCCTTGAGCGATTCTTCCAAAACCCACGAACCCAAGCCTCTTTCCTGAAATCTCACTCCCGCTCATCAGTTTCTTCTCCCATAGGCCCGCTTTCAGACTTTGGTTGGAGACTGCTAGTTTTCTTGTTGAGGCTAATAGGTGGGCTATGGTCAATTCAACCACACTTTTAGTTGATGCACGCGGTGCATTGACAACGATAATTCCAGCCTCAGTTGCTGCATTTAGGTCGATATTGTCTACTCCAACTCCGGCTCTACCAATTACCTTCAGACCTTTACTCTCGCTGATTACCTGTTCTGTTAATTTGGTTGCAGACCTGACGATAATTGCATCAAACCCTTGTAAGGCGCCGTATTCTAGCATTTCTTTTTTAATAAATCCTTCAACCACTTCATTTCCCAATGATTCGAGATGTTTTACTGCCTGACTATCCATTCCATCGACCACTGCAATGCGTGCCATACCCAGTTGTCTTTTGGATAATGTCAATGAACCTTGTCCTTGGCCAATAGCCTCATCAAATAACAGCGCTACGCATTAACATGCAGGAACTTAATCTCGAGGCTCTGCTTTGGTCAATTGCAATATTGGCTCTTCCTTTATTGATGGCTATTCCAGCACGATTAGTTTGGCACATGTATGTTGGCAAGAGCCTTGACCAGCAAGAATACAGGGCTAAAGTTAGGTCAATTCTTGATAGCGGTCAATCATTGGAAAGGCACCGTGAAAAATTGGGTGATGAGGCAAGACAACGTAATATTACTATTGAACGAGTTAGATTAATCGAAACGGATGTTCTTTTCCCCCTTGGTCTTCATCACTTTATTTTACTTCCAGCATTGATTATTTTACCTGTTGCAGTATTACTTGCTTCACCATTATTCTTGCTTGTATTGCCTTTGATGGCCTTCACTGAATGGATATTAATTGACAGGAAAGTGTTGGTATCTTCTTTGAAATATCTACAGGATTGGACAAAGTGGGGGATTATTCATATTCCACAAGTGCACAGAGATCATGACAAATTGCGTCAAGATTTAGTCTCATTTCACCGCATGCCACGCTCGGTATTCTTAGGACTATTTGCTTGGTTAATCGTCCATTGGAGTCTTAGAAGTGATTTTTGGGTGGAATTTTTAATTTCAGGGGTTATTTATCTTGTCATGTTATCCGTACTGGAAGTAATTTCTAATGCCATCGCCGCGGAATTAGTTTTTGCTGATGCCTCAAGAACTAGTTTAATTCAAGTTGAGGCTTGGGCTGAATCATACATCAATCCACTTGTTGGAGTAGGATTGTTATTCCTTTTAGGAAGAGATTTGATGGCAGAAGCCAGAGGTGGAAACCCCATTCTTTTCGCACTGACAGTGCTATTGGTTTTGTTCTCAGTTACTGTTGTAGGAATGGCAGTAGAAATTGGCTATGCTCAAAGGCGAGGTAATAAAGTAAGGGATACTTTTGCCAAACAGGTCGTTGAAGTCCTTGACCCAGTATCATATTCATTCAATCGTCATGAAGACCGATTATTATTGCATGCGGAATGCTCTATGCAAGATAGATTATTGGGCAAAGCAATCATCAAAGAACGTGATGCAGTAACATTTGGGATGATTGATAATCTACCAAGTCGCCTAGATACTGAAGACTCTGCAATGCCGACTCGCCCAGATATTTCATTCCTCACTCAAGAGGAGTGATGACTGCCAAACCATGGTTATTTGTGGTGCTGGTGACGCCATTTATCCCTACTTCCAAGTCACCACCTTTTACAAGAATTAACTGTTTTCCTTTCTTTCCTCGACTCTGCATTCTTGCCAAAACTTCTTGTCCAAGATAGCATCCTTTTGTCTCACTAACAAGGTGCTTCAATCCAATATTGTAGGGAGTGAATTTTGCAGTTAATTCAGCAGGCCCAGGCCGCAATGCCTTGATTCTTTTTTCTTCCAAACAAGTTTCATTAAGTCCTTCTATAAATTTGGATGTTGATTTTTGTTTCGATAGTACTACTAATGTAAATGGACCATCTGATACTAAAGTAGCGCCATTTCTTGTAGTCCAAACTTCACTATCATGGTTTTCATTAAGACGGATAAATTGGTTTAATGTGCTTGAATCTGTTATCTCTACTGCATCTAGATTTGAACGTTGCAAAAGGTGAGTTAGCAGCCTTGAATGATTAGCCTGATGGCCGATAATGAAAGTCGCTTCTTCCATTTGACCGATTATTACTAAGTCAATTATTCGGGCATTGATATCTGTGAAAATAGTTTCAATAGTTTGACCTACTTCCAAGGAGTCAGCCTTGTTGGTGGATAGGTTATTGATGAATGATAATCTATTCTTACCTCGAATAATCAGTAGAGTGCGTTCTTCAAAACTGAAGCCATTCATCCAAAACTCTCTCCGCAACCACAGGAGCGATCTGCACTGGGATTCTCAATTTTGAATCCACCTCCCATCAAGCGGTCGATATAATCGATACGGATCCCATCAAGCATATGGCTTGCATGGTTTGGAATTAGTACCCTGAAGCCTTCAATCATATGCTCTTGACAATCTACATCGGTTTCTTCTACGATTTGCAAATCATACATATAGCCTGAACATCCACCTGAAAGTACGCCAACTAAAAGTGCTGAAGTGCGATCTTCACCGAAAGCATCGGACAGCATTTTAACCGCAGATTCGCTCATCGAAACATTGCACTGGACTGCTTTTGGGACCTCAATGGTGACCGCTTCACTACTCGGACAGGTACCGCAATCCATGATAATCAGTCTAAGGGAAGAGGAGGACCCTCTTCAACATGTGCGTTGATTACTCCTTCAGTAGTTGAATTTCAAATTGACAGGAGACGGAGCCATCAACCGGACAATTTCGTTTTACTGAGATACTTGAATACCCATGTCTTTCTTTCATGATTCCTTCTAGTATTCCTTCATCCAAGTGGCAAAATAGTTTTCCCATTTCAGCTCCGTTTTGACATGCTTTAGAATCAATAACTGTGATTGAATTGGGAGGGTTTCCCTCTAGAATTAATTCACCCATGCCCAATTTATTCCAGATTTTTTGTAATTCATCGTTAAAATTCTCTGAATCATCTATTACTGAGGCTGAAGTAGCAATTTCTTCTCCGATTCTATTGCCAATATTACGCATTAAATCATCAAAAGAAATACCCATTAAATCCAAAGTCATATTCTGCGGATTTATTCCAATTATTTCCCCTTTGTTTCGTAGTACAGCATTCGGTACAGAAGATAGTTTCTGAATGCCATCTTTTAATCTTTGATAGAATGAGCCTTCTCCTAAAACCACTTTAAGGGGTTCAATCAAATTCCCTTGGAGAATTTTACTTCTGGCGCTGTTAATGTCTATCGCATCGGCCCATAGGGCATCAACTAATTCTCGTTGCGCCTTGTTATAGCCTTGGGACTCTACAACTAAGGCACTATCATTCTTACCTCGTCCAACAGGGTTTTCCTCAATTGAAATTAATTGAATAGCCGCATCATCATCAAATATTGAAATTCCAGCATTGGAGTCATTGCAATGCCTGACCTCAATAGAATCATCTAATTTATCGAAGAACTTGGAGTTCTTTTCTTCAAGGACTGCAATTACCCTTACCTTCACTCCACGTACTGCGGCATTGTTCAGAGCATCGATACAACCACTCCTGACGAGATGTAGAATCCCCCAGCGGCCAAGCATCATAATGATTTCATCTTCTGAATCATCGACCATTCTTTCCATTGCTGCTTGGATGTGGTTACTATCTTTGATCACAGTGAATGTGGCTTCTTTAACTTCAGGTGGTATGCTGATGAAAGCCTCTGCAGGGCCACTTTCTAATTCCTCCAAATGGTTTCTAAGTCTGCGTAATTCTGCTTCTTCCCTATTGATTAGTTGATGGAATATTTCTGCGATAGTTAAGCCCGCAAAGCGCATTGGTTTATCGACGGTGGATTTGATCATTCCTTTCTCCTGTAAGCGCTTTAGAGTGTTATATGCGTCCATTCTACTAACGCCTACAAGTTTGCCGATTTGACTTGCCTTCATCGGTGAACGGCCGGCCATGGAAACCGCAATATTCGCTTCTTTTTCATCCAATCCCGAATCGACTAATCTTTGGATGACTTCTTCAGCAGGATTTAGCATAAGACGCACCATTCAGTTTACCCTTTTCTCTTGTTCTTTGAGAAGCAATTTGCAGCGGCGGATTTGTTCTTTGGCTAATTTCTGCTGTTCTTTGGTTAATCCACGAGGAACTGCTTGCTCGAAGCACTTTATTGCATCTGGGAACCTTTCCATTTCCCCATAGGCTGTGCCCATGTTGTAGAGGGTTGCTCCAGTTACCGAGGTTGGCTCGATTAGCATAGCCTTGTGGTGATTTTCGATACATTTTGGATACTCTTCAAGATAGTAAAAACAGTTTCCTCTAGCGTTGAGGATTCTAATTATCATATTATCATCGTGAGTAAACATTGGTAGTGCCTTATCAAAACATGAAAGCGATTGTTGATACTTCTTTTCAGATAATAGGGCCAAGCCTTTGTTATACCATTCAACATCCTGATTTGCTATTGCATTGGAAGCAATAGACCCACTGATTGGGATTGATGCTGCCTTTTGGGTAGCATCGAGAGCCACTTTAGCCAAATCCACTTCTGGGGATGATTCTATAATTGGTGCTGGTGCTGGTTGAGGGCTTGGTTCAGGCATTGTCAGGTCGACGATTGGTGCAACCTCCTCTGCTGGTGCTGGTTGAGGAAGGTCCTCTACCATTGATTGTGGCTGGACAGGCATGGTTTCGTTAGCCACTTCGACAGAAGGTGAAGCACCAGAAAGCACATCGTATTTTTGTCTACATCGCGCAGCCGTAGCATCATCTCCTGCCGCTGCCAATGCATTTGCTAACCCAAGCCACCAATCGGCATTTTCCTTATCAGCCTTCAATAACTCCTTCCAACAAAGAACTGATTCTGTATGCTTGCCTGCAACACTGAGGGCTCTTGCCATCAAAGGTGTGCCTTCATTGATGTAAGCGATTGCCTCTTCTGCAAGGGCTGGGCCCTCAGGCATAGTAGGGGGTAATCCACCTGCTAGTTCCAGTACTTTTGCTTCACCTTCTCCAAGTTCAACCAATAATGTGCAAAAATCCTCTTTTGAATCGTGGTTTGGCTCGATTGCTAGTAAGTCCCTCCAAGCATTTACAGCGGCTTCCACATCTCCAATATCCAAGCAACCAGTTGCTAATGCATAGCAGGCTCTACTATAGTCAGGCTTCAATGCAATCGCCCTACTGAAACAGTCAACTGCGGAACTCATATCTTCCTTTCGCTTGTGAATTGCACCCAAATTATACCAGCCTGAGGCATCGCTATCATCCAAAGTTAGGGCATGAGTAAAAGCGTCTATTGCATTATCATTCAACTCTAGGCGCGCCATCGCTCCTGCAGCAACGCGCCAACAGGATGGGTGCTGCGCTGCGTCCGAGTGCAGATGCTCCATCAGCATCGCCAAGGCTCCACGGGCATCTCCAGAGCGGAGTAATCCTGTAGCTTGTTCACAAAGACTATCCAAATCAGGACCGGCAGGTGCTACTTCGGGAGTTGATACGATTTCTTCTCTAGTAACTGCTCTGCTTTCTGCTTCAACAGTGGCTGCCTGTTTTGCAGCAACTAAACCTGCAGCCGAATGTAATTCCTCTTTATCGAGGTATAAATTACCATCAACATCATGCAACCTTGCTTCTTCTAAGACTGCCTCACGATCTCTCAAGCCATGTGCATCCATTGCCGATGCGACATCATCTTCGGCCCAAACTAAATCCGCTCGCTCTGGTGCTGCTTCTGAAGCCTGTGCTTGCCCCATCATCTTGACATCTACATCCTTGGCACCTGAAACTACGCCATGACTTTGGCTGTTGTTATCACGAACCAAGTCAAGTAATAGGTGATGCCCCGGAAAACTTCCCAAAGCGACTTCAGCCCAGCGCTTGGCACCCTGTGAATCTCCCATTCTATCGAGGATGATAGCCAAGTTTGCAGCCGCAGGGCCATGTTCTGGATTTAGGTCCAATGTAATTCCAAAAGATTGGCGGGCGCCGCGGGTATCACCTTGGGCTTCAAGAATGACGCCGCGATTGAACCATGCCATTTCCGCACCTGGGTCAGCAGCGATTGCCTTGTTGAATGATGCCAGCGCTTCTTTATTGCTGCCATCGCGAGTTAGGGCTTCACCTTCTGCAATCAGTGCTTCGACTTCATTGTCATCATCTGGGAAAGCGATTTCTTCGATATCATCTTTGATTTCAACGACTGCAACTTCCGGTATTTCTTCAAAATCATCAGGGCCCATTGCCCATGGGTCTTCTTCAAGTGATTCAGGCTCTGCATCTTCGATAATCATGCTACCCAAACCTGCACTTTCCAAGGCATTGCTAGAGATGCTGGGATCATCAAGATCAGGCGCGGCGGGGGGAATCTCATCTACAGTCACGGTGTGCACCAATTGCTTAACCGCACTGAACTTGAGATAAGCATTACCGAGTCAAGTTCATCTCAAATTCTTTGAATGATGTATCTTTCCCCGTCTTTATGGGTAGCAAGATTCTCGGTTTATCAGGAAGTTATGGTTCAACCTCAAAAAACAGTATGCTGGTATCATTAGCGTTGAAAGAGGCGGAAAAACTAGGTGCGGAAGTCGTCTTTTGGGACATCGCCGAAAAGCCTCTGCCTCTTGTAGGAGAAGATGGATGCTGGCAAAATGAAACCGTCAAGGAATTTCAGGCCTTGGCCAGTAGTTGCGACGGCTTTATCCTTGCAAGTCCTGAATATCACGGCACCATGTCTGGTGTCATGAAAAACACCCTTGATTGGCTCTACATGGACCACGTAGGGGGCAAGGTATTCGGCCTGATGTCGACATTAGGAGGAATCGCTAATTCCAATACTCTCAACCATTTGAGAATCTGCATCCGTTGGTTACATGGCTGGGTTGTGCCCGAACAATTAGCCATTGGCAATGTCAAAGAAGCATTTACTGAAGATGGAGATCTGTCAGATGAAAGTAACACTGAAAGATTGGAAAAACTAGTTGCTTCAGTAGTAAAACATGCATCATTATTACGCGATGGTGAATAAGATGCAAATTAAGACCGACTCACTCGGTCAAGATTTCACCTTCATCTCCAAAGGTTCTTTTTTGATGGGGAAAGAAGGAAGCAGTGCATCACCAAGCGAAGGGCCGGTTCAAAAAGTCAAGTTAAAGAGAGATTATTGGTTTTCTACAAGACCTGTTACTCAAAGTGTATGGTCAGCTGTCACGGGTTCCAATCCAAGTAAATTTCAGCAAGGATTCGAGGCCGGATTAAGGCCAGTGGAAAGAATAAGTTGGCTTGAAGCAACACAGTTTGGAGATAAGTTATACGAGTATTTAGGCGAAGAAGGATGGCATACAAAGGGCACATTCAGATTGCCTAGTGAGGCTGAGTGGGAATATGCTGCGAGGGCTGGAACAACTTCGGATTGGTATTGTGGAGATGCAGACCACGCAATCCACCAACATATTTGGAATGCAGGAAATTCAGGAGCAAAAACTAATGTTGTTGGCCAAAAAGAACCCAATCCATGGGGTCTGCATGATATTTGTGGAAATGTTGGTGAATGGTGCTTAGATAATTGGCACTCAAATCATCAGGGCCTACCATTGGACGGGAACCCAAGAGTTGGAGGAGGCGACGCAGGTAGGCGGGTACACAAAGGGGGCTCATGGTTCACTGAATCTGAAGCAACAAGATGTGGCGCCCGTGCTTCTGCCCCAGTAGACAAGTGTTCAGATGGAATTGGGCTGAGGATTCTTTGGCAAGAATTGTGAACTAACACCTCTTGGCCTGACCATGGGAACACTCTATCACAATCCTCGCTGCTCAAAATCTCGACAGGCTTTTCAATTGCTAAATGAGAGTGACATTGAATTCACTGTAGTTGAATATCTCAAACAGCCTTTGACTTTTGATGAATTGAAAAGCCTTGCACTTCGCCTTCAAAGTGGAGTTCGAACCTTGATTAGAACCGGAGAAGAAGAATTTTCACAAAGTGGTGTTTCCACGAAAGATTTGGACGATGCAGATGTGGTTGCGAAATTGATTGTAGAGTGCCCCAAATTAATGCAAAGACCAATACATGATAATGGCAAATTAGCAGTCATTGGCAGGCCACCTGAAGATGTATTAGGACTCTAAAGGCCATTCCACAATTTCCCCTTCTAAGGGTTCGGAATCTATACCATCAAGCCTTTCAGTCATCGTTTGTGAAGGCGGAATAACTCCCGGTCCTGTTGGCCATCCTTGATCGAATTTGGTTTTCATAATTGCCAGTACCCCGAGTTGCTGAAATTGATTCAAGCCAAGCGCTGTTCGGTCTTGGACTGGGGCGACCTTTTCGTGAAAGAGTGAGTCCATGATTGTACAAATTTCAGCAAAAGTTCTGCTGCCATCAGATAACTCCCAAAGCATGCTGTTGAGGTTATCTAGGGGGCGTTTCATTTCTTTTGTTCCTCCAAGGAATTTGAATACCAATTTTTCTAATTTACCAAATTTTTTCTCAAACCTCAAGACAATTTTTCGGCCGGTGGTTCCTGCTTCATCAGGAGAAACGCCTGCTACTCCTTCCCTGCCCCACCAAACAGGAAGGCGAGTAGGATAGGTAGAGGCCAATTCATGCTCTTCTACTCCTGGAAGTTCTGTCATGATTAAATCTCCATTTGCCATGTCCAAATGGCCAAACTAGCCATGCATGCTGAACCAAGTAGGCCGCAAAAGCGCATTAAATTGACCTTATTAGAGAAATTTTTCAGGTACCAAGTTGCTATCCCCAGAAAGGAGACGATAACAAAGAGAGCATACCACAATGGAGGCAATGCCATTGATTCACCCTATTGCTGTTTATTGATGATGCTGTCGCCTCACCATGCTGCTCGACAACGTGGGCAATTATCGCAGCCTACCTTTGCTGTCGCTTCTGCCCAAGCACCACATGAAGTACATTGGGCCCATTGGTCATTTGAGGTCAATTCTTGTCCAGTAATGACGCAATTAACAGCAGGAAGAGCCGGCCCGTCTGCCTGCTCCTGTTCTTGGGGCGCACTATTGCCCCCAAGAGAATCAAAGGCATTGGTCAATGAACTTGTACTTGATATTGCTAAATGTGGATAAGATGCAACTATCTGTTCATTTGTCCATCCAGATGCCAACAATTCCTCGCGAGACCATTGTTTTGGTTCCTGAACAACTGGCTCTTGTACTACTGGCATGATTTGGGTGATGGGTGGACCCGAAGGAATTGTTTCAACAACCCCCGCTGTTGGATACGTCTGGTAATTCTGCTCAATCGGAGCCAAAACCTTTGCTGAATAGTTGTCTTCTTCACCTTGATAATCTTCTTCGTCTTCATATTCCTCCTCCTTACTTCCCTTGCGGGCTAAAACGAGTAAAGTTATGACAACTAGGAGAAGAATTCCAGCACCTCCTGCAATATATTCTGTTTCACCTACCCCCCCAAGGAGACCATTGGTAGCAACTTGCTTTTGCTGCCAATCAGATGAAATTGTCCAACTTGTAATTTCGTTATTTTCAACTGAGACAGTGATTTGAATTTCACCCCGCATACCGCTATCTCCCTGTGTCGCCTTACAAATCACCTTGTCAAAGGTAGAGGTGTGACTTGGAGGGGGTTGTAGAGTCAGAGAGTAACTTCCAGAATTTATTGGATTGCCATTACAAATAAGAGTCCTTGTGCCTGTGAAATTCAAAGTTATTATTTCGGGAATTGAGGAGTGGCTTTCTAATTCAACGGTGAAAGTATGCTCCTCTCCCCATTTCAGGGATTCGCCATCCGTGGGGGCCAGTAAATTAGCGGTGACATCTCTGCGAACATCTGCGAGAATAGAGAACTCGTGTTCCAACATTAGTGGTTGAGAAAACTCATCCAAGCCACCAACTACGGTGATTTTCACATTTAATTTGGTGTTTAAAGTTAGATCGGAATCAGCAATTATCGTTAGCATATATTCTACTTGTTGACCAGCCAATACGCTACTAGTCAACCATTGTCCCGAAGCACTTGATTTGCTACCTCGCTCGAGTAGGATAGTAATGTCGGCTGCGGCTGGAGTTGATGTATGGTCAACCCTAACCTTCATTTCGGATTCGCGGGTATTTCCCAGATTTAAGACATTGAAATAAATGGTGATTGCACCATCTGTATTCATTCTATATTCACTTTTTTCGGGTGGATAGAGTATTGGTTGACGAACTTGAGAAGTGATAACCTCGTGAATAATTTCATTGTTTGTCAAATCAATATCCTCGCCTTCCCAAGGTTCAACGAAGATGCTGAATTCGAGGCTTTCTCCAGCAATTTCATCAGCCGGTGCTAGAATAAACAATTCAACATAAGCGATATCCATTTGTTCATATGATGGACTAAGCCTAATCGGTCCTGTTATATTGACGCCGTCAACCACCGACCACCAATGCCAAGTTTGGGGCAAATCCGGCAAACTCAGAATCGCATCGACTGGACCATTACCATCGTTTTCAATTTCAATATTGAAGCCAGTGCCAATTCCGGGTGTAATATATGGGGGCATATCA
Organism: Candidatus Poseidoniales archaeon; assembly: GCA_012959275.1. Lineage (GTDB taxonomy): Archaea > Thermoplasmatota > Poseidoniia > Poseidoniales > Poseidoniaceae > UBA226. The sequence continues at coordinate 64,447 of DUDM01000048.1, forward strand.
CTGGCTCTCAATAGTAAATCATGCAGGGTACTAACTCTTAATTCTGAAAATTGGAAAGTACTTGCATTCATGTTTGAACGAATGCTGTTAGCTTGAGGGGTCAAAACAGGACCGGGGTCACCTGCTTGAGCAGTGCTTGGTGCAGTAATAGTTGCAATATATGTCGCACTACTTCCTGAATTGATGGGGAGGTTAGGATAGTCTTGCACATCCACACTCCATGTTCGCCCACCTTGGACATCAAGGCTGAAAGAAAAGGTATCCTGACGGCTGGCATTATTCCATAGTGAGAATCTAATTACAATACTTTCACCAGGTTCTACTTCCCATCCGTTGGTAGGAATGTTTTCATCTTCGAGTGAGAATTCTGCTGCCGACACCATCGCTGCTGCTGCTGAAATTTGGATGCTATCGCTTCTTTCGGGGTCAGTTCTGCTGGTTGCTTGGAAATTAACACTACTGCTAACGTCGGGTGCTTCTCCTTCTGGGACACTTACCATCATTTTGACCAATTCTGGAGTTCCAGGTGCAACTACGATTGAAGTCGATTGGTCCCAGGCAAGGCCAAGCGACCAGCCTGTCTTTACATCAAATGGTGAAACTTCAAGGTCGAAAGTATCGCTACTATCCCCGATGTTTTCTACCGTCACAAAGAACTCACATGAATTTCCTGCGGCACATACAGGTATTGAGATTTGAGGTTGAATAGAAGGAATGAAGTCTGCTAAAACAGTGATACTGACATTTCTTGAATCAAAGACGCTACTTTGCTCCATACTCCTGATATCCAACACATAGGATTCAACTCCTAATGATGCATTCGGGCCTGGCCTTATTTTGACATGTAGGTCCTTACTTTCCCCTGGTGCTACTCTAACTCCATTTAGGGCATCAATATTAGAGCCACTCTCATGGGTATAGATTACTTCCCATTCATCAGGTAGCCCACTTACACTGGGGATAAATTTATCAGAAAGATTGCCGTTATTCTGGATGACAATAGTTTGATCTGACCATTCTTCGCGTTGTGCTGCAGCAGAACCAACAGTGGCGATATCCCAATCAAATTCTTCCACCTTTGCTTTTTGGTCGTATATCAAAACTATATCATCAATCCAATAACCAATCGCACTGCCGGATGAGTCGGATGAAAAGTGGAATCTCAATTGACTTGATGTATGAAAATGCCGAGGTTGCATTGGGATGACTGGAGTAGTTTGAGAACCTACAGTGTTGGAGAATGTTTGCCAATTTGTACTTCCATCTTGAAAACTGGCATCAACTGTTCCCGTCATGCTTCCAAGTTCTTCCCAAGAGCCATCATTTTTCCTTGCCTGTAGAGATATTGAGTCACCACTTAGGATTGACCCCGTGTAGAAAAATCCGTATCCGATAACTCTTGTTGGATTCGTAGCAATATCAGATAAGTCCCAAACTGGTGTGTCAAGTGAAGTAGACCAACCATCGCCATAGGTGCTGGATTCTCCATTGCCTACATGGCATGCAGAGTTCATCGAAATAGTTGCATCACTATTGGCCTGCCAACCTGTTCCTGCAGACCATTGTGATAAATCATCGCAATTATCGTAATGCCAAGCGATTGTCAAATGGCGGGTTCTTTCATTATTTGCATAATTATCATCATTTGTATTTGCTAAATTGATGACTAGGCTATGATTTCCAGCATAGTTTGGCATCCAATCAAAAGAAACGGTTGAAGTGCCTTGTGCAGGGACGTTCGAGACTTGAACAGTGGTGTTCAGCAATTCAAATTTGATATATTCATCGTGCAGGATAACAACATTTGCAGCGAATCCAGAAGAATCACTGGTGCCATCATTTGAGATTGTAAAGGAAATACGTAAGTCAGCACCTAATACTCCATCCGTGATAAACAGGGTTTCGGGTTTATCGAATCCAGATATAGGATAGTTGCTACTGAACATTTTGTAGGTATTTACATCAGCACTATTTACATAATCAAATGAATAATCACTGATATATACATCAATTCCAGATCTGCCTGATGCGGATTCTGCATTATCAACCATCAGCAATGATGAAGATGCAAGCATCAAAAAACACAGGAATAAGGCTTTACGCATCGTCGTCGTCCCGCCTTCTGACAACAATATAATTAACCCTAACCGTGTATTGTCATCGAAATGATTTATTCTTCAGCATCTGAAAGGGTAATTTCCATCTCGCCTTTCTCCCGCATTCTTGAGATTATGAACATCGTCATCAATGGCACTAAGACGATGATAAAGCAACCAATAACTGCAGCTAACGACCACATCATTTCGGTTGCAGTATCGAGAGCAAATGGTTCCATTGAGGCGAATTGTTCATTGACATGAAGCAACTCAATCTGTGGCTCTATACTGTGGTTCCCAGGTGCAACTACTTGGATTTGCCAAACTCCTTCTGAGTAACTTCGATTGAGAATTTCATCAACCATCTCTCGTGCTTCAGCCTTACTATCTGCATGAACGGTTCCTCCATCTCTGCGGGCTGGGTCGGTATGAATCAAACCAATGACCATTGCACTCCCGTCTTCGGCAGTCTTGAAGTGAGAAGTTTTTTTCTCACATTCGACAGCGCAATTAAATGACAAGTCGGTTTTCTCTCCCAGTAATTCATGACTATACCAACCCGCAGTATTGATAACTTTCAATACTGAATCAGTTGGTGCACTGGATAAACTAGAGTTAATCCAAGTCAGATTGGTTCTATTGACGTCAGCCTGCCAAAGCCAAGTTGTCCATTCATCACCATCATCATCTTGAGAGACATCTTTATGGAGCAGAGTTAATTCTGCCGCGGACTCATTTCTTTCAGTGGAATAAACGTAGTACTCAGTATCTATTGTCGCCCCATATACTGCATAAGATAATACGAAAACGAGTGTGAATGATAAGCCAATTAGGGTGCGAAGCAGATTCGGATTCTGCGCCAGTGCCTTCCTCATCGAAAGCATCCACATGAATACTTCTTTCAAAGATTTGCGTTTAAGCCTAACAAAAAAGAATAAGAACTCAGCACTCAAAAGGCACTCGATACTTCTGTTGCTAAGCCTTTGGCTCCCCGTTTCCTTCAAATAGGGGAGGTCAGTCGGCGAGACGCTCGGTGCCTGTCATGACCACGTTCCACGATGTTCCTGCTAATTTCTTGATTCCAGCCCTCGCCTCTAAGCTTGGTGATATGGATGGATTGGGCATGCCTGAATGGGCATCTGTGGTAAAGACTGGAATCCACCGAGAGCGCCCCCCTGGTCAAGATGATTGGTGGGCACAACGCAGCGCCGCAGTATTGCGAAAAGTCGGCAGAGATGGCCCCATTGGAACTAACCTCCTAGCACAGGCATTCGGAGGGAAACTTGAGCGCAATGTTGCACCAAATAGAGCCGCTCAAGGAGGCCGTAAAATCATCCGCACAGTTTTAATTCAACTTGAGGCCGCTGGTCTGCTACAGAAGGTGGCGGAGAAAACTATCAAGAATATCGATGATGAGGAGCAAACTATCTACAAGGGTAGAATAATCACCCCAGCGGGTCATAAACTCCTCGATGAAGTAGCCCAACAAGTACGCGCACAAGCAGAAGAATCCTACCCAGGGCTCGAGATTTACTGAAGGATGTGAGAGGTTGAGCACAATGACTGCAGCACAAGACGATGAACTTACTCGTCTAAGGCAGCAGCGTCTTGTTGAAATGCGCGAACAAATGGAAAGCCAAGCGATTTCGCAAATGCAAGAAGAAGAACAAGCAGCAGCGGAATTACAAAACAAATCTAATTTGGCAACGGCTATGAAAACCGTCCTTTCCTCAGAAGCAAGGGAAAGATTAGCCCGCTTAGAATTATCCCGCCCAGAATTGGCAGAGCAAGTACGCCAGCAATTAGCGGATTTGGACAAAGAAGGGAGAATTTCCATACCTGTTAGTGATTTATCCTTGAAGAAGATTCTAGCAGGCCTAGAAGAGAAAAAACACAACTCGTCGATTAGACGTATCTGAGGTGATGAAGATGGCAAGGAATAAGCCCGCAGCAAAGAAAATGCGTCTCAACAAGGTTACTAACCAGAACCGTAGGGTTCCAGTGTGGGTTATGATGAAGACCGCACGTAAGACGACAACTCATCCAAAGCGCCACCACTGGAGGCGCAGTAAACTTCAGAGGTGATTAAGAATGGCAAGAGCAGCAGTTAGTGAGTTGGTTGTTCCACTCCGCAAGGCATGGAATATTACCCGATACAAGCGTAGCCCAAGGGCAATTAAAATCATCCGCAATGAAGTGATCCGCCACCTAAAGGTCAAGGAAGATGAGGAAATTTGGATAGACCAAGCCGTTAATGAGGCAATCTGGAAGAATGGAATCGAAAATCCACCACGTAAAATCCGCTTGGAAATAACTCGCCACGACGAGCCAGACATTCCAATCGAAGTAAAATTAGTAGAGGAGTGAAAAACATGGGAAATATTCGTCCATCATTCATCAAGATTCGTGCTATCCGTTTGGTCAAAGACCACGGAGAGCATTTCACTGAGAGTTTTGACCATAACAAGAAGATGGTCGAGAAGTTAACCGACGTTCCAAACAAGCGATTGCGCAACTGGATAGCAGGATATGTCACCCGCTACCGCCTGCGCCGCACAGACTGAATGGAGGTGGGCAATTGCCCAAGGTCCTCATCGATTTGGACCACCGTCCTGTTAGCATTCGCCACCCAAACCAATCCGTTCTAGATTCATGTTTGTTTTATCTGAGAAATCAACACCATGTTAGGAAACGCTCTATCTCCATGCCTGATAGGCATCAAGGTGGATTTATTGCTTTCATTTACCAAGCATTTGACCCACGCTGGATAATAACGTGGGATGAAAAGAGATTGTCTCTCAAAGAGGAGGAATGAATTTGGGTAATCGGCCAGATGCTCCCCTACCTAATTTTGGCTTTCTGCCAATTATCGTACTGATGAGAACTGCACACCCTGGGAACCTTGGAGCGGTTTGTCGAGCCATGCTAAATTTTGGTTTCACAGAACTAAGATTAGTGGAACCACATTGCGAAGTAGATGAAGAGGCAAGAAAACGTGCGAAATTTGCGGGTTCAATTTTAGATAATATCGAAACTTTTGAAAATTGGGATTCCTGTATGCAAGACATCGGCTTAGTAATTGGTACAAGTGGAAAGAAAGAAGGTGGCTTGAAAACATCATTTCGGCATTTGATTTCCCCTGAAGAAGCAGCATCAAAAGCAGTCCAACATGCAGGTAAAGTCGCCATTGTATTCGGTGAAGAAGGGGGCGGGCTGACAACTCCTGAATTGGATTTATGCGATTTATTGATGACAATTAACACTTGGGAGGGTTATCCAATTTGCAATTTATCTCATGCTGTTGCCTTGATTCTTTATGATTTTTCTAGGGATGAAACAGAAAGAAGTGAAGAAGAACCCTTAACAGGTGGAATCAGAAACACCCTAAAAAAAGCGATTTCAGATTATACAACAGCACTATCATATGAAGGTACAAAGTCAAGAATGGTTGGAAAAACTCTAGATCGAATTATCATGAAAGGATTACCAAATGACCTTGAAGCACAACAATTGATTGGTGCGTTAGTTGAAGCAACGACGGCACTTCAGAAAGTATCTGGGGATGAAGAGTGGAAGCGTGGCAGAAGAAAGCGTTTAGAATAAAAACCCAAACAACCTCTTTTGATGATTATTTTCTCCAAGTCGCCCAAGACTTCGGGGTTTCTCTAACGTGAAACGCCACTAATCGCAAGCGGTTTCCATAGGCTGTTTTGAGCTGAGGTTCAATTGCTTCAAATGCCCATTTGGCGAGATTTTCTGCGGTTGGGACAAACTCCATGATTACAGTCCGGTGTTGGTCTCCTAAAACTTCTAATGCTGCTAATCCATCTTGGTCTCCTGAATAGACAAGGAATGAATGGTCAACAATATCGTGAATATACTCGTTCAAAATAGCTGAGACATCTGAGAAGTCGATTAGCATTCCTTCTTCTGAAACTCCTGACTCAGTGACAATATCGCCTTCTATTTCTGCTTCCCAACGGTAGCGATGACCGTGCATATGGCGGCATTTCGATTTGTGATTGGGCACTCTATGTCCTGTGTCAGTCTCAACCCAGCGGCGAATTATTGTAGTCATGTTTTCATCTCCTGTTCTACTTTGATAGCATGTTCAAGAACCACTTGCCAGTCATCTACATACTCGATTGGGTCCTTTCTATCGATTGCATGGAAGGCGAGAATTCTCTCGATATCTGCACCTGATTTCCCTGAAGAGCGCCCATCAGAGTCTGGGTTATAGGAAGTATTTGTATTTCTAAAAACAGTATTGAAATCTAAATCCAATTTATTTATTGCTTGTTCTGCATCCCTAAGAATAGTAATTTTATCCCCATCGATGTAAGGTAGGTGGAACTCAACTTTTTCGCTATCCCAATTACCAACTTGGAATGCATGTTCAAGGCTTTGATAAAATTCGGGTCTGCAGTCCGGATAAATTGCGTGGTCTCCAGAATGAACGCCTAAGGCTATCATAACTCGGATATTCTCTCTCAAAGCGATAGAAAGTGCATAGCCGTAAAGGATAGAGGAGAATATTGCATTACGGTTTGGTACTACTGTTGCTTTCATTTGCTCTTCTTCATAATGACCTTCTGGTATTACTTCTCCACCTTTGATTAGGGCAGAATGAAAAATCCCCATAGCACTTTCGAGGTTAACGATTCGATGCTCAATTTGATGGCCATTTTGACAGAGGTAGAGGATATTTTTCTCTGCTCTTTCTAATTCGACATTGTGTTTTTGACCATATTCATAGGATAAGCAACTAACCTTGTAGCCATCAGCAAGAAGTCGCATCAAAAGGGCAGTGGAATCCATGCCACCAGATAGCGCAATTACAGCTCGCATCAGTCTACCCCCATCCATTTGTGAGTCTGAAGGCTTAGGCGCCATTGAGGGTTTTCTTTGACTAATTTTTCTGTTGCTTGGAAGTTACTCCCATTCCATTCTACGCTCTGGTTTTCAAAGTAGCACGGTTGAATGAAATGATGTGTAAAACCTTGTTTTAGTTCATCGTAAAGGGAGAGGTCTTGGCCGACATAGACCACTTTCAACTCGTCTCCTTTTCGCTGTTTAATGGTCACTTGGGGGTACATTTGATCCTTCGGAGATATGCATACCCAGTCGATTAGACCTTCGGGAATTTCGATACTTCCATTGCTTTCAATTGCAATTTTCTTACCTCTTTTCCGCAAGCAATTAACAAGGGGCCAGAGGTCTTGCAGCATTGGTTCTCCACCTGTTAAGACAACATTCTTCGCAGAGAACTTGGCAATAATTCCGAGAATATCGATAACAGTCATCTCAGTCCACTTGGAAAAATCTGTATCGCACCATTCACAGGCCAAATTACATTGTCCAAAGCGGATGAAAATAGTTGAAACTCCGGCGTGATACCCCTCTCCTTGTACAGAATTGAAGATTTCAACGATAGGATAAACAGCAGCAAGGTGGGTCGGGCTATCTCCCTCGACAATTCCACCAGCCAACGTACAATTCTCCATCATCTCGCCTCAATTAGAGAGTGGGGCACTACGGATTAGTTGCATTAATTCAGTCCTTGCTTCCGCCTTTTCAAAGAATACACCGCGCATTGCACTGGTTGTCATGATAGCGTTTTGTTTACGCACACCTCGGCAAGTCATGCAGCCATGGCGGGCTTCGATAATAACTGCTGTTCCAAGGGGGGAAAGGTGTTTCTCGAGGTCATCAGCGATTCCTTTGGTTATCCTCTCTTGGTTTTGAAGGCGGCGACCATGCATTTCGACAATACGTGCTAACTTGCTAATCCCGACTATTCGCTCTACTGGAATGTAGGCAACATGAGCCCGTCCGCTGAATGGTTGAAGGTGATGTTCGCAGGTGGAGTTGAATTCAATATCTCGCAATAGAACGATTCCATCATAACCTTCGCCATTGAAGGTGGCTTCCAATACATCTGCTGAATTTTGTTGATAGCCTGCAAATATTTCCTCCCATGAATCGATAACCCTTTTTGGAGTGTTTTTCAGCCCTTCTCTTTCGCTATCCTTCTCAAGATATTCCAATAAGGTCTTGACTGCTGCTTCAGCCTCTTCTCTTGTACTCATATCATTCACCTCCAAGGCGGCCTGCTCGGCTGTCGATTTCATCTAAGTGATCTAACATTTTGCGGCAAGCGGTACGAATTGCATCGGCAACGCTAACGAATTTTTTATCTTCTCCCACATGTTTTTTGAGGTCTTCAAGAAGTTCACCTGGCATGTCAAGGCTGACTTTTCCCATGCTTGTGGGTAAAGCCTAGAACATAAGAAGTATTCGCTGAGTAATACTGGGCGAATATTAAGAAATGGATTCAACCAAGTCTTCGCGATTGAATTGCTTCGATGCATACCAAGCAGCAAGCAAGGCATAGACTAGACTACTTCCAAACCAGATTAGCACATGTCCACTAATCACTCGATCAGTTAGCAATTCCCTCATCGCAAGCAAAATATTGACTACGGGAATTGCAAACCAGAATCCTTCAATTCCTTCGAGATTGATAAATTGGGCAAATAAAGCGGGGAAAATGATGAGAATAATCATTGGCCCAAGTACACTCCCTGCTTCTTTCACACTTCTCGAACGAACTGCTAATGCCAGTTCAAAGGCCACAACCATGACAGTGAACAACAACACGGCTGCTAATAACAATAGAAAGGCGCTGGTTGAAAGAGCAGGCATTTGAAGGAATGAATTGCTGCTGGTGATAAATTGAACAGCAAATAGCAGACCAACAACTTGGAGAATAACTCCCGTCCCAGAAATCGTTGCAACGGCTAACCATTTTCCCGCTAATAAATCAAAACGCTTGACTGGCAGACAAAGAACCGCCTCCATTGTACCTCTCTCTCTCTCCCCTGCAGTCATATCAATCGAGGGCTGAATAGCACTAGAGGCAGTCCACATGGCGACAATCATTGGAATGAACAGTGAAAGAGCCCAACCTGCTTGTTCGGCATCAGAGGCAACATCTGCATTATCAGAGTCGCCACTCCAACGTATTGGATTGAGCGTATCTTCGGGGTCAAGGCCATTTGCAACCAGAGTCTCATTAGTCAAATTAGTCTCCCATAACTTGAGGTCTTCAAGGATTCTACTGAATGCCTCACCTGATAATTCATGAGTAGAATCTCTCAATATAGCATAATTCCACGTGCCGCTAGTTTGGTTATGCTGAAGCCGCAAGATGGCATTGACTTCCATATTTCTCAGGCGTTCGTCATCCCCCATAGGTTGAGATAAATCTCCATCAAGTCCATTTGGCAATGATTCGCTACTATAATTGAGAAGAGATTCATCAAATAAAGTAAACAAATCTTGGTCTGGTGAATCACCTTGAATGATAATATCCAATACATTGGCTTCCCTTTCAGCAGCCTCCATTTGTAGAATCATCGGTAAAGCGAAGAATAGCAGAGGGAATATCAACAATGGGATGACAATAACAGCGACCAAAGTACGCCAATCTCGAACAAAATCAACTAATTCCTTCCACGCAATGGTGCGAATTCTGCGCAATCTAAGGGCGGAATTACTCATCTTCAGAAACCTCCTTATTGCGTCGCGAAGGGGTTAGTAAAGTCCGCCAAATACGGGCCATCTTGCCCTCTTTTTCTTCCATTGAATCCGCTCTTGCAACATCTGAAGTTAACACAACATAGGCATCTTCTAAATTTCCAGTATTAGTTTCCGTCATCAATTCATCAGGGGTTCCATCACAACGGATTTGCCCATTATGCATGATGATAATTCGGTCACAGACCATTTGAGCCTCAGCCAAATGATGAGTGCTGTAAATGACAGTGCCACCTTCATCTCTTAGTTTGCGGACTAATTCGCGAACCATTCTGGCGCTGGTAACATCGAGGCCGGCGGTTGGCTCATCCAATAGAAGGATTTCAGGACCATGGACTAATGCTCTCAGCAGAGCGGTCTTTTGGCGCATCCCCCGACTAAATCCCCGTGTATGCCTGTGCAATTCATCAGAAATTGAAAGTGCTTTTGCGAATCTCAAGGTTCGATTCCAAGCAACATCATCGTCTATTCCATGTAAGCGAGCGTGGTAGCGAATATTTTCCCAGGCAGTCAAGCGATGATAGAGACCAGTAGATTCTGGTACTACCCCAAGTTTTTCTCTAATTTCATGGATTGGTCTTTTTTCGCCAGACTTTGAATGGAAGGAAATTTCACCTTCAGTCGGCCTGTACAATCCGCATAAAAGTCTCAGCATTGTTGTTTTTCCAGCCCCATTACCGCCAACAAGGCCAACGATATCTCCTCTTTTTAGACTTAGGTTAACACCATCAACAGCTCTGATTTCTCCAAACTGCTTGACAACCCCACTTGAAGTCAGTAGGGTAGACAAGGTGTTCATCTCCTCAATGCTTCAATTGCGGCATCAAGCCCAGGGTGCTTTTCTTCGATGGACTCGGCACGGCCTAGTTGTGCACGTAGTAATTCTCCAATTTCCCTTTGTGGTACTCCCAAGTCGATATGGTTGGCAACCATTTCTAATGCGCCGGTTATTGCACCAGCATCGAGAAAAGCATCGTTGCTAATTTTTTCTTGTTGCCGTAGGCCTTCAAGCGATCCGGTGAGAAATTCTACTTCATTTCGAACTCGAACAACATCAAGGTGTGCCTGAGAGATTAGGTGGTCAATACAGGTGCGCATTAAACAGCCGAATCGCCAAAGGTTCTTGAAGTCAATGCTGAGTCAATTCCACTAAAACTCCGCCGGTACTCTTGGGATGTACGAATGCAATGATGGCCCCTCCCACTCCTTGGCGTGGAGATTCGTCAATCATTTTGATGCCATTTTCAAGTAAATGCTCAATAACCTGTTTTATATTTTCAACTCTCAAACAAAGTTGTTGAATGCCCGGACCCCGCTTTGAGAGGAACTTACCAATTGGAGTATCCTCACCCGTCGGCTCAAGAATCTCCAGCATAGGAGGCCTAGATTTCGAGGCTGAAACTTCAAAAAAACGAGTCACTACTCCTTGCTCCTCGTTCACCTCATCATGCTCACCTTGGACCAAGCCCAATAATTTCCAGAACTTCGAACCCTCCTCGAGAGATGATGCTGCAATGCCAATATGGTCAATAAAAACTCTGCCAATATCCGTCACTTTTCCACCTCAAAATCCGCTTGGTGCCATGTAGGTTCCAAAAACACTCTTCATCGCATTGATGACTTCGCCAAGGCTTGCACCTGCTTTGACAGCATCGATAACTAATGGGAATAAATTTTCGTCGCCTTTTGCTGCCTTACTTATCTTTTCAATAGAATTGCAACACTTCAATTCATCTCTACTTTGTCTTAATTTTAACAGTAATTCAGATTGTTCAATTCCAACAGTTGGGTCGAGTGATTGTCCCGCATTAGGTTCATCTTCTGCCATTTGAGCATGGTTGACACCGATAATTTTCCTTTCTCCTGATTCAACCATGTTTTGATGTTGATATGCTGTTTCATGAATACAGCGCTGTTGGTAGCCCGATTCTATTCCTTTCATGGCCCCTCCCATCTCTTCGATTTTCCTTATTTCTTCCTTAGCAGCGACCTTCAACCGATGTGTTAGGTCTTCTACATACCATGAGCCTCCAAGTGGGTCCACAACGTCAGCAACCCCACTCTCTTCGGCAATAACCTGTTGAGTTCGTAGCGCAACAGTAGCGCTTTCTTCGGTAGGGAGCCCTATTGCTTCATCATAGGAATTTGTGTGTAGGGATTGAGTTCCTCCACATACTGCAGCCAGTGCTTGTATGGTAACTCTTGCTATATTGTTCAAGGGTTGTTGGGCGGTTAGTGAAACTCCTGCAACTTGAGTATGGAAGCGTAGCATGGCGCTTTTCGGGTTAGAAGGAGAGTATCTTTCGTTGATTAGTTCGTACCACAATGCCCGCGCAGCTCTGAATTTTGCAACCTCCTCAAAGAAATCATTATGGCAATTAAAGAAGAACGACAGGCGAGGACCAAAGATATCAATGTCAAGCCCAGATTCAACAGCTGCCTCTACATAAGCCAAGGCATTTGACAAGGTGAAAGCAACTTCTTGAACGGCAGTAGAGCCAGCCTCACGAATGTGATAACCGCTGATGCTTATCGTATTCCATTGGGGTACAGACTGAGAACAATAATCGAAAATGTCGGTTATCAAACGCATCGATGCATCTGGTGGGAAGATATGGGTTCCTCGGGCGATGTATTCTTTGAGAATATCATTTTGAATAGTCCCCCTCAAAGAAGCAGGGTCAACTCCTTGTTCTTCAGCTACTGCTATGTACATGGCAAGTAAGACCATTGCTGGAGCATTGATAGTCATCGAAGTAGAGACCTTATCCATTGGGATTCCATCGAATAATTGGCGCATATTTTCCAAGCAAGAAATAGAAACACCCACCTTGCCAACTTCACCTTCGCATAGTACATCATCAGCATCTAAACCTAATTGAGTAGGCAAGTCAAAGGCTACAGAAAGGCCGCTTTGACCTCTATCTAGTAACAATTTGAATCGTTCATTAGTAGCCTTGGCAGAAGAAAATCCAGCATATTGACGCATTGTCCAAAACCGTGAGCGATACATCGAAGAATGGATTCCCCGAGTATATGGTGGCTGGCCTGGAGCGCCAACCTCTTGGTCATGTTGAGCACCGGAATTGGCTGGAATATCCAAGTCGCCCAGTGTCTTCCACTGCTCTTTCCGGCTAGATGGCTGCCGCCCCATGATTAACTCACAACCGATTCGATGCTCAAGCCTTCCGCTTGGATGTTGCTCAGTGATGGTGTCCGCCGGGGCCATGAGCATGGCCGTGCGCTAACTCTTCTTCGCTAGCTTTACGCAGTTCAACAATCTTTACAGTAAAGGTTAGGGATTCCCCAGCCAACTTGTGGTTGAAGTCTGCCTTAACTATCGAATCATCTACTTCAAGGATATTGAATGGAGCAGGTCCATTTTCCATATCAGCAACAAGAGTCATTCCTACTTCCAATTCCATTTCTTCAGGAAATTGGTCTCGGGGGATCTCGAGGATTCCAGTTTCGTCGCGCATTCCATAGGCACGCTCAGGTGTAAGGGTGAAGGTTCGACTCTCGTCAACCCCAGCGCCCATCATTTCTTCTTCAAAGCCGGGAATCATCTGCATGTGCCCAACGAGGAAAGTTAGAGGGTCGCGACCTTCACTGCTGTCAAATTCTTCACCATCTTTCAAAGTGCCAGTATAATGTACACTAGCAATCATATCCTTTTCCATTTTCAATTCATCGTCCATATTAGCACCTCATCTCTTAGTTGTATATTTCTTTACAAGAGAACGCAGGTCATCTGCAACATTCTGGGGAATTATCTGTTCTGCTTGCTTTTCATCTATGAATTCGATAGCAGCATCAACACTAATCCTCTCGCCTTTTGCCCAGACTTGTCCAAGCACATTAGAGCGATTCTCTTCATCGATGGAATCATCATCTAATAAATCACGAACCACGTATTTGTATTCCAAATACTTGCGGCGGTCTAATTTTTTGACCTGTGGTTGGCGCCCTCCTCCTTTTTTCTCTCGGCGCCTATTGAAACGACGAGCAGGAGCTCCGGTCTTTGGTTTTGCACCTTTTGGCTTTGGAGCAAAGACATTGACTGGCTCTGCCTTTGGTTGAACGGAAGCGATTGCTTCTTCCGAAGGTTTGATTGAAGATTCGTGTTGCTTTTTGACAACTCCTGGTTTGACCTCAGCCTTCCCACCCATAACTCGCTGTTGACGGCTTAATTCAGCAAGGCGGTCCTCTCGGGTTTCCTGTTTGATTTCCTTTTTCCTGCCGGAAACATTAGCAGTAGTTTTTGAACCACGGTTGCCGCCACCTGCTTTTGCAGGTCCGCTAGCAGATTGATTGCTTTGGTTTTTCAATTTAGCCAGTGCTTCTTTGCGTTTTTTATCGGCTGCTGCTTTAGGAGAAAGTGGAGGTTGAGGGCGGCTTTGTTTCTTTGGCTGTGTCTTAGCCTTTGAAGGGACTTTACGAGCAGGGCGAGCAGGTCCCTTAGCAAAGGGATTGGATACTTCCTCGTCTCCTCGTCGCAAGTGGAAATCAACCTCAAGTGTCTTGGCCGCGTCTTTGGCTGATAACGCTTTTGAAGGGAGTCTTGGCTTCAATAGCGTCCACTTCTCCTATTTTCAGGTTCTTCACATCGGCACCTTATTCTCTTTTGAGCGCTTGAGCAGGAAAATGGGCTCCTTTCTGGAACACGCAAACATGACCGTTATTGATATCGATGAAACGCTCCGTTTCCTTTCAACAGCATTGCCAGACTGGAAGGTAAGGGCTGATAATATTGGCAGCACTGGAAGGTGGGTTCATTTTGGCTCCTCAACTCACTATCTCGCAATTGAAGATAGAAGTGCAACAGTGAAAGGCCCTCATGAGCCCTATGTGCATCCGGGATTAAATCACCTTGGATTTGTGGTAGATGAACTGGATGCCCTATGCTTGAGGATGCGTTCTGCTGGTTATAGAGAAGGTATGGAAGTGCCTGTACATTCAGCAAGGAAGAGGGCTTATTTTTTTGATGGGAATGGTAATGAATTTGAGTTTGTGGAGTATCTGGTGGAAACATCAGAGGCAAGAAATGATTACTCAGACGCATAGGCTAGCCACTAAGTCAGGTCTGCCTGAAGACTATTCAACCAG
>DUDM01000049.1 GCA_012959275.1 Candidatus Poseidoniales archaeon
GTTACTTGTGAATTTTCTTGTCCATACTATGTAGGATAATCCACCGCCTGCAGATGAAATATCTGCACTACCTGAAAAACCAGTATCGAGGGTGACATCGCCGGGCATACTCAATCGATTTGTGATTGTTCTAACATGTAATTCTCCATTTCTGGAAGTAAGCAGGTGTGCACCTTCATCATGACCAGAATGACCTATTGGGACCTCATCTTCTTCCTCATCAAGGTCGAGGTCCATGCCATCTCCCAATAACTCTACATCATCTATCACAAGCGCGAAATCCTTGCTATTGTCACTGATATTGAAATCATCGGATAATAATTCAACACGATACTCCAACAGAGGGCCATCATCAGCCATCATCGCGAATGAGTGAACTAAGTAGCCCGCAGAATCGACACTTCCTGGTACAAGTAATCCATTTTTTTCTGCATGCGCTTGCCAACCACTATCTGATAATACCTTCAAGGTTATTCCAATTCCAATAGCATCCCTCTTGCCGAGATTATCTATTCTACAAATCAATTCAAATGCCTTGTTTGGCTGTGGTATTCTTGGATCTGCGACACAAGCACCCTCAAACATCGTCAAATCGATTGCATCTGGTCTTTCAAGTACGGTGAATGTGAAATCAAATTCATTGTTACTGATGTTTTCCTCGCCTTGCTTTTGACCTGGGTCAATTTCAAGTGATAGAATCCGCTGACCTGCTAGCAATGGTTTCCAAATGAATTGAACAGTTTTAACTTGGCCTGGTCCTAAATGTGATATTGTCTGATCTATCGATTGAGATTGTGAACCAGTATGAAGGCGGATTTCCAAATCCCTGGCCGCAGAATCGCCATTATTGATGATGTCTGCTTCGACGATTAAATGTGTTAAAGTTAGAGCCTGCGAAACATCGACTCCATGTTGAAGGACCTTGACTCCACCAAGAATTGAAAGTTCAGGAGCTGGAGGTTCATTATCAACGGTGAATGAACGGCGTAATTCGTCAGAGAAATATCCACTTTGGTTTTCCAATCTCACTGTGAAACGATGTGTTCCATCATCAACTGTTTCTGAATCCCAGTCGATATTCCAAGTGCCATCGCCATAATCCACAGTAGTTAGGCTATCGCCATTTGACCAATCTCCTGCATCAACCCTATACTGGATCATACTGGGTTCAATTCCTTCCCATGTCCCTCCAAAGGTGGCATCTCCAACCAATGAATCATGTCCACTGGGTGAAGTAAAGGATACTTTGTGTTCTCCAATTTTGACATTCGCGAATACTGATTCAGACCAATCTCCAAGGCTGTCTATGGCTTTTGCTTCAACCCAAGCAATTTCACCATCACCCCAATTGGATTCTGGCTTGAAATCTATTAACCAATTTCCTGCACTTCCGCCTGCTTTGGTCCAAGCCATCAATTCCTCGCCATCGCGGGTTATTCTAACATGAACTTCAACGAAGTCTCTGCCATTGAGGCTTTCATCAAAAGCGCCCTTGATTCTGGTCATTTTTTCCGTAATCATCCAACTATCATTTCTTGGAATAGTTATGTTCACAACCTGTCCAGTTCCATTTTCATTGGGTGGTGATGGTGGTCCATCCCCGCCCCCACTGATACCATCGCATTCAAGTCCACGAGCCGCATTTACCAAACAAGATGCATCAATCATCCCAAATCCCCAATGGTCATCCCATTTATCAGATATAGAAGGTAAATCTGCTGAACCCCTAACTTGGCTATAATTGCGAATTAAATCTTTCACCTCATATGGGTCAAGGCCTGGATTTGCCTCAAGAACAAGGGCGATTACACCCGAAACTAATGGCGTAGACATACTTGTGCCGTCTTTTGATTCATAATCATTATCTGCCACCGGTCGTGGTTGTCCAGGAATTGAGGAACCTGTTGCAGCACTGACAGACATTATTCCAGAGCCAGGAGAAGAAACATCGGGTTTCAATTCATCCCAATCATCATTATCTTCGTCGCTATCTCTTGGACCATAATTTGAGTAGGAAGCAATCGTATCATCGCTGCGATTGACAGTATTCCGGTTATTGATTGCCGCCACAGTGATTGCTGAGTCAGCAGCGGCTGGAGATGGAACTCTTCGGGAGCCATCATTACCCATTGCTGCCACCATAACAACACCATTTGCACTGGCATTATTGACTAAGCGGTTTTCTGCATTAGATTCAGTGCCATTATTCCCAGTATCGTCTTGGTCAGTAGGATTGCTAACACTGCCAAAAGACATCGAAGCGATTTGGATACCAATGCTGCTTCCATTATTTCCCCAATTGGTATCCTTGTTATCGATTACCCATTGAATTCCATTTACTGAACTCTGAGAATTGGTGCCTCCGAAATCTGTCAAGACTTTTACATCCACAAGATAAGCGCCAGGGGCTGCCCCCATATTCACACCTCTTGCATCACCTGTGCCAAGTGCAATACCTGCGCAATGTGAACCATGACCTGCTCCATCGTCAGGGTCAGCAGTTCCATCTCGTTGAGATGTACTTGAAGTAGCATCGTACCCTGCTACCCACTTTGGGTCATCGTACGAAGTGGCTGATAGGTCTGGTTCATCGTTCTGGTCATCAAAATCATTTAGAGAACGGTGCTCATTATCCACACCGGTATCGAGAATTGCAATTACAACTCCACTTCCTGTGTAGCCTTGTTCGAAAGCGGTGTCGGAATAAATATTACTTGGTCGGGCTAATACTGCTGGGGTTGCTGTATCAAGGAAAGGAACCATCACGCTTTGTTGTTCGATGACTACTACTCCTTCAAGGGACCAAATATCGACTAGGGCTGAAAGTGGGACCTTATCGACTGTTATACTATCAATAGAATTGAGAACTTGCCACCATGCGCCATTTTCCTGACCAATCCAGCCATGTGAGAATAGCGTTTCTTTCAACTGTGATTGTTCTACCTCGCTTGGATGCCATGCCCAATCAACGATTATTGCAACCGTTTTTTGACCATCAGGACCAATAATTGCAGTTGGGCTTTGAGATTCGAAACGTCCATCTAAGATTCTCTGCAAGCGGTCATCCATTCCATTTGCATCTTCATCAGGTCCGTAGGAAAACCACCAACCCCATTGTTCTGAGGCAGCGCGTCCATCTCTCTGATACATTCGGTCAGGAACAGAACATAGAATGTCGCCACAAATCAAGGGAGGGGCCGAATCCACAATCAAAGGTTCAGAATAAGAAATCCCGTTGTTATCATTATTGAACTCAGTTGGAGAAACTAATCCAGAAAGAGGTAGCATCAGAAGTGCCAAAAGGACTGGTATCAAAGTTTTCAGAACCTTAGTTGTCACTGTTTCCACCCTTCCTCAAGCCATGACCAGAGGCACACCTGCTTTGAGCATTACCCGTTTAGGCCCTACGGGCCTCGCTTTATTCATGGCCAAGAAATATGAGAATTGTGTTCTTTGCAACTAAGATAATGATGTCCAGCCTCTCCTTTCAGTTCCAAATCAGACTCGCAAATTGGACACGTTGCTTGTTCGGATAATTTGTCTAACCAGGCTTCTCTTGTCTCCAATTCATCACCTTCTTTTCTCAACTTTTCAAGAGTATTTGCTGCCTTCTTTGAAAGAGGAAATTCAGAATTTCCCCACGGATTAGAGTCAACATCCCCCATGCCTTTTTTCTTATAGGAACGACCAGCATCGGAAAGGCCTGATGCTGTTGGTCCACCATCATCCACATCTGGTTGGATTAATCCACCTTTGGCTAATGGACGGGCGATTGCATAACAGGCAAGGAAACCAGCAAGGTGAGCTACATGAGCGACATCAGATGGTTGTGATAAACCGTAAACTGAATATGCTCTGGCAATTTCCATGCCGAAGTAAAGCAGAGCGATTAATTGAACTGGCCAGCGACGAATAAGGATTAGTGGGAATTCTATTTCATCACGCGGCCAGCAGGCAAGGTAAATCCCCAGCAATCCAAAAGCCGCACCTGATGCACCTAAGCCAAATACCATATCTCCAAGGTTAGCAAGACACCAAGCAAGATTACCAGCGAAAGCGCCTAAAATATAGGCAATCATGAAGCGTTTTCCACCCAATCTCTGTTCCAAAGGAACTCCAACCAAAGCAATAATCAGGGCGTTTCCAAGAACATGCGTAATGTCTCGCTGACTATGTATCCAAGCAGCACTGATGAAGCGGTGCCAGTCTCCTGCATGGAAGACTTGGCCGGGATATGCGACGAGTACAATCAAAGGGTCATGCCAGCCAAAGCCCATCCACCAAATCAGCCAAGTTAGAGTTTGTACGACATAAACCAATAAGATGGAGATTGTTGTTGCCAATGCAAGACTAGTTTTATGGCGGTAAGATGCAATATAGGGAGAAATTGCAGCGATGAGCATTAGAATCAGTAGCACCCATTGGCCAGTGCTGAGACTTTGCCAAAGAGGTGAGATGAAGTGGCTCATCGAATTGGCTACGGATGCAACTCTTCCTTGAGTCTTTTCAGTGAACGCTAAGATTCATCCCTAAAGCACATCTCGAGGACTTGATGGCATCTGATAATGTGCTGATGTCCATTGAAGGAATCAGTGTCAATCGTGGTCTTAACAGGGTACTAGATAAGTTGGATTTCAAGTTATTTCAGGGAGAGATTGTTGCCTTGAACGGTGAAAATGGTTGTGGAAAATCTACCCTAATCGAAGCATCATGTGGACTTCTTCTTTTGAGGGAGGGTAGAATATTGCACCAATCTCAAAAGAGTTTGCAAACTTTAGTTAGTTGGGATGGGAAAAGACAACAATTGAGACCATTCGGATTATGTCTTCAAGAAAATTCTACAACCGGAGAAGAAACTGTCCTTGAACATCTTTCAACTGCTTGTGAGTTATCATCAAAGGTAGTCTTGGTTGAAGACCTTTTGTCAATTCTTGATATTTGGCAATTAAAACACCGAGCCAATGACCGTGTTGGAATGCTTTCAGGAGGAATGCAAAGAAAAGTCTCAGTTATTGCAGCCCTTCTTCCGGCGATGGTTTCCGATGAGCCGACGATTGTATTTCTCGATGAGCCGGATGATGGCCTAGATATTCAGTCAAGGCAAACTCTACTGATGCAAATGAAATCCATAACCGCAATTGGTCATTCTATTATCGTCTCAACTCATGATGTATCTATCTTAGAGCATGCTGATAGAAGCATAGAATGGGGGGCTAAAGATGTATCATCAAAAGGGAAAATACCTTTGTCAAATTTCACGTGCAAAGCACTTCTTTCCAGTATTGATTCTAACTCTTCATCGATTTACAAAAAGTGGATATCAACCCAAGAAAATAGAATCAAAAGCAGCATCTTGAATGGTGCAATGGCAGCGGCATTAACAATCCTAACTTTGATCGCTCTAAATCCCCCTGGAATCGAAGGTGTTGCTGGCTGGAGAATGTGGACCGGAATGATACTCCTTCCATGTTTTATTATCGCTTTAATCCCTGGGCCTGAAAGAATCCTAGAACGCAGCGCAGTCGGCCATTGGTGGGCTGCCCATAGTGCTGGGAAATACCCTAATTCAGTGGTCATCCACATCCCAATTTTAGGTATGCTTTCCACATTACTTGCAGTACTAATGATACCCCATGCTAACCTACCAAACATTACCGCTACACATACCATTTTACTAATTTTTATTGGTGGATTACTATGTTGGCTTGTGGCTAGAGTAAACCTCTATCTTTGGGTAGTTCATCGCTGGCTACATAGGCCAAGACAAGGCGCGCAATTATTGCTCGTCATGATGGTTTTCCCATGGCTCTTGATAGTTGATGGAATGGGCCTTATCGCAACTGAAGGGAGTGGCTCAGAATCAACTCTAATGCTCGCCGGTGGTTTTGGTTTATTGGTAGCAATTAATGCAATTCTTCAGTTACTTAGACGTGCATGATGATTGGACATATTCAAACGCAATCGCATGGCCCAAGATATTGGGAATAGAATGTCTAGGCGACTTGCAATTAGCGGGCTTAGCCTCTGGTTGCTTGGTCTTGTGCTTGCCTGTATCACCCTTATCCTTGGATTAGTATGGACACCAAGCGTCGATACTGAAACTATGAATGCTCCCGCAGCACAACGAATATTCTACTGGCATGTACCCTCAGCGTGGGCTTCAATGCTTGCCTTTACTTGCCTATTTGCTGGCAGTATCGCATGGTTTTGGAAGCGCAGTGATTGGGGTTGGAAACTTCATGTCGCTGCAGCAGAAGCAGGCATGGTATTCGGTTTGATGGCGATAACCAGTGGCCCAATTTGGGGGCATGCTGAATGGGGTGTTGCTTGGGATTGGACCGATGTACGCATCAATACATTTGGAATCCTAACTGCGCTATCAGCATATTTGGTCATCGCTAGAAGGTCCCAGCCTGATGGTGATGATACAAGGGATACATTTTCTGCGATTGGCCTATTTGGATTTGCCTTAGTTCCACTAACCTACATGGCTACTCGCTGGTGGCAGCGAAGGCACCCTGGACCGGTGGTTGGGCCTGGAGGGGGAGGTTTGGAGCCATCCATGGCTACTACAATGTGGTTTGGAGTTCTCGCCTTCGTAGTATTGTTCGTGGGTTTACTGCTTATCGAATGGAGTATTTTGAATGCCGAGCAGAGAATCTCAAAAATTCAAAACAAAATGGATGGTGATGTATAATGGGAGATATGGTAAATCTGGTTGTAGCCTATACTGTGATGATTGGCTTGCTTGCGGCATGGAGTTGGATGCTGGGCAAGAGATTGCTGGAACTGCTATCGAGGCTTGAGGTCATCGAAGGCAATGAAGACGAATGAATTACATGCGCAGGTTGAAGGCACAAAGGCTCGACCACACAATAGGTGAAGAGATGGACTTGGGGGGTGGATTCTGTGTTATTTGTGGGGCAGGGCCTCCATTGGTTCACGACCGGATGTGCGAAAAGTGCCTGAGAAAGAGGATCACAGTGGTCAAACTATCCGATACAGTACAACATTTTCGTTGCTATCGCTGTGGGCTTGTAGAGGTTCAAGGAAGATGGATTGAAATCCCCGATGATGACCTTTGGGAGGAATTAATTCAAAGGTCATTAGAAGTGCACAAAGAAGCAGAACAATTCTCCTTTTCCTTGGCCCCTCAAAGAATTGATGACCGAAATACACGCCTCCACTTGCAAGTAGATGCAATAGTTCATGGCCTTCAATTCACAGAAAATCATAGCCTGCTTGCACGGATGTCTAATGGTGTCTGCCTGACTTGCACAAGAAGGGCCGGTAATTATTTTGAGGCTACCGTGCAATTACGTTCCGCAGGTAGAAGGTTGGAAGAACATGAATTAACAGAAATGCGCGCCAGCCTAGATGAAATGTTATCTGGAATGAATCCCGACCCGATGTTTTTCGTTACTAGTGAAGGCACAGTTCAGGGAGGGTACGACCTAGTAGTCGGTTCAAAGTCAATGGCGAGAACATGGGGTCGCCACCTGATTAATCGTTGGGGTGGCCACCTGAAAGAGACAAAGTCAGTTGTCGGTAGAAAAGATGGTATCGATTTAACTCGCTTGACTTTACTTTACAGACGACCTGCCTTTGATGTTGGAGATGTAATTAGGTTCAGGCAAACTCTTTGGAGAGTAGGCTCATGGTCAAGCGATGGAGCGTTAATCCACAAAGTGGAAAGAGCGGAAAGAATCGGCGTATCTTGGAGGGATTTAGAGAAGTCGGTAGTGATATCTAGGCAGCGCGACCATACGGTTGTTGACTTACTGAGATTCGATACTTCAGCAGGAGAATTCCTAAACCCGAGAAACTGGAAAATGGAAACAATTAGGCTCCCTTATGCCCATCAAGGAGAGATGACTTTACGACTTGCCGACATCGAAGGAGATTGGTTAGCATTACCCCAAATGGCCGTTGACATACCAAAGGAGGAAGAAGAATGAGTGAATCTACCATCGCCGATATTGCTAAATTTTTAGACACCGAGGATATGCTTGGACATTTGAGGAATTTCGTCAAGGATTTACTTGCATCATTTGAGAGGCTTGGGGATGCAGGCCCTGCTTGGGTTCCCGGCCTAAGGGAGAGAAAATGGAAGGGCCTTCTCTGTTTAGGGATGGGTGGTTCTGCTGCCGGTGGTGCAGCACTTTCTGCACTTTCTGACCATCAAGGAGTACTTCCAGTCTTAACTCATAGCGATTATGGAATCCCATCATGGTGGCAACCAGAACACCTTGTCATTGCCACTTCATACAGTGGAAATACAGAGGAGACGCTTGATGCAACTCGTAAAATTATCGCTGCTGGAGGGTGTGTTATTGCTATCTGCTCAGGTGGGGAATTGGCTGGCCTGAGTGAGTTACATGATGATGTGCACCTTGTCTTGGTGCCTTCTGGTCAACCTCCTCGTTCGGCCTTTGGGCACCTGTTTGGGGCTCAATTATCCTTGGCGTGGAGCCTTGGTTTGATGCGCAAACCCAATGCTCTTGACCTATCGATGATGTTAGAAAATCTTCAGAAACACTTGGATGCAAGTGATTTCATCGCCAATCCTGAAAACGACTTGGCTCACTTGGCTGCTGCGATGGTTGAGCGGCCGATTGCTGTCATCGGTTGTACAGAATTAGCGCCGATGGTTAATCGTTTCACTTGCCAAATAAACGAAAATTCTGCTCGTTTTGCAAGAGGCGCTAGCCTTCCTGAGATGAATCACAATGAAATTATCGCATGGGGCGGAGTTGGAGATGATTGCGATCCAAAGGCCGCTGAACAAGCCTTGGTATTGCTAACATGGGGAGGGATGAATGCGAGAGTGAAACAACGCTTCGATTGGTTCTCAAATCATCTCTCTACTGAACATGGGTGGAGAATTATCTGCGAAGGGAGAACTCTTTTGGAGGCAATGCTTTACTCCTGCATAACAATGGATTGGCTCAGTTGTGCATTAGCACTTCTGCACGGTAAAGACCCAACAGCAATCGGTCCCATAACCAGTCTAAAGGAACATCTTTCCAGCATTGAGGCAAATTAATAGTAGAAGCCAATCAATAATTGTGGGTCTGGATGGCTCCTCAATGCTTCCTTTCGTTGTTCGATTGTGAATATCCCTTTGACGGAGTTTTCGATTGGCGCAAGCCAAGTTAATTGTAGGTGTAAATGAGGAACCCACCCTCCATTTTCCTGTTCATCGCCAAGCCATGCAATCAGTTGCCCTGCCTTCACATGTCCTCCAGCGGTAGTGTGTTTGATGCTATGAGAGCATAAATGGCCGTATAGAATCCACAAAGTTCTTTCTCCAACTTGGTGCTTGGTAATGATGGTGTTACCATAATCTCCATCTTCATGGTGATATCCGGAGAATACAACTTCACCATCTAAGCAAGAATGGACGGGAGATGCCAGCGGTCCACCTATATCCAAACCCATATGTAACACTCTATTAGATTCGAAATGTTCCTGCAAATACATTCCATTTCGAACTTCATCATACTTGCCAATTGAATATTCCATAGGGCAAATCCAATCTGCCGCAGGTGGGTTTGAAAAATCGTGAATGTAGATGTCGTTCGGAAGATGAATCGGAGGAATCCCTTGTAGACTTGAGAGAAGGCTAATCTCCTCTTGGTTGGACATCAAGAAACTCCAGACCCGCCTTACATATGATGATTGGCCGGCAGCGTTGATAGGGGGTAAGCAATCGTCGAAGTGCTGATTTAGATGCTCTCTCATCCTCTGGTGATTTTCTCACAGAGCATAATGGGCTTAGCATTACTACTTGTTCTGGGTCTTCCGATAGGGTTGGCATTGCTTCGTTGCTTGGAGCCTGAACAAAAATTCTCAAGCACTATCTTGTTAGCTCCGATGGCTGGGCTTCTTTGTCTAATGTTGCTAATCGCTTCATCAGTCTTGATTTTCGGCGGGTTTACAATATCGGCATGCTTTTTTTTGATTCTTATTGCTGAAATTATTTCTATCAGATTCTTGCTAAAAGTTCCATTTGAAGTCGAGATAGATGATTCATTTCTCAAACAAAAAATGACTCGAATCTCCATCGCATTGGTTATCATTCTCTCATTATTGCCGATTTATCTCTTCAAAGTTCCAAATGGCGTTGATTGGATTGGATTTTCATCCCTGACAAACCTATACGCTACTACTGGAAGTACCCAGATTCCCTCCCCCAATATTGGCTATTGGACATATCCTCCGGCGTTTCCGGCTACTGCTGCCTTGTTACAAGTGGCTCTAAGTTTGCCTGCTTCTGATGCAGTTCACCTCTTAGGCCGTATTTCTCTGATGTTCTTGTTGCTTGCATTGATGGGGCTTGCACAGCGCTGGAATGCTGGAGTTGAAACCCTAATCGCCATGGCATTAGGATTCGGATTATTCGTCAAGGTTCATGATTCGGGATATCCAACTTTAGTGAGCCAATTTATTGTCATCATAGGTTTATTGATCTTAACATCGAAAAAGCAAAATAAAATCATCCTTGGTTTGTTGATTCTCTTTGGAGGACTGATTCATCCAAGCGGTTCGCTAATACTAGTAGCATTAGTTTTATCCGAAATAATATTGAATAAATACAATAATGGAGCTTTTCGCCACGAAGACAAAGTTTTTTTGGTTTTTTTTATTGTTGCAGTTTTGTTTGCCTCCATCCTTTCTCCAGAAGGGGTTGCGATTCAATCTGAATATGGGTGGCAAGGCGGAAGTCCGCTCATCTTGTTTGCCGGTCCACTCTTACTTGCTCTGGCTGCTTGGTCTAGTTGGCAATTCAAAGAACAAGAAATCTCCCGCCAATTATCGACCTGGATATTGATACTTTGGCTGATGACTTTCATTCATTTTCTTGCTGGCTTTGAATCATTTTCTCTTTTGAGTCTAATCTCATTGAGCCTTTACAGCATGGGAGTATATGCTTTCCACATACCATTTGCATTGGCTGCAGGTATTCTTTTGGCTCAGATTCCAGAAAAAAAGACATTGCCTCAATACCTACCTCGCACTGCAACTATCCTTGCATTCACATTCCTTCTAATCGGTCAATCCGCCTTACTTTTACTTTCCAGCCATCAAGAAATGTTGCTAAAAAACAACGGCGATGATGCTATCCTTGAGCACCTTGAATCTCTTCCTGAAGGAACAATAATCTACACCGAACAGGCTCATTGGGGTTTTATTATTGAGGCACCCAAAAATGTTCATCTAACATCTTATCCAAACCTTGGATTGCTAACTGAAGAATATAGTATTCAAGATGGGGCAACTTCTGCAATTCGGGCTGATGATGGCATCGCTCTGAAAAATATGGGAATTCGATATGCTCTATCTAGTCCGATGGGCCTACTCGGTGCTAATCTCATCGAATCAAAATGGTGGCAAATCCTTGCCGAGGAAAATGGGGCTAAATTATGGCAGTTATCCAACAACTCCAATCAGGAACAACGTGGATTTGCCATCGCTCCACAACAAAATGATTGCATCGATGAATGCACTTGGAGACCTGACCCATGGGAAGACCACAGATGGTGGGGGCATCAGCAACTTAGTGATAATCGTGCTTTTTTGTCAGAAGGAGGAGTTAGTTGGGATACCCCACTCTTGGAAAATATGCAATCAAAGGCTGGGAGTATTGAATTATTTTTTGATGCGCCTCAAGGACTAGAACTTACATTCCATGTGAATGAGCAATTCGTTAAACAAAATACAAATGGTGGTTTTGAAACTATCAGAATGGATATCGATGCTTTTGAGAATCACCTTATTTTTACAATTGAAATCGAAAATGGGGGAAGTCGTTGGCTAAACCCAAGAGGGTTAACTGAACGGGGAGCTCCCTTGTTTGACATAGACGGAGTGACAATTCACTATGTCGAAGTACGCCAAGCCGGCATGATGCAGACCATCAATTGATGTAGGCAATCAAACCTGAGGGATTTGGATGAAGGTATTGGTATTGCTTCCAACCCTCGATGAAGAGGAGGCTTTGCCCCAAGTTCTTGCGGCCATGCCAAATGGGGACCTAAGTTCAAAAGGTGTGGAAATAGGCATCATGATTGTTGATGGTGGAAGCATAGATTCAACCCTCGATATAGCAAGAGAAGCAGGTTGTACCATCGTTGAACAAAAGACAACAGGAAAAGGCTTGGGTTTACGATTAGGCTTCGAGGTCTTCCTAGCCAGCGATTATGATAGATTAGTAATGCTTGATGCGGATGCAACTTACGACCCTTCTGACATAACAAAGATGTTAGAAAAACTAGACCAAGGGGCTGATATCGTAATTGGTTCAAGGTTGCGTGGGAAAATGGATCCTGATGCGATGAGTCAATTGAATTATTTGGGCAATAATATTCTAACTTGGATTGCAGTCTGCCTATACGGTGCTGAAGTCTCGGACATATGTTCCGGATTCTGGGCCTTTGAGAAGAAAGCCATCGCAACTCTGGACCTCAATTCAATCTCCTTTGAAATTGAAGCCGAAATGTACGCAAGTGCTGCCCTCACAGGCTTAGTAATCGGTCACGTTCCAATCAGTTATGGAATCCGCGTGGGGGAGCCAAAACTGGGTTCCCTCCACGACGGCACACGTATTCTACGCAAATTAGTCACTCGTCGCTTCTTACAGCGAGTTGTCAAGTAATCTGTCAATAATAAGACTCGATTCACTCTTCTTGTTCTCTGCGCATCATAACAAGTACTGCACCAAGGAAGGCAGCGATTGTAA
This sequence comes from Candidatus Poseidoniales archaeon, assembly GCA_012959275.1. Taxonomy (GTDB): domain Archaea; phylum Thermoplasmatota; class Poseidoniia; order Poseidoniales; family Poseidoniaceae; genus UBA226. Next base: position 12,743 of record DUDM01000049.1, read on the forward strand.
AGACTCCAGTGAATCCTGGAACGAAACTGGCAGAACTGGTGCTGTCAGACTCTTCGTTTTCATCATCTCCTTCATCTTCAGCAGATTCAATGATGATGTCGAAGTCAAACTCTCCACCAGTTGCGCCATCAGACCATTCAGCCCCGAATGCGAACTTTCCAGCAAAACCAGTCGGTACGGTCAACTGAATGAATTCACTAACGCTGGTTCCTGTGAAAGATGCATCTGAGCCAAATGGTGGTGTAATGCTGAGTGTCATCTCATCTCCATCATCATCCCAACAATATATGTAAATTGTGAATGAATCTCCTTCTGTAACGGTGATCTCATCAATTGAATCACCAGCAGTTAACAGAGCCATTCCCTCATCTGCCAAGTTATCCCCATCACGGTACCAGTGAATAAAGCAACTTGGTGGAGTATTGGTGATGTTGGTGGTGTTGTTTTCTTCGCCGCCTTCGCCGCCATCGTCTTCTTCACCAAAGGTGATGGTTAATTCTCCTGGCATTGAATCTCCACAACCTAGTTCCATAATCGAAACACCATTTGCATTCTCTGTGAAGTCTGAGCCGGTTCCTTCGATGCTGATTATCTCATATGGAGATGTGGCTGCTGCAACATAAGTGAGTGACATGTCTCCTTCATCAGACATATCACATGGGTCCATGCCAGCGGATTCCTCTTCCCAATATGTGAATGTTCCACCATCCTCTCCGAGGTTAACAGAGAACACAAAGAAATCTCTAAAGATTATATCGTCTCCTTCTACCAATCCCATTATTTCATAACTTGAGATGATTAAGTCGGCTGCAGTCAATTCAATACCATTCCATTGAAACTTCTCCAAATGGTCTTCTTTCACTTCCATACTAAGCATATACTGAAGCATGTTGTTTTCTTCAGCGCTTATCTGGCCATCTCCATCTCCTTCTTCTGAATCGATATCCACAATGATTGTTGCATCTAGAGACATATCCATCGAGACCACTAATTCAGGGCCATTATCACCATCTCTTAGGAAAACACGGTAGGTGTAATCACCAGTTGAGTATTGGTCCATGAAGTCGTGTATATTATCGTCTTCATTTCCATCGTCTATACTTGTTTCCAAATCAATTTCCACAGTGGTAGTTGTACCATTGGTAAATGTATGAATCCCTATAGTCCCATGATTGGTACCTTGGAAATATGTTGATTCTGATTGATAATTACCGTCAACCACTACCTCTACAATATCTTCGCATGAAACTACGACGATAACTGCATAAGCCCCGGATGGGATTTCATCGAATGAGAAATTCTGAGTTGGTCCAACTGGTGGACCCCCTTCACTATGCCACCAATCTGGATATGCCCCATAGGTTGCATCTCCATTCTGGTCGTCAATCCAACGCTGTTCTGGTACAAGCATTACCCTCATTTCATCGCAATCAAGATACCCGGCTACCTCAGGTATGTCATCCCAGTTAAGTACCAAATGCATTGTTGAATTACCATATGCTTGTTCATCTGAAGGGCATCCGTCTCCAACACAGACACGGCGATGATCGCTACTGATTGAATACTCCGCATCATTTGTGTCGAATAACTGTGCATCTATGTGGTAATATCCATCATCCAATGCACTGAACGTAATTGTATGCTCTCCTTCACCGACATTTGGTTCAACATGTGAATATTCTTCATTATCATCCTCATCGGAAATTGTGACTAATAATTCATAGTCCGTATTCTCATCGAGGTATTCAACTGTTACACTGAATTCTAAGTCATCACCTGACCCAATGACGTCGTTCTCAATATTTAGTGAAATATATTCTGAGTTCTGGTATACCCATATATCGCCTGACTCATTAAGAACGAGTCCTAATTCATTATGGGATAGGAGAACGTTCAGCCAATATTGTTGGTCTTCATAAAGGTCGAAAGCGATGTTGATATCTTGCCAACCGTCAATTGCAGTGAAATAATGAGTCGCATCAGAATCCCAAGACAAATCTCCATTTTCTTCGTAGGAATAAACTGCAATATCTAATGTATAGTTATCATTTTCTTTAAGGTCCCAAATATTAAACTCAATTTCTCCATCACCGTTCCAGTCGAAGTACATGCCAGGATATAGCCAGCAGTTAACCTCTCCAATTGAGAATACCTCTCCGTCGACATCTCCTTCTGTTTCATCGAGCAAATTCCATTCATCATCATAAAGTTGTGAGTCTGCATAATAGCATCCATCACCTAAACTACTGACATTGTAATAGAAATTCACTACATCATTCGTTGCG
>DUDM01000050.1 GCA_012959275.1 Candidatus Poseidoniales archaeon
GGAATGGTAATGAATTTGAGTTTGTGGAGTATCTGGTGGAAACATCAGAGGCAAGGAATGATTACTCAGACGCATAGCGTAGCCCTAAGTCTAAAACTGAGGAGAAGACATTACTAGGCCAAGAATACTCGATAAACCAGAAAACCCAAAATAATAAACAATACTCCAAGGACTGCACCTACTTCCCATCTCTCATCTGCTTTACCTTCTATGTTGTCAAGCCGAGACTCTAGTTCTGAAACACGTTCTTCGATACTTTTGTCTGACATGATATCACTCGTAGTGTCTTATGTAAGACTGATGGTGATAGTTATTTCCATAGTTGCATGGGTTGCACTTGAGAATTTTGTTTGAGTAACAATTATAATTTTTCGACGAAAACAAGCCTAAGTCATGTCCGCCTGAAGACTATTCAACCAGTACGTTGTCGGTTATCGACATGAGGCGGAGGTCGAATGCAATTATTTCGGCCGTGTGTGTTTTATTCCTCCTCATCAATCTCAATCTCTTGATTTCGCAGAATGAACTAGCGAGTCAGCGATTGAATGGATTCACTGCTGATGAGGGAGTGGGGAATCAAACGGCACCTGAAACTCCATTCATTGGAATACGTTCGATATCTCCCCGTTATGCTTCAACTGCAGGTGGAGACTCGATTAACATAGCAACCGAGAACATCTCTTTCACTGATAAACGGGAGATTATCCTTTTCCATGACAACAATACTACTCTAGAGAACGTAGTCGTGAATTTGAGCATTTCAGACATCTCAGATGATGGTCTCCGTGCCCATTGGAACATGGATGATGAAATGAATGGTACCGTTCAAGACTTTTCAGGAAATGAACATCACGCTTCTCTAAACGGTGGTTCGACCATCAATATAGGTAATGGCTCAACCTCTTCTCCAGATGGGGCATTATCGATAGGCAGATCGGGATATCTTGATATTCCTGACCAGCCATTTGAAAACCTCTCTTCAGGAACTATTTCTTCCTGGGTTAATCTATCATCCAACAACACGGGGATAATAATGGCAAAACAACATGATGGAATCAATTCACTGGCAATATTCAGCATTGGATGTACAGCAGATGAAAGTGCCACTATAATAACTGGACAACAGGGGTATATTTACTTCCATTCCGAAAACCAACATCAGAATTTAGTCAGCAACAGAAGTATCGGTACCGGAACATGGCATCACTTGGCTGTGACCTTCTCACCGAATGGAGGAACCTTATGGATTGATGGAATTCCATCCGGTTCAACCACGGCTGCACAAAACATACCAAGCATAACTGGTGGCGCAACAACAATTGGCTACTGGAACAGACTAGGAAGTCCGACTCTAAATGGGATGGTAGATGATTTCAGTGTTTGGAACAGAGAACTCAATGCAAATGAGATTGAATCCATTGCTCAAGCGAATCCACTTCGAGATGCAAATAACCTACAGTTCCAGAAAGATGATGGTGAACTCGTACATCACTATTCAGAGAATGAGGGTTTGATGGTACTACTGCCAGAACTTGTTCCCGGAAACAACACCATTGTTGCTGCATTTATTGTTGGAGATAACATTGAAGATATTTCTGATGGACCTTTTGCCGAAGTATCGGTCACTATCGATGAAAGAATACCAGATGTAGAAATTTGGTTCGGAAACATATCAGCAAGAGAAATAGAGTATTCTGAAGAAGGAACTCTTCAAACGATTTCCCCTCCGATGCCATATGGTAACCACTCTGTTGCAGTGGTTCTGCCTAACGGAACCATACACTGGGTTATCGATGAATTACGCCACATTAACTACCATACCTACACCGGTGCAGATGTGAATTGGACCGTTCCTGATGGTGTTGACGAGGTGACCTTCAAACTGTGGGGGGCTGGTGGCGGTTCCGGCGATGCAGGTGTGCACGAAGGCGGTCCTGAAGGAGATACATACTACCAGAGTGGAGGGGCCGGCGGTTATGTTCAAGGAACTCTATCTGTTATTTCAGGCCAGAATCTTACTCTTATGGTAGGCAAAGCAGGAGCACGAACTGCCCAGTATCAAGAGTACTCAGGGGGGGGCTTTGCTGGAGAGGGAGTCTACTATGATTCAGGTGCAATACGAAGTTCAGGGGGTGGCGGTGGCCTGACTGCAGTCTTCATCAACAACACAACTCAAGAAGATGCTTTGTTGATTGGCGGAGGCGGTGGTGGTGGAGCTTGGATAAGCCAACAATATCTCGATGAAGGAATCAGAACCAATGGAGGAATAGGTGCTTGGCCTGCTGGCACAAATGGCAGTGGAGGGCCGATGGCTGTCGGTGCTGCTAGTGGAAACCAAACAGCAGGTGGAATCGGAACCAGTTCAACTCGAAGCACTGGAGGTGGTGGAAGTGCACTCTTGGGAGGCGTCTCATATGTAAGTGGAAACAATTGGTATGGCGGTGGAGCAGGAGGGGCTGGATACTTCGGTGGTGGAGGTTCAGGAAACTTTGGCCCAGCCAGCCAACCTGGATACAGTGCTGGTGGTGGCGGGGGATCCAGTTACTACAACAGTACATTCATTACTGGATTCAACCACTTTAATGGTAGCAATCAAAGCGCCCCGAATATATTCGATTCCGACTATATCAAAGGAATTGCAATCGGCGCTGAGGGGGGGCACATCCCCGATTCTCAAGGAGGTAACGGCCTCATCGTCATCATCACAGAGAATGAGACTTCCATCCTTTATGACGGACTTGGCGAAGAAGCCCCGAATGACGAGGGCGAGAACGAAGCCGAAGAAGAGGAGAGCATCGAGGCCGAAGAAGCCCCTAAATTCTTTGAAGAACCACTTGAGGCAATCACTCACTTCATCACTGAAAACCCAGCAGAGGCTGTGGTGGTCACCGGCTCCACAGGTGGACTTGGAATCTATCTAATCGGATTCAGGAGGCAACGCAACGAATTGAAGGAGGCCTTGTCCGCCGCAGGTGCTTGGCGAACGACAGGAGGGGCGCATCTCAAATCTTCGTTCAAGGCACTTGGAATACTCAGAAAAGCGAGAGCGGCGGCCTTTACACTTGGACCATTATCATGGGCTTGGGATGAAATGTTGTTTGCATCCATGAGTAAGAAGTTGGCAGAATACGGTATCTCTGACGTGATGACTCTGGAGGGATTGATATCATGGCTGGTATTCGATGTCCTTGGACTCACTTTCACATCACCAGTTGCCTTCAAAGAAGAATTCTTCCCTATTGTTCGCATGATAAGCACAGTTCTATTCATCTTCTTCATCTACTGGGTATTCCTCAAACGAGATTCTTTACTCAACAAGGCCAAGGACATGGGAGATGCTGAAGTTGAAGAACGAAAAGAGAGAATTGAACAGCCTCGCAAAGGCTACGTCTGACGCATCTACTCAGGAATTTGAATTCTCATCCAACGAACCCAGGCTCTTCTCGACTGGGTTAGAATGAATATCGCAAGATTGCGATGATATCCTTGCATTGCTGTTCACTTAGATCTGATGGCAAGCGAATATCTAACAGTCCTTTCATCACTGCGTCGGTATTCTCCATTTCTTGCTGAGGTAGGTAATTCCAATGATGATGATTACTGGTAAATCCGCGCGCTTGGGAATCGCCAAACCATTTGATATTGAGATTGAGAGATTTGGCCGTGGCTAATGCCGTGCGGATTCCGTCTTCATCGCGCGAGCAGAAAAATTGAATCGATGTAGGTGCAGGTTGTAGGTGCGGGCTGATATTAGGTAGGCTCAGCCCGCTGATTTCTTGGATTCCGGAGGCGATTTGCCCGTACACATGATTCCATGCGGCGATTTTTTCTCTTAGGGTTGGAAGTTGTGAAGAAACCAATGCGGCACTGATTTCATTCAGGCGCATAGAAAAATTGGGTGTTGTTCCAACCCACTTGTCGAAAACTTCACTTGGGGGCCGAGCTGAATGCTGCTCATAGAGCATATAACTTCCAGACATTAGAATAGCCTTGGCGGCAATATCGTCATCATCACAGAGAATAACTCCGCCTTCACCACCGTTCACCTGCTTGAATGACTGCAATGAAAAGCAACTAACATCACCGAGAGTACCCATGTCGTGATTTTTCCATTTTGCTCCCATCACATGGGCGCAATCCTCAATCAAAGTGAGATTGTTATCTCTCACAACCTGCATGATTTCATCCATATTTGGAATATGGCCACGCATGTATGACAGTAAGAGAATTTTTGCTCCCGTGGTTTCAATCGCATGTTTTAGCGATTCAATGTCAACCACCAAATCAGCAGTAGTGTCGAGTAAGATTGTCTCGCAAGAACAATGTTCAATCGCACTTGGAACCGGAGCAAGGGTGAATGCGTTGAGCATTACGATATCGCCGCTACTTGCTCCTGCTGCCTTAAGGGAGATGAAAAGTGCCGAGCCCCCTGAATTAACCGCAATAGCATATTTTTTGCCGAAAAAATCAGCAAATTCGCGCTCGAATTGCGCTACAGCAGAATCTCCACCTTCACCATAGCGAAATAGGTTGCCAGAATCAAGTAATTTAGCCACTCTATCCTTGCCACTTTGTGGGATTTCAGCGACCGAAATCAGAGAAAAATCCAACGCCTTGGGGGGGCTGCCCATACCACTCCTACGGGTAAAGCGTTGAAGTCATTTGTGCATTCAACGGTTGCCCTTTGCGCGGAAACTGCTATGATACGCATGCCCTAGCGCTCTATGGGTGATGGGATGCGTTTGCCGTTTAGTCCAGTGATTCATCCATGGCATGAGGAGGTTTCCGACGACCCGCAATTGATTAGTGAATTTATCGTAAAGTCAATGCACGACGATCGTAATCCACTTATGCCGATTATGGAAGATAAATACGCTGCACGCGAATATGTCTTAGAAAAACAAGCGTGCCAACTCACCGAGTTATTCCATTGGACTCAAGAGCGACCGATTAGATTGCCTTGGGATAAATTACCCAAACGCTGTGTTATCAAGACCAATCATTGGTCAGGAGATGGAATATTCATCATGGATAATGGCGAAGAACCGATTTCGGGAGTGAAAAAGGATATGGCAATACATGAGATTTATCGCGTGGTAAGAGATAATCGCGACCAAAATGGTAACCGCTGGTCAAACCGCAAAATCGAACGTAAATTGAACCGGCTAGTCAAGAGGAAATATCCCTTCAAATACGAATGGGCTGTAAGGGCGATAAAGCCAGCAGGAGTCCTCATTGAGGAGTTGTTGTTGACCAAAAAGGGCACAACTCCAGATGATATTAAGGTTCACTGTTTCTTTGGAAAAGCGGGTTTTATTCAATATGAAGAGGGGAAATTTACCAGCGTGAAGCAAAACCTTCACGACCCAATTACCGGTGATTTTATTCCCCAAACCGAGAATAGAAAGTGGCCACCGATTGATAAGATTAACAATCTAAGAGAACATCTTGGTGATGAAATGTTCGACAATATTGTTTCTGCAGCCGAGAAATTATCCACCGAAGTAGCCTATGTTCGGGTCGACTTATTCATGGTGGATTCGGAGATTTATTTCGGTGAATTCACCCTTTATCCGCGCACCGGACAAAAGCAATCCAAGGAATGGGAAGAACTGGGCGGCAAATTGTGGCAACAAGGTTTGGCCCGTTCAAAGGCGCCCTAACCATTCGATACACTTGGCTCGCATACCCTCGGTCTCAAGATGACCGACATCTTCACGATAGAGGTGCCATGAATTTTGTGCCCCCATCTCCGCATATACTTCTTTGAGATGTTTATCAATAATATCCAATCCTTTGGGTGGAGTTAGAATATCTTGCAATCCCGCACATGATAGATGCATACGGGGGGCGATTAGAGCATTGATTTCAGCGCTGGTCGTATGCAGCAGCAAATTTGGCACATAGTAGTAAATTGCATGCCCATCCATGTCGCCATTCTCGACCAAGGTGTTGAATTCGGTAAGGCAACATATATCGATGCATAGTTTGATTCTATCATCCAATGCGGCATGCCACCAAGCCATTGTCGAACCTAAAGAAATCCCCATCGTGCCGATACGTTGCGGGTCGATGAAATCGAGATTCTCAAGCCAATCTAACGCTCGCACATTATCGTACACCATCCGTCCCCACAAGACTTGCCCAGTCCAAATCATGCGCTTGAACAGGGCAGATTCTGATTGGCTTGCCCTTCCACCAAAAGCCCACATATCGATACACAATACAACAATTCCCATTTCACACAGGACATTTCCCCAATGCGGTTCAAGCAGTGCTGGACGCCCCTCTAAGATTTCTTTTCGTCCGATATGATAGCGACTGCCGTGGGCGTGATTGTAAACTATGGCGGGTGCAGGTGAAGCGGAATTTGCACCCTCTGGGATTAGTAAAGTTGCAGGAACATCCTGCTCGCCATTTAATTTGAGAATCCATTCTTCTTGTCGAAATCCTGCATGAGTAATGGTCTCAATTAGAACCCCACTGGGCTCTCCCCCAGCCTCGGGAATATGGCCGAGTAGTTGCCACAACAAATCGCGTAACTCTGTCGAATCTCGCATGGTAATCAGCAAGGGGGCGCTCTCAGTTTTTGAGATGTTGTATCAACTGTTGACAAAACAGAGGGGACCTCATGAACCCCCCGTCCTAGTGGGTCCAATTAGACGAACTTCTCAATAACATTTTGAAGACGTTTTCGGATGGCTGCCTTTTCAACAGACCCTTATCGGAAGGAGATTCAAGCCCAAGTAATCACAGTCTGGTCAGTTCTCAACTGTGGATTTACAGCACTATCTTCCAAAGCAGTTTGCTCATTTTCCTTTAGGTGTAGCCAACCGAGCCTTGCTATCATAGCCCCATTATCGACACAAAACATCCTATCTGGAACATGAGCACTACCCTCCCTGTCTTCAGCCATTTGGGTTACCATTTCTCGCAGCCTCGTATTACAAGCAACCCCACCACCGAGTAGAATTTCTGTTTTGCCAGTATGAGCCAACGCTCTCTCTGCTACTTCTACAGAAGCAGCAAATGCATGCTCTTGTAATGACCAGCAAACTGCACCCAATTCTGTACCTTTTTCGACCATGTGCTTTGCTGCTGTGTATAGCCCTGAATATTGCAAGTCCATGCCGTGTACAGCATATGGTAATTCCAGCCCTTCCATGCTCGGATTAGGATTCTTCTCTAACCATTCTGCAGCTAGTTTTTCGATTTTTGGACCACCTGGAAATGCCATGCCGTTTATTCTAGCAAATTTATCTAACATGTTGCCAATACCCACGTCTAATGTTTCCCCCAACACTCTGTATCTATCTCCTACTCTGCTAATGACTTGGGTATTACCCCCAGATACATAGAGAAGAACTGGGTCATCACAGTTGCATTGTTCTCGCCCTATTTCGATATGTGCTACACAGTGATTTACACCTATGAGTGGTACATCTAGAGTAGTTGCAATTGACCTTGCTACAGATGCCCCCACTCGCAAGCAAGGAGCAAGACCAGGGCCTTGAGAGAATGCAACTGCACTTATTTTGAGTTCTTCTTTAGAGAGTAATTCTTGCAACACATTTTCACAAATATCAGCATGATGATCAGCAGCCTCTCGTGGATGGATTCCTCCTTCTTTTGGTTGTAGCATCGAGGAGACTGAAGGAGTTGGGACCCCCTCGCTGTTAACCATGCCCATTGAGAAGGTATGGGCAGTTGATTCAATGCCAAGAACAGCCCCTAACATGTCATTACCCATACCATGCTCAAGGGCAGTCCATTTGAACCGTACCCTCGTAGCGTAGTGCATGGCGAGGCTGTTATTGGACCTTGGTCCATTGGCGCATCTTTCTGATGGAGAGGGTCCACTTCGTGGACTAGCCATGTCTGATGATGAGGCATTAGTGTCCTCAAGTGGGATGGGTATCGTTGTTGATAATGGTATAATCACCAGAATCGGTGATTCTGAAAACCTACGCGATGAATACCTCGGAGGACTTCGAGGAAGTGAACTTGATTTTGTCGACATCAATGGTCATCAGGTCTTGGAAGTAGGAGGCAGAGCAGTAATACCGGGCTTGGTCGATGCACACACTCACCTACTATGGGGGGGCGACCGCTCTCGTGAATTACGCTGGCGCCTGAATGGAATGTCATATGCAGATATTGCCGCTAAAGGCGGTGGTATCGCAAGTACTGTTGCTGCAACAAGGGAGATGAGCATGGAGTCTTTGTTGGAATGTGGTCTTTCACGTATGGAGATGGCCTTGCGTCATGGCACGACTGCTTTGGAGGTAAAGAGTGGTTATGGCTTGAATACGGAGTCAGAATTACGTTTATTGGAGGCTGCTGTTTCTTTGCATGGACTTTCTATTGATTCTACTTGGTTAGGTGCCCATGCCGCTCCCCCAAACATCAGCCGTAGTGATTATTTTGAAGAGATTCTTTCTGAGCAATTACCTGCAGTGCTTGATTCTGGCATGGCGCGTTCTGCAGATGTGTTTTGTGAGCCTGGTTGGTTTAGTATTGAAGAAACCGAAGAGATTTGCAAAGCAGCCAAGTCTGGAGGCATGGATATCCGGCTTCATGTGGATGAGTTTGTAGATGGCGAAGGCCTCGCATTAGCGGCTGAATTAGGCTCGCAGTCTGGCGACCATGCTCATTGGAGTTCTGATGAAGCACGGGCTGCCGCTAATGCTGCTAATAGCATGCAATGTTTTCTGCCAGCGACCCCTTATTCAATGGGGGAGACGCATTTCCCTCCTGCACAACAATGTATTGATGAGGAGTGGGCTTGGTGTGCTGCTAGTGATTTTAATCCCAATTGCCGAACACTATCTTTACCATTCATCGGTTCTTTACTTTCTCAGAGGATGGGCATTGACCCTCTTGCTTCATTAGTAGCAGTTTCACGAAACTCGGCTGAGAATGTAATGCATGATGCTGATTTAGCGCATGGTCAAATCGTCGTTGGTGGTGCTGCAAATTTGAATATCCTAGATTCCCCACATTGGGAGACTTGGTGTTCTCGACCTGGACACTCACCATTTGTTGGAACTCTTGTTGGCGGTGAGTTTTTACTCCATTGAAGTAAGTTTAAAGTTTTAATATAATGTATTTAGTGGAAAAGAAAGTAATTTGAAGTATAAAGTCAAATCAAGCGTGATGATATGTGGTTAGAAACTGTGGTCTTGGTTAGCAAGGATGGATATGCCGCTCGATTACGTAGAATGTTGAAAGTTCGCTCTTTGCTTCGAAAGGAATCTCCAGGTTGTGCACGATCATGGGTCGGTGAGTCGGCCAACACTGCTGGGACATTTTTGTTGCAAGCTCTTTACGAGAATGAGGATGCAATAGGAGTGGCGATGAGGTCTGTTTCGGAATTGGATGAAAAAGATGGTGGATTGGAAGTTGTGCTAAATGGTCCGCCTTTGGTTGGGATTTTTGTTGTTGAGAGTGAAGATTTTTGATTTGAGAGGAAAAAACGATTACAGGGGGGGCGTATAATATGTATTATACGCCTTTATTTTTATTTTAGAAGTTTGAGGACTCCATGAATATCCGCCAATAGGCTTGCAGTCATGCGTTTAACAAGATATCGTTATTGATCAGAGAAAATATTGGCCTTTACCCCCTCCCTGTAGGGGAGAAATTGGAGTTTAGTGCCAGCGAGGATTTCCGATGCTAAAGCCCACGTTGTTTGATAATGAGTGGTGGCCTTTGAACCGTCGCGTGTGCACTGTATTGTTGGCTAATGTCCAGCACACGCTGGATTCAATTCTGCCCGAGCCCTCGTTGTTTGATTTTGTTGGTGGGCTCGGCCAGAATTGAACTGGCGATCTTTGCCATGTCAAGGCAACGTCATGACCCCTAGACCACGAGCCCGCTGGTCTAATCGACAGAGCGCGTATATTTATTTGAATTGGTTAAGCCATTTAGAAATGAAGAGAATTAACCGATGATTTTAGAGATTCTACCCGTACAGCCTTTTTCACTACATGAGCCAGCCACACGCTTTCTACCATTGCTCATTGTGAAGTGCTCGAGATTGTTAATCGGCCCATAAGTCTTACATTTCAGACAGAATCCTTGATACTCAGCCATGCGAATCATTCTCCTCGATTGGACTTTTAGATATGAATACTCCGATATTAATGATTCCTTGAATCACTATGATTAGTTTTTGAAAATACCAATTCTATAATAGTTAATTATTCTTCTTCAAGTAGTGTTTCAGCGGGAGGAATATTCAGAGATTTTAGATCAACATTCCTTGTTATGTCGATTTCATCATCACCAAGACCAAAATTTGTATTTCCTCCACTCCATGAAGTTGTCATATCTTCAACTTCTACATTGTCATCAACAGGGATATCAATATTTGGATTCAAACTGTATTGAGTAGGGTCTGCTGGGGTTGCTTTAACCCGGTCTGCTACGGGGGGCACAGGTCTCTCTTCAAACTGAGTTGATGTATTGAAAGTACCACATTCAGGGCAGCGAGACATTCCTGATTTCTGCAAAGTTCCGCATAAAGGACAGGCACTTAGTCCGTCGAAGACGGATAGGAGGTCCATTGTTTCACTCCAAGAACATGCTGTCTTGAGGAGCCTCTATTTCATCGCCAGTTTCCTCGTCTTCTATGGTGACTGTATCCTTCTCATCATCGAATGAAATGATGGTTCCGAATATCTCTTCATCGTCAACTTCAACTCCGACTCTCGAACCAACATCGATGTCATCATCATCGGACTCGTCATCATCATCGGACTCGTCATCGTCGTCATCATCATCGGACTCGTCATCGTCGTCATCATCAGACTCGTCATCGTCATCATCATCATCAGACTCGTCATCATCATCAGACTCATCATCGTCGGACTCTTCTTTTTCATCATCAGAATCTTCGCCTTCCTTTGAATCTGAGTCATCCTCTGAAGTCTCTTCATCGTCTCCCTCATCGCCTTTTGCTTTGGCTCTCCAGGCTTTCATCAAGACCAAGTGTGCATAGAGACTTCCACCTAGGCCCGCGAAACCAAGAACCATGAAGAATATCCCATCAGCATAGAATGCGGCAGGCATTGACGATGTCAAACCATCTCCTGCAAATGGCGTTAGTGAATTTTTGCACTTCCCGTGTAAATCAGGGTCGCACTTAACGGTCTTTTCTTCGAATTCTATGCTACCTCCTGTCCCATCTACGAATGTACCCATTCCATTTAGTACCCACAGTAATGCGAATACAGCGAATAAAGTGTGCATTATTGGCCAGAAGATATCGTTAGCCTTCTTTGACATCAATTTCTTGTGAAGGTCGGTGGGGAACTCCTTCTTTGGCTTGGATTCTTCCTTTGGCTTTTCATCCTCCTCAGGCTCTTCTTCTTCGGCTGGAACTCCAAATGCTACCATTAACTCGTCAAGAGTAATGACACCATTATCGTCTAGGTCTAATTCTTCCATTACTGCACTGACATCATTTTCATCGATGGTACCACCGCCGAATTCTGTCAGGGCTTTAGTCATCTCTTCGCCGTCGATTTCACCATCGTTGTTTACATCCATGTGCTCAAAGGCTTCTTTGACGTCATATCCAGCATCTTTGAAGTTCTTAACCATACGGGCCAGAGGCGTATCGGGGATTTCTTCTTCCTCAGTAGTCTCTTCAGTTTCTTCTTCAGCATCAGAACTTTCTTCTTCGCTTGAGTCATCTTCGGTAGAATCTTCTTCCTCAGTAGTCTCTTCAGCTTCTTCTCCTTCAGCATCAGAACTTTCTTCTTCGCTTGAGTCATCTTCGGTAGAATCTTCTTCCTCAACAGTCTCTTCTTCTTCATCAACCGATTCTTCATCCTCTTCGCTTGAGTCATCCTCAGCAATTTCTTCTGTTTCCTCTTCTTCAGGTTTAACTTCCTTAGCGGGAGAATTGTCAGTTGGTGCAAATGTAGATTCAAGTTCTGCTAGGTCGATAACGCCGTTTCCATCCTCATCGAGTGCTTTGACTAGGCGGTCAACTTGAGATTCTGGGAGATCGGCAATATTGAGTGCCAACAGGCCGCTCTTGAACTCGTGTGCTTCGATAACGCCATCTTTATTTTCATCGAATCGCTTGAATAAGTCTTCCACCGTTAATCCGGTGGCCGAAAGCCAGTCTCCAAGGATGGAAATGACATCATCTGCTACGAAAACAACGCCACATTGAGGGCATGCTTTGCTCTCCAAAGGGACTAATGCGCCACAGGCACCACATTCTCCAAGGCTTGTTTCACTGACTCCAGTAAAGGAGATGCCACAACCCGGACATTCCTCTGAGTCAACCGGTACTACGGCCCTACATGCGCCGCATTCTGCCATTCCATCGTTCGCATCATCATTTCCAGACATAGAGAACCCATTCTCGGCACTTCAATGCACGTTATAATGATATGCGGGTGAAAGTGCAGTAGCAGTCGGAATACTGACCATTCTATTCTTATGGGCGTCATGGTCAAGAGCCGTCAACAAGGGGCGAGGTATAATGGCGGAGCATCGCAGCGGGATGGGGCTTCTGCCTGAGGTAGGCTCAACCCACCTTTTGGAAGAGGGGATGGAGGCCATGTTTGAATGGCTAGACTTGGTGAATTCGTCAGGTTATCATTCATTATTACTAACTAGGTTGCCGCCTCGTCGTTTGATTGGCAAAATCGACATCAATACTGTCGAAGTAGGTTGGTTGACAGAGCGAGACTCTCCGAGTGCTGTTAGTCCAAGCCTTGAGCGTTTGGCGATGAAAATTAGGGAGAGAATCTCTGAGAAGTCAGGAATAATTGTCTTAGATGGGGTTGAACATTTGATGAGTTTGCATGGTTTTCCGGCACTTTTAACTTTTTTACGTTCGATGTCTGATGATATTTCTGCAACTACATGGAGACTTGTTTGTCCAGTTGAGCCAAAGGCGTTCCTGACAACCGAAATCGCCCGTTTAAGACGCGAGGCGCCTGTTTGGAAATTACCTGAGGCAGCAATTAATGAGGTAATTATTCATGAGGAAGAAGTTGAAGCATCGCAAGAGGTAGTTGAAACAACTTCAGAAGAGGAGGTACATGAAGACGGCTCGGCAAAATTGAGTCACCTAACTCGCCTACCATCTGCTGGTTTTACTACTGCAATTTTGCGCAGACGGATATTGGCTTGGAGGCGTATGGGCTTCGATGTAAGTGAGTTGGAACCTGCTCTAAAATATCAGGATATGGAACATGCCTATGCACTATATCGTGTTGTGGAGGAAAAGGTTCGTTTAGCAGTTGAATTAGACCGCCGCGTAGACTTGTTGATGTCCCGAGGGGATATCTCAAATGCCACAGCATTCCGTTTCAGGATTAGACAGTTAACCGGAATTCGCGAAGTTTGGAATTCCCTCGATATATTATTGGATGAGTAATCACTCAAGGTAAGGGTGAATATTTTCATCCCCAATTCCATTGAGGAAATCATTAGCCAAATCGGCCATTTCACCTGCTAATGAGCGGTCTCCCTGTAATGGCTCGACCAATGTTCTAACGTGCTTGTAGAGGGCATCTACGCCATCTCCAGCCTTTTCTTGGTGGTGTTCCAACCCTTCACAAGCGATTATTGCTTCACAGGATAAGATATCTGCTAGCCTTTGGGCGCTTTGGAAGAGATGCCAAGCAGCAGTAGCGCCCATACTAACGTGGTCTTCTTGATTGGCTGAGGTTGAGAGGCTGAAGGTAGTATGAGGCCCTACGTGGGCGCGAAGGTCAGCAATTGCAGCTACGGCTGCATATTGTACAATCATCATTCCAGATTCGAGGCCGCTTTCATTGGCTAAGAAGGCAGGAAGTCCACTGCGGTTTGTATCAAGGAGAGTATCCATTCTCCTTTCACTAATGCTGGCAATTTCATGAACAGCGGCATTCATTGCATCGGCGGTTAGGGCGAGTATTTCTCCATGGAAGTTTCCACCACTAACGACTTCGTGTGGACCAGGATTATTTGGGTCTGGAAAAACGAGTGGGTTATCAGTTGCAGAATTCAATTCTATTGTTATCACATCACCTAGTCTTTGAAGGACTTCATTAGCGGGTCCATGTACTTGTGGAGCGCACCGAAATGAGTATGGATCCTGAACTTTATCACAATCTGTATGGGCTTGGTTGATTTCAGAATTCTGCAGGGCTCTTAGAATCCGATTAGCAACAAGTGCTTGGCCAGGGTGTGGCCTTGCTGCATGTAGGCGTTCATCACTTGGCGCAATGGAACCACTTAATGCCTCGATTGAGGTTGAGAGAATTAGGTCAGCCAATGGCAAAAGGTCACTTAGGATGGCGTGAGAAATAGTTAGCCATGAAAGGATTTGGCTGGTCCCATTTATCAGAGAAAGACCTTCCTTTGCTTGAAGTTGAATTGGCTTCAAATCATTATTGACCAATGCTTCTGCGGTATCATAGAATTCCCCGTATTGGTCAATTACACTACCTTCTCCCATGATAGTCAAAGCAACATGGGAAAGAGGCGCAAGGTCTCCAGAGGCTCCAAGGGAACCAATTCTGGGAACAACAGGTGTTAGGCCAAGGTTTAGCATGTCGAGAATTCTTTGAATAACTTCTATTCTAATACCGCTGTTGCCTCTGCACAATGAGTTCGCTCGAGCACACATCATCGCTCTCACCGGTACAACTTCCATGGCTTCACCTATCCCACAGGCATGGCTTCGAATCAGGTTTGCCTGTAAGTCTCCTAGTTTGGAAGAGTCGATTCTAGCATTACAAAGGGCTCCGAATCCAGTGTTGATTCCATAGGCTACTTCACCTCTATCGATGATTCCTTCAATTGTTTTTGTTGCCGCTTCAATACCTGCTTTTGCAGTTTCAGAAATAATGGCATCAGCAACACCAGTTGCTACAAGGAGCAGTTCTTCCATACTTAGATTTCTTCCGTCAAGTTCTATTTCCATACTTTTTCCTCCTTAGAATAAATTTGCGATAATCTCATCATCTACTAGATTTGGCAGGGTAACTTTGAGCAGTGGTTCCTTCTCCATAGCACGCTTGATTGCAAATATTCCCTCTGGGTTCCTTGCCCATGCACGGCGGGCAATTCCGTTGTTAACATCCCATGATAACATTGAGTTCAAACGCCTTTCAGAATCTTGACTTCCATCGAGGTACATTCCAAAGCCACCGTTAATCACTTCACCCCAACCCACACCTCCGCCATTGTGGATGCTAACCCAAGTTGCCCCTCTAAATGAATCTCCGATGACGTTGTGGATGGCCATGTCAGCACAAAGGTTGGAACCGTCCTTGATATTGGCAGTTTCACGATATGGGCTATCTGTTCCGGACACATCGTGATGATCTCTCCCCAAAACGATTCCAGCACTAATTTCTCCCTCTTTTATTGCTTCATTAAATGCAGAGGCGATTCTCTTTCTCCCTTCCTCATCTGCATAGAGTATTCTTGCTTGACTACCAACAACCATCCGATTCCTTCCCGCGGCACTTATCCATTGGATATTGTCCTTTAATTGCTGTTGAATCTCTACTGGAGCCGTTGCTGACATTTCTTCGAGTACCTGCATGGCAATATTATCGGTCATCTCAAGGTCTTCTTTACTTCCCGAACAACAGACCCATCTAAAGGGTCCAAATCCAAGATCAAAACAGCGTGGACCCATGATGTCCTCAACATAGGATGGGTGGATAAAATCGCCATTTGCATCACAAATATCTGCACCTGCTCGACTTGCCTCAAGTAAGAATGCATTGCCATAATCCCAGAAATATGTACCCCTTTCTACCATGGTATTGACTGCTTTTGCATGCCTTAACAAAGTGGATTGGATTTCTTTTTTGAACCTTGAAGGGTCTTGGGACATCATCAGTTTTGCTTCTTCAAAGTCAATTCCAGTGGGGAAGTATCCGCCTTGCCATGGATTGTGTAGACTTGTTTGGTCACTGCCTAATTCGACTTGGATATCTCGCTCAACAAGTCTTTCCCAGAGGTCAACAATATTTCCAACATGGCCGATTGATACTGCTTCACCATTGGCTTTTGCTTCTAACATTCGGTCGATGACTTGGTCGATATCTTCGTAGAGTTCACTTAACCAACCTTGTTGATGGCGCTTTTTTGCTGCGATTGGGTTAACTTCTGAGATGATACCAACACAACCAGCGATGACCGCTGCCTTGGCTTGAGCGCCGGACATCCCCCCCAGTCCAGATGTTACGTAGCAGATCCCTGCAAGGCTTGCATCACTTGCTATGCCGAGTTTCATGCGGGCTGCATTGAGCAGTGTAATAGTTGTTCCATGGACGATTCCTTGTGGTCCGATATACATGTATGAACCTGCAGTCATTTGGCCATATTGGGAAACTCCAAGTGCATTCAGGCGCTCATAATCATCTTGAGAACTATAGTTTGGGATGACCATCCCATTGGTGATGACAACCCGAGGAGAGTCTGGATGCGAAGGAAATAGTCCAAGGGGGTGTCCCGAATACATGACAAGGCTTTGACTCTCAGTCATCTGGCTTAGATATTGCATTACTAAATGGTATTGAATCCAGTTTTGAAATACCGCTCCATTGCCTCCATAAGTGATCAATTGATGGGGAAATTGTGCTACTGCGGGGTCAAGATTGTTTTGAATCATCAGCATAATACTCGCTGCTTGTCTGCACTTTGCGGGGTAATTATCGATTGGATAGGCTTTCATCTCATACTCTGTTGGTCTAAAGCGCATCATGAAGATGCGTCCAAATGTCTCTAACTCATGCTTGAATTCCGCAGCCAAAGTTACATGCCATTTTTCAGGAATATATCTCAAAGCATTTCGAATAGCCAATTCCTTATCTCTTGTTGAGAGTATTTGTTTTCTTGCTGGCGCTTGGTCAATAGCAGCATCGATAGCCGGATAATCAGGTAATTGCGATGGGATTCCATCCGCTAATCGCATCAACGCCTGCTTGACCATGGTGGCTTGCGCTGGGCATCCTTCTCTTATCAATTGCCACCAACGATTCAAACAGCACTTATGGCAACTGCTTGGACTTTGTATTCGGGGCAACGAGTATAGCCATCAGATGAGGAACTGATTACGGTGTTAACTCCAACTTCTGGGAAGTGAAAAGTCGTGAATAGATTGCCGATTCTGACATCATCATTGTGTTTTGCCAACATTTTAATCTTATTCCGAGGGCTTGAAAGCCAAACTTCGGAATTATCTTGAATCCCAAGGTTTTCAGCATCTTCGGGGTTTATCTCTAGGTAATCTGATTCTCTAAATTCAACAAGACCACTACGTCTTGTCTGGGTTGCCGCATTGTAATGATAGAGGTTCCTACCAGTTACCAAAATAAACGGGTAATCATCGCTTGCAGTTTCATTTGGCTCAGAAAACTCAGGGGCTGCAAAATGACCCAAACCCCTCGAAAATTGGTCTTGATGCATGACTGGAGTGCCTGGGTGTTCAGCAGTTGGTGCCGGCCATTGAATTGCTTCTACATCCTCTAACCTATCATAGGAGATTCCTACGAAGTTGGGTGTTAATGCCGCTAATTCATCCCATACATCCGAGCAATCCTCACTAAATGCAATGGGGTGGCCCAGCGCTTCTGCTAATTCCTTGACGATTATCCAATCCTGCTTTGCTTGGCCAGGTGCATCGATTGCCTTTCGGATTCGCTGTATTCTTCTTTCACCGTTTGTATAGGTTCCATCTGATTCCAAGAATGAAGCGGCGGGTAGGACGATATGTGCATATTTTGCCGACTCGCAGAAGAAAATATCTTGAACGATGAGTAATTCCAAATTGGATAATGCCTCAATAACCTGTAGATTATTTGGGTCTGTGTGGGCAATATCAGAGCCGATCATGTATAGTGATTTCAGCCCCCCTTCGCTAACACTTTCTAACATAGCAGGATAAGTCATTCCTGGTTTAGTTGGAACTTCAACATTCCATGCTTTGGCAAATTTCTGTCTTACTTGGGGGTCATCTGCTGATTGATAATTTGTATAGACATTGGGGAGAGCGCCCATGTCACATGAACCCTGAACATTATTTTGGCCCCTCAGTGGATTGATTCCGGTTCCTAGTCGACCTACATTCCCAGTCAGGAGTGCAAGGCTTGAGAGTGCCATCACGCCTTCCGAGCCATGACTATGTTCAGTCATTCCTAGGCCGTGTACGGACATTGCAGCATCGACCTCGGCGTACAATTTTGCCGCAGATTCCAATGTTTCGATTGGTATGGTGGTCAGTTCTGAACATAATTCAGGTGTCATCAATTTGACCATTTCCTTGAATGGCTCAAGGTTCTCGGTTCTAGAAGACATCCACTCATCGCTGGCTTGCAAGTTTTCTCGTAGGATGATATGGGCCAAGCCTTGGTAAAGAGCGACATTTGTACCCGGTCTTAATTGAAGGTGTATATCGGCTATTTTTGCCAACTCTGTGCGCTTAGGGTCGGCAACAATCATCCTCATACCTCGCTTTCTTGCGCGGACTATTCTTGAGCCTGTGACTGGGTGGCCGTGAATGGGATTACAACCTGAGACGAGGAGTAAGTCGGTTTCATCGATATCATTCAAACTATTAGTTCCAGCCCCTGCACCAAATACCGTCATCATTCCTTTGACAGTTGCAGAATGGCATACTCTAGCGCAGTTGTCTACATTATTCGTTCCAACAACAGCCCGCATTAATTTTGCTCCTAGATAGTTGAGTTCATTTGTCGAGCGTGAAGAAGTAATGATTCCAAGCGAATCAGGGCCTTGGCTACCGATTAGGTCTTTCCATTTTGAAGAAATCAGGCCATACACTTCATCCCAACTTGCTTCTCTAAACTCCTCTTCTATTGAATCACGAACCAGCGGAACTGTCAGCCTATCTTTGTGATGGACATAGGCTGAAGCGAACCTTCCCTTGACGCAGGAATGACCCTGATTGACAGGAGATTCAGCAACTGGAATCATCGAGACTAATTTTCCACCTTTGACACCCGCATCGAATTGGCAGCCAACTCCACAAAATGCACAGGTTGTTCGAACATAGGAATCGGGCTTACCATGCTTTCTCTCAACTGTGTCTTCAAGGGCAGCTACAGGGCATTCGTTGACACAAGCACCACAAGACACACAATCTGAATCCATGAATAATTCATCTGCACCAGCAATTATTCGGCTAAAGAAACCTCGGCCATCAATCGATAAAGCATGGGTTGCTTGAATATCATCACAAGCCCTGATACATCGAGAACAGACAATACATTTGCTTGGATCAAAAGAAAAGAATGGATTCGATTCATCGATTGGCATACCTTCGCAAGAAGGAGTATTATCATAGCGAACTTCTCTTAATCCAACCTCTGATGCCACATCTTGTAATTCACAATCACCGTTGGCAGTACAGGTCAGGCAGTCGAGTGGGTGTTCACTAACATAGAGTTCGGTTAATCCTCTTCGTAGATCCCACAATCGATCATTAGTAGTTGCAACTTGCATCCCAGAACTTGCTGGCGTAGTGCAAGAAGAAGGTGTGCCTCGCATTCCCTCAACCTCTACGATACACATTCGACAAGAACCGAATGCCGCTAGATGGGGGGAATCACAGAGACTTGGGATTTTGATATCATTATCTCTGGCTACTTGCATTACCGTTTGGCCCGCTTGTCCAACTACCATGGTACCGTCGATAATCATGGTGAATTCTTCACTCATTGCATCTCACCTTCAAATGCGGTTGGCCAACGTTCCATGGTCGAACGCACTGGGTTCATCGCCAATCCACCCAGTGCACAGAGAGAAGTTGAGGTCATCAAATCATCGAGGTCGGTCAGCAATTTCCTGTCGCCTTCTTTTTCCATATCTCCGCCCAAGCGTTCAATCAATTCCAAAGCCCGTTGAGTGCCAATTCGGCAAGGGGTGCATTTTCCACAACTCTCGTCGCGGAAGAAACGCATCCAGCCAACTACTTCCTTATGAGCGTCAAAACTAGCATCATAACAGACGAATCCACCATGGCCGAGTAGGCCACCTGCATTTGCCAAGCCCTCAAATGATAATTCGATATCGTACATCTCTTGCATTTTGAATACCGAGCCAAGAGGCCCTCCTGCTTGTATTGCAACTACTTCATCACATCCACACCATGAATCGAGTATCGCACCGATACTTCCACCAAAAGGAATCTCGAAACAAGCAGGACGTTCCAAAGTACCAGTTGCTTGAACAACTACTGTTCCCTTGCTTGATTCGACCCCTAGGCTGCCGTAATGCCCTCCTCCAACTCTCATTATTGCCGCCGCTAAGGCGAATGTTAGGACGTTATTGACTATTGTAGGTTTACCGAATAGCCCAGAAGTTGTCGGGAATGGCGGGCGTGCCCTAACCTCTCCCCTCCTACCTTCAAGGCTCTCAAGCAGCGCTGTTTCTTCCCCACAAACATATGATCCAGCTCCAATTGCTATCTCAATGTCGAAATGGTCTCCGAGGATTCCTTCATTTCTTGCGCTTTGCAGAGCACTTTCCAGTATTACTTCAGCATGAGGATATTCACTCCTGAGGTAAACTTTTCCTTGACTTGCCCCTATTACTTGAGCGCAAATCGCCATCCCTTCGATTAAGGCATGAGGATCCCCTTCCATAATCATCCGGTCAATGAATGTCCCAGCATCTCCTTCGTCGGCATTTGCCACCACGAATTTCAAATCTGTTTGCTCGGCAGCGGCTGCTGCCCACTTGAAATGGGTTGGAAATCCTGCTCCACCACGCCCTCTTAAGCCAGCGGTTTTTAATTCTTCAATGACTCCTTTGCTGCCAACTTCTTTGGCCTTTTCCAATCCTTGGTAGGCTCCTAGTTCCTTCATTCCTTCTAAATCAAGAGGATTAGCATGACCGAATCTTTGCATTGCATATCTAGATTGATTTTTGAGTAGATCTTCAACTAGGCCAAGTGATTTTGGATGACTTTGTTGCTTTGAAATAGAATCTAATATTGAAGGAATATCTGCCGAAGTAATCGGGCCAAAGGCATGTCTTTTGCCTTCGATATCAACTTCTAGCGTAGGCTCAAGATGGAATAATCCTCTGCTACCTGTGCGAATTAATGCTGCATCTTCAGTTACATGTTGTAGTAGAGAATTAGCGATATCTTCACTGCCTATAGCAAGGCTAGTACTATCTTGGCTAATGTAGAACTGAATGCCGCTTCCTTGTTGAGATGCACACTGTGGTACAGTTTCATCTCGAAGTACAGCAGGACCACAAGCACAAAGTCCAGCACAAATCAGTTCCCCAACCCGTTCACCTGAGTCCTCCAATTCTTTGATTAAGGCATCAGCACCTCTAGCTCGGCATGACTCTCCTGTACAAACTCTAACTGTGTGGTCGCTTGGTTTTAATTCGGCATAATAGCCAATCGCTCCTCGTACCTTTGCAGCAGTAGTATCACAGAGTTCTGCAATCTCTCGGATGCGTTCTCCGCTTGGCATTCCACGGTTATGAATTTCTTTCTTCAGAACATCCAATAATCGATGCCCTGGGCGACTGGGGTCCCATCTTTCAATGATTGTCATCCACTCACCAAGTTTGACGAGGTGGTTCCATACTTTGACTGTTGTTCTTTCAGCCCTGTGCAATCGGACGATTATATGAGACGCTACTTTCATCGCGAGTAAAGCCATACAAGGCGATTCCTGCATCTCTTGCTAGGTCGATAGCCATGCTACTGGCAGCCCCTACTGCAATAATTACAGCGATTTTTGCGGCTGCTGCTTTTAGTACCAATTCTGAGCCAATCCTACCTGACAAACAAAGGATGCAATTGTGCATTTCAATATCGCTAATTATTGCTTGGCCAATAACCTTGTCCACTGCATTATGTCTGCCAATATCTTCCATCAATAGCAACATTTCACCTTCAGATGTAAATAGAGCAGCGGCATGGATTCCACCGGTTGAGGAGAAGGCGACTTGACTATCTTTCATTGAATTTGGTAAGTTAACAATTATTTCATCATCAATATTCAATTGTTCTAACTCGCATTGATGAGCCAGATTCAACAAATCAGAAAAGTCTTGACGGCCACATATCCCACATGCACTGCCATTGCTAATACGCCCTCTGGTGGCAATCTGATATGATTCATCAGCCATTAGAATGGTAGCAGAAGGTTCGTTTAACACAATTTGGAATTCACTATTATCTGTCATAACACCCTCTGAATGAATTAATCCTCTGATTAGCGCCTCATCATTACCTGGTGTTCTCAAAATACTGACCCATCTTTCTAATTTAGTAGGTGATTTAATATCGATGCTCAAGACTGATTCAACGGCAATACAATCCTTTTCTAGAGACCAGTTTCCATCATTGAGGCGATGTATTGCTCGCTCCTCAATGCTCGCCATTTATTCACAGCCTCTCGCGTACCGCATCCATGCAGGCTCTCGACAAAATTCTCGAGGATTCTAATATTGAGGCTGCTTCTTCTTTTAGAGCCCCACCCATTTCTTCAGGCAGGCTTGAAACATTGATTTCTACATTGAATAATGCCCCTTTACAGGCAGCAGATGCGAGAAGTGATGCAACTCCAATATCAGATACTGTGTTTACATTTCCTTTTCTTGCTAGTTCTGGAAGATGTTCCAATAAAGAATGTGCCAGTCTTGCAGTCTCCAATGGAACTTCAGCAGCCCCTAAGGTAGCCTCGCGAA
Organism: Candidatus Poseidoniales archaeon; assembly: GCA_012959275.1. GTDB lineage: Archaea > Thermoplasmatota > Poseidoniia > Poseidoniales > Poseidoniaceae > UBA226. Next base: position 22,708 of record DUDM01000050.1, read on the forward strand.
TCGCTTGACGGCGAATTTCTTTTTCTTCATCACTATCTTTGGCCAATTTGAAAGTCATCATAACCGCATCGAATGAGCGGCTATCGTCAGTAGCCAAGTCAAGGGCTCTGCCAAACATTCCAATCGCGCACTCTTGGGTTTTTTCGGCAATTTCCCATCCGCTCTGCCATTTTTCCTTGCCGAGTGTCAAGTCTGCAACCATGCAAGACAGTGCGGCTGCTTGACCGAGTGCTACGGCAGCAGCCGTGCCGCCTCCTGGGGTTGGTGATGAACTTGCAAGGGCAGTTTGGAATTCACGCAGGCTCATTTCGGACCATTCGTCTTCAGACATTCAGTCACTTCCTGTAAGTGCTCTTTCGATAATCCTTTGCTCGGCGATGAATGGTCCAAGGTCATCTAGGCCCATTCCCTTTACTGCCGCTGTGATTAGTTCCTCTTCACTAATTGCATCGCTATCGTACCATGCTCCAGCCTCTAAAAAAGCACTTAGCGGTGCCAGACCAACTAATTCACTACCCGTAGTTTCAATTCCATAGGTATTTGCTAGCCACTTGATTGTTTCATATGCCACATGCATTGGTGTTATGCTAATGTCCTGTAGATTCATTGAGACTTGGGAAATTCCATGTTCTTCCAAAGGGAAGCCCATTCCCTGAATTTTTGGAAGCATCCCCGAAACTGGCATTTTTTGGCCGGCCTCATTTTTTATCAGTGGGCCGGATTGCCGGATGGTTCTACCGATTGCCCCTGCCACTATTGCTTCTTTTTCATCGAGATTAACATTGTATGCTACTAAGATACCTCGTGCCCCAATTATTGTAGCGCCGAATTTTGCAATCTTTTCAGTCCAAATGGATGGGCCGTTATCAGGTAGTCGAGTCTCATCTTCATGGATCGAATCTTTCCCTTCTGTCAAACGTGCTTCTAATTCCTCGTACTGTCCTTTCCTGAGTAGGCTATGGTTTTTTCTTGCATCGCTTGATGCGGCTGCCCCATAAAGATAGGAAGTTAGGTCCAATTCATCAGCAACCCTCTGAGAGAGGCTGCGCGCTAATTCTGAACATTCTTGCATGCTAATTTCCGCTAAGGGGATAAATGGACACACATCGACTGCGCCTAAGCGAGCATGGTTTCCTTTGTGTAGCCGCATGTCGATGTTTTCTGCCGCACTAGCGATTAATCTGAAGGCTGCTTCACTAACTGCCTGTGGTGTTCCGGCAATTGTAATCACAGTACGGTTGTAATCGCTATCAGGTTCGCTGGACAATACACGAGCACCATCGATATCTCTTGCGGCATTAACTATTGATTCGATTTTAGCAAGGTCCGTACCCTCGCTAATATTTGGCACGCATTCGACCAATGGACCTGTCATGAACCGTTGGCGGCTTGAGCAAGCCATCAATGTTACCGAAGTTTATTCTTCCTCGGTCAAAGCAGCTACTACTTCATCAGGAAGGTCAAAGAAATCCATTTGCATCCGCACCAACTCCCCACTGGAATTGGCTGAAGCATAGGCCTCAAGTGGTAATCTATTGAGTTTGAAGAACTCCTCTCCCCAACTAAATGCATTGAGTAACCCTCTGGCTTCTTGCTCTCTTCCCAATATCCATAATGATGCAGCTAATGCTTCGGCTGTGGTCATTTTGCTAGGCTTTCCCCAGTTCACAGGGTTGGCGGCTAATAGCATGGGGAGCATTCTTCGTTGTAGTTTAGTCCTTTTTCCAACCTTCCTAACACTATCTTCAATCTGCGCCCAACTGCAATCAAGTCCAACTAATTTCCCACCTTTATCCATTAATTCTCGGTCTTCAGGGCCCAATACTTTGCCGCAAAGTGGGTCGAGAATTATTCCCCTCCTCGGTAATTGGGAAATTTTCTTATGAAGTATTAATTTCCCTTTCCGTGATAATTTTACCACAGTATTCTTACTAGGGTCGTCTTGAGCTAACCAGATGGCATGGATTCCAATTTCAGCCATATTATCGACTCAATCCTTGAAGAAATCGCCTAAGTTCAGACCACGACTTGTACCAGAACCTACCATTCTATTTTCATCTGGTTTAGTTTCAACCATCAGGGTGATATCAAGGGCTCTTTCGAGTTTTTTAATGACAGTATCAGAAGGAGGGCGCCCCGATTCTGCTGCTTGAATAACATTTATTTTTTCAGCCATTTTATGGGCTAGTTGGCGCTTATCTAAACCCATTTTTTCACGGGCTTCGGTAATTATTTTAGAAAAGCCTCCGCATAATTCCATATTCCCTTTGCGCATAATGTCGCGGCCTTTCTTTCCAGTTCCAGAATACCCTCCATGGTTTGCCTTTTTCTGGACAATTTCAGACGGTTTTCGAATAGGTGCGACAGTGGCCAATCCCATCGAATCAATGCACCTGCTGCAGGCATCAACAGTTGCCCTACCCATCTTCACACTACGTGTAGAAGTCTTCTCGGCTCCACATAATTCACAGGCGCCCATACTATCCCCGTTGACTGTGCAACGCTCCCCCCAATTCAACCCTACGATTGACAATTTTCCAGCAAAGAGTTTGAGTACATTGAATAACGGTGGGCAAACTGAGGATAGTTGAATGACATCTGATGTTGAGGCTATGAAGCCGAGTTCGGTTAGTGAAGAGAGCCGCTCTGATGACGAATTGCGTCTATTAGAACGAGATTACCGCTCCTTGCATGATAAAGCCCAGAACTTGATAACAGAACGCGTATCATTGGAAAGTGATATCAATAAATTAAAGAAGCGTACTGCAAGATTAGATGAAGAAATTCGAATGCTAAAGAGCCCACCGCTAATCATTGGGCACGTACAAGATGTCCTAAATGATGAGTCAGCAATTGTCCGTTCCTCCAATGGAACTGTCTTTCAAGTTGCAGTTAATCAGCGCTTAGGGATTTCACGCTTAAAGCCGGGCACCAGAGTTGCGCTTAACCAAGATACATTAGCAGTAACTGACGTTCTCCATGAGGCATGGGATCCGCTCGTTAGTGGAGCAGAACTAATTGAAGCACCAAATATTGAGTACAGCCATATTGGTGGCTTAGATGAACAGATTGAGAAATTAAGAGAGGCCATCGAATTACCACTTGAGCGCCCCGACTTATTCAGAAAAGTTGGTATCGAGCCTCCAAAGGGTGTTTTGCTTGTTGGACCACCGGGCTGTGGAAAGACCATGATTGCCAAGGCCGTAGCATCCCAAACTAATGCAACCTTCATCAGAATGGTTGGTAGTGAATTAGCTCAGAAATACATTGGAGAAGGTGGGCGGATGGTTAGAGAACTATTTTCATTAGCCCGCGACAAAGCCCCCGCAATCATTTTCTTGGACGAAATAGATGCAATTGGAGCCAAGCGTCTTGATGCAGCCACCAGTGGGGACCGAGAAGTTCAACGCACACTCATGCAACTACTAGCAGAATTGGATGGCTTTGATGCCCTAGAATCAGTCAAGATAATCGCAGCAACAAACCGTCCTGATATACTCGATGACGCTCTACTCCGCCCTGGTCGTTTCGATAGAATAGTCGAAATTCCTATGCCCGATGAGAGTGCTCGTAAATCAATCCTCTCAATTCATGTTGGAAGGATGGCTACTACGAGAATTTCGATGCCCAGAATTGTTGAGGCAACGAATGGCTTCACTGGTGCCGATTTGAAGGCTACTTGTGTAGAAGCAGGAATGGCAGCCATACGAGATAAGCGCTCAAAGGTCCGCCAAGCAGACTTCACTCAAGCAATTCAAATCGTTGCTAAGAAGCGTGATTCTGGACCTGGTTCAAATTCTTCAGAAGCACTTTATGTCTGATTACCGAACTCTACTTCCGTTGGCAATACTTCCATCGATACTGACAAGATTTACACCACCTTGCCCATCATCTGCTGCTAACATCATTCCTTCTGACATTACACCTCGTAATTTACGTGGTTGTAAGTTTGCTACAAATACCACTTGTTTACCTGTCATTTGTTCTGGAGAATAATATTCTTTTAGGCCAGCGCAAACAGTCCTTCCTTCCTCACTTCCATCATCTATAGATACCACATATAGTTTGTCAGCATTTGGGTGCTCATCAACTGCAGATATTGTTCCTACTCTTAATTCAACTTCCATGAAGGTGTTGAAATCAAGATATGTTATTCCTTCGGGTGCTTCGTTCATTTTTTTCACTTCCTTTTTCTTACTACCTTTTACGCCATGAATTGGATTATCATCCTTCACTTCTGATTGACCTTCTACAAGGCTATTTTCATGTTCCAAAATTTCTTCTAAGTCCAATCTCTTGAATAATGGAACGGGTTTTGTTTCAGTCCAGTTCATTTCTGCATTCCAATCTGTTGCTTCTAACCACAATACCTGAGATATTTCTTGCGACTCTCCAAGAGATTGCCATAATCTTTGGGCACTAAATGGGATGAAAGGTTGGGTTGCAATTGCTAATAGCCTTGCTATTCGCCAAGAGAACGCAAGTGCAGCCAAAGATTCTGCAGCCCCTTCTTGGGTATGTGATTCAGGTTTCAGATATTTCCAAGGTGTTGAACCTTGTAGGAGTTGATTACCAAATTGTGCGATGCTCATCACCCCTCTAAGTGCCTCTTTGTAACGATGTTTATTCAGACTCTCTTCTACATCAAGAAGCAGAGATTCAACTTTACTTCTCCATTCTTCGGATAATGATGGATTGTCAAATTGTGCAAGTGGATTACCAACCCCTTCTAATCGATGAGCGAGAGTGATCACACGGTGGACGAAATTCCCATAATGTCCAATTAATTCTGAATTTATTTTAGCGACGAAATCAGGCCAATTAAAGTCAGTATCGTGATTTTCAGGCATATTAATCCCAAGATAATAGCGCAAAGTATCACCATCAAAGCGTTCTAAGAATGAAGGTAGCCATACCGCATGTTTTCGTGATTTTGAAAATTGTCCACCTGCTAACATTAGATATTCCATTGCTGGGACATTATCCTCAAGATGCAAGTCTCCAGGACCTGGTAATGTAATCTTATCGGCAGCCCCTAAGCCATTATTTGCATGGTTCAAGCCCATTATCAAGGATGGCCAAATAACTGTGTGGAATGGAATGTTGTCTTTGCCAAGGAAGTACAGGTGCCGAGGTTTTGTTCCATCTTTGGAGATGAGCCACCACTTTTTCCAATCATCCTCGGATTCACCAAATCTCTCACTCCAAATTTTTGCACATGATAGATATCCTTGTACTGCCTCAAACCAAACATAAACACACTTTCCATCCCATTCTGAATCCTCCAATGGAATTTTGATACCCCATTCAAGGTCTCGTGTTATTGCTCTAGGGCGCAAGCCCATCTCTAACCATTGTTTAGTCATGGCTTTGACGTTGGCTTTCCAAACTCCCTGCCTTGCTTCAGCATGCTCCTCTAAGCATGCTTGGAATCTATCCAAGCGGTAGAACAAATGTTCTGTGTCACGAATTTCTATTTTTGCTTCGGGATTCATCTTCGAACGCGGTTTTTCTAATTCATGAGCCTCATATGTGGCGCCACAAGAATCACATTGATCCCCTCGCGCTCCATCTTCGCTACAATTTGGACATTCACCTTCTACATATCTATCTGGAAGGAAACGACCTCCGTCTTCACGGATTTCGTAATATTGCTGCATGGTCTTTTTCTCAAATAACCCCGCATCCATTAATGAAAGAAAATTATCCTGTACAATTTCCTTGTGTCGCTCATCACTTGTACGATTGAATAGCGCCCCCCCGTAGTCAATACCACGAGCGTCGGTATTAGGCTCCCACATGCACCCCAAGTCGAGTAAAGCCTGAGAATTAATGGCATGAAATTTGTCAACAACTTGTTGAGGGCTAATTCCTTGTTGTTCGGCACTAACAGTTATTGGAGTACCGTGTTCATCAGAGCCGCTAACTAATAAAACTCGATTTCCACGGGCTCGTTCATATCGAAACTGAATATCAGGGGGAAGGTAACAACCTGCGACGTGGCCCAAATGTAATGGGCCATTAGCATAAGGCCATGCGACGCAGATGAGAACATGTTCACCCGACATCGACTAAGGCAGGAAGGACTTGAATATGGTATTTCCCAAAGCATGACCTTTCATTAACAAGGCATAATAACATGAAACTTCACAGGTATCATGTCGCCTACGCAGGAGGACGCACCTAACAATGGTATCCGGTTTACTTCTATTCTATGTTGGACTCGCTCTTGGAGTCTCATTTTTATGCAGTATACTTGAGAGTATTCTATTGAGTATTAGCCATTCACATATTCAATTAATGTCTAACGATGGAAGGAAATCCGGTTTAATTTGGACTGACTTGAAGAAAAATGATTCTGTTCGTCCTTTGACCGCGATTCTCACCCTCAATACCATCGCCCACACTGTAGGGGCAGTAGGTGTTGGTTCTGTGGTTCAAACTGAATATGGAAATGAATGGGTGACTTTGGCATCGGCAATTCTTACAATGGCAGTATTACTACTATCGGAAATCCTTCCAAAGACCCTTGGAACTGTGTACTGGAAAAAGTTGAGTCCATTTGCTGCATACATAACGAATGTCTTAACATTGGCTTTGATTCTAATAGTGGTACCAATTGAATGGTTTCGCAAGTTATTACCGAAAGGCAACACAACAACAGTCACAAGGGATGAATTAGCAGTTCTTGCAGATATTGGTGAGGAAGAAGGTACTATTGAGGAAGATGAAGAAACAGTCATCCAGAACTTATTGCGCTTGGCAGAAATAAAAGTTGAAGAAGTTATGACTCCAAGAGTAGTAGTAACTGCTTTCCCACTTGACTACACTATCAAGCAAGTTTTGGCTAAACATCCAGTGTTAAGAGTGTCTAGAATCCCAGTTTATGGAAATAATATAGATGATATCAAAGGACTAGTGATTCGTTCTGAGATTTTATTGGCTGCTAGTAGGAATGAATGGGAAAAGGAGTTAGGGGCGTTGATGAAACCAATTGGCTTCATTTCAGAAGATGATAGTGTCGACCTTACATTAGATTTATTTCTCGAAAAACGGCAACAGATTTTGGCTGTTCAAGATGAGTTTGGTGGCACCAGTGGCATTGTTACAATGGAGGATGTTATCGAGACATTATTGGGTAAGGAAATCGTCGATGAAACCGATGAGGCAGAGGATATGAGGGAAGTTGCAAGAGCCTATACAAATGGTATTCATGAAGGTGAAGAGTAATCAAGAAACCGTCGTATTAAATTATTTCTTGTCAGATTTATCTTAGAACCTGAATGGGTTAAATCATCTAACATATGGGATTCACAATCATCTCCAATATGTTGCATCAATAGCTCATAATGAGCACTACCTAGGCGATTATCCACTTTTGGTTGTAATACAATAGTCCTGCAAGTAGGCATTCCCCATTTTGGAAGCATCACATCCTCGGGGCCATTAATTGGTTGATCTGGATGGATTTTATACCAGGCTTTCCAGACCATTTTTACCATCAAGGGCTGAAGTATCTTTAAAAAATTGGGGAGGTACTCATCAAAAATCAAATTGTAATTAGTCATTGGCGATTCAAGAATCATTGAATCCACTTTATCATCCCACCAGCCTTGATATTTTGAGACTAACCTTAATGCAACAAAGGCTCCAAGACTATGGCCCCAAATCACAATTTTCTCAATTTTCTCTTGAGGAAGGGAATCGAGTAATGCCGCAGTATCGGATGCACATTTAACAGCCGTAAATTCAGGGTCCTTTGCCCCATGTCCATGGCCTCTCAAATCCACAGTAACTACGTGGTAATCGGTAAAATCTTTTGCTCTTTCAAAGGTGCCAATTGAATTAGAAGACCATCCATGAATCATCAATAGTAAAGGTGCTCGACCGTCGTTCCATCTCGCATGGCCATGCACATGAACACCATCATTACTAGTCGATATTGAAGTGGTCTCAGATTCATCTAAGCATGGATATTTGTTTATTGGAGGTGAGCAGAACCTCCTCAGCACTGCGGTTTTACAAACTTCAAAGAATAAGAGAGTACTGAAAACACCTACAACAATCCCTAAGAGAGAAATCGAGTTGAGTAAATCAAATATTAAAATTGAAATTCCAGTTATGGAAATTAGGAAAAGTATTCGATTGTCGATTTTCGTAGCAGTTGCTACGCGAGGTACTGTTGATATCATGTCTCATCGACTGTTGTATCCTTTTCGTCCATTTTAGCGATTCTCTTAGCACCAAAATCTCCAAGGCTTTCCAATTTAGCTGCCCATCCTTTCTCATCACCAGTTGGGACGTGGTGCACCAAATAGGCTGAAAATAGTTTATCCCAAACAGTTTGATTGGAATCATTAACATCGAATTTCTTGAATGCCCATTCGCTTATTGGGTAAAGGAAACATAGAATTGACAAGACTAACATCGATGTATTAATCCCGTCGTTGCTATTGCTTCCAATACCTGACATAAGCAAGAATCCAAGACCACCAAATAAAGCAGGGGTGTTGAGGTTACTCAATATTGCATGGAAGAAGTTCGGCTTGGAACCTTTGTAAGTGACATATTTTGTTCGTGAAAGGAATTGCCCAAAATTACGTCCAAATTTCATTGGGATTAACAATACATTTAGCAGTGGCATTACTAGGGCGGAAATCAATAGCCAAGTAAGGTCGCCACCGGCAAATATGATGAGACTCAATGCTGCCATTAGCAGACCCCAGTTCCAGATGAAATTCACAAACCAAGCAGCAGCGCGGTGGTTTTTACCAGCCAAGACGAATTCATCGGGTAAGTCCTTGGCGATGCGTTCTCTTTTTTCCCTTTGAGGTCTGCTGGCTCTAGCAGATTTTGCTTTTGCCGCTGGCTTGGCCTTTACTGCTGCTTTTGCCGCTGGCTTGGCTTTTGCTACTGCTTTTGCCTTTGCTGGCATGGCTTTTGCCGGTTTCTTTTCATATTCTTCTGCCTTATCAAGTAGTCCCATAACTCTCAGCTCCCATAAATTGCACCGACTTCTTCGTAGATTTTGAAGTCAGGAGATTGTGTAAATACGACGATTTCATTTTCTGGTAAATCCATAAGCATTGAATCGACCAAACTGAAAAACGCGCGTCTTGCCTCTTCATCGGCGCCCTCAGGGTTTCCTGCTACATCTGAATATAGTTGGAATGAGTCACTGGCGATGAAAGCATCAACATCTGGTAGTTTAAGGAGCAAGTTGTCAACGACTCCGGTGAAGTCAAGGAAGATATCCTCTTCTTCAATTAAGGTGGAAATATCGGCTTCTCCAGAAAGTACCGCCTTGATTGCCTTATGTTCTGAGATTAAGGCTTCTAGTTGAGGTTTTAATTTATTTAACTTGGACTTTTGATTTCGTTGTTTTGCGAGTTTATACTTCGGCTTTAATTTGTTGATAGTTGAAGCTAATTTTGATTTCTGTTTTTCCAAATCCGCGATTTCTGATTCATCAAGGTCAAGAGCGATTTCTTCAACTTCTTCTTCCTCGTCTTCCGCCTCTCCTTCAAGTACTTCTTCGAGTTCTTCTTCCGGTTCCCCTTCAAGTATTTCTTCAACTTCTTCTTCCACAAACTCTTCTTCATTCTCATCAAGCATAGTTATGGTTGGTGCATCCCTGACTTCAGCGACTCGGGAATCGTGTTCTGCTTTGCGCTTGACAATAATTTCACGATCTAATTGGTGGCCGAATCTATCTGCATAGCGGTCTAAGAGGCTACCTACTTCTCCTTCGCCAAGTCTATCGATATGACCGTAAACTTGCTGAAGTGGCTTTGAACTGCCCCTCTTCCAAAGTGAATCATAGCCTTTGTCTTCTTTCTTGGATGACATATCTGGAGGTGCAAGGCTGGATATGGTCGGAACATTTGCTCCATCTAACGCCCCTCTTTTCGGCTTTGCCTCAGATCCAGGAGGTGGTGGTAGAGGCAGTGGGGGGGGCGCTCCACCTGCCACTGGAGGAGGTGGTATTGCAACTCCTCCTGGTGGTGGAGGTATGGGTCCTATTGGAGAGGGCCCTTTGCCTTTCTTCTTCTTTCGTCCCATCCTTAATCACCCTCCGGGTGAAGCGAGGACCATAGGTATGTGCTTTAATGTTGACCGCGAGGAGGTCGGGAGAGAGTCTAATATTAGGATATTAAATTAGAGCCGAATTACCTCTCCCCACCCTTTTAGGACGACGAATGCTGCTGCGGCTTCTGGCAATTCCAACTTATCTCCAAAATGCCCCTCTATATGGCAATCCTTTACTCGGGTATTGATTTCCTCAGCGATAATTTGCACATTCATTTTGCCATCCATCGGTAAGACAACTGCTTCAGTTAGAGGGTCGAATGGTTGGCTACCATCCGGATCTAATCTGCTAAGTGGAAATTCTGTCACCTGTAGGCCACATTTGCCATGCAAAGAAGTAGGGTGCCTAATCACTCGATGGCAATCTATTGTTACTACCTCATCAGTCTCTCCAGCACTGCCTAATACCACACTAGAATCAGAGCGTAATATGTCGGTGAAAGCATCGCGGAAATAATTAGAATCTGATTTTGTCCCACCTAAGGCGTTTAGATTCCCCCCTATCAATTCTTTTCTTCTACGTGGATGTTCAATCAATTGGGCTAGGTCGAGTACAGCCTTTTTCCCTTTTGAACGTTTAACCCCCTTCAATTTTGCAGAACGCTTCATCGCATCCACACAAGATTCGACGATTACCCTCGCCTCTTCCCCTTCTTCATTTCGAACTTTATCAAGCCTCTCTATGGTTTGTTGTACACCACCACGTAGGCGCTTTGCCCAACCACTCGCATTTTCTTCTTCAGACCTTGGGAGGAGGGACATGACATCGACTCCCTCGCCTCTTATGTGGGATACTAATTCTCTTCTTGCTTCTCCGTCCAGATGAACTAATTGCGGGTCTCGATAATGCAAATGAAAACCCCTGTGGCCTGAGAAAGTCAAATGCAGGAATTTTTCTTCAAAACCGAATTCAGGTTGTAAAAAATCATTCCACAACTTCCATGCCTGTTCTCTAATTACTTCTAACATTCCAATAAAATCTGTATCGACAATACCAGGTAGGTGATCTCCATCCAAGTCAAAAATAAGGTCGGCGCCCATCCACCCCTTTTCCTTCATGCTTGAACGGATGCTTGAATCCCGCCAATATGCTGTGCTGTAAAATACCGAATGAGGTGGTCTAGAAACTAATTTCCTCTTGATTTCATTTGCATCAGTGAGGCGAATATGGCGTCGGGGTGTACCTCCTCCAAAGGGGATAAACATCCATTCACGAGTCCTTAAGCGAGGTGGTAGCCAAGGTGTGAAATTCTGATAATGTTGTTCAAACCGATGTGCAAATGTCGCCCATCCCTTAACCATAGTTGACCCTCCGCATACAACTTAATGCTGAGGGGTAATGAATAATGCGCCTCAGCGATAAAATCTCTTTTCGGTTTCTTTGCCTGATGTTGAAGGGCCTGCGCCGGTATTTTGTTGATAACATTGCCAACAAAAATAATGCTTATCGATTGTCATCGATTGTCCAAAAGTGAGTCGGATTCCGCAACCATGGCAGAGTGGACCTATTTCGCCATTTGGTGCTTGGGCTAAAGGGACGTGGTCGTGTGGCATCTCTCTCAGAGGTCCGTATGGCATCCAGTCTTTGAATGCTAGCATTTAGAATGATATTACCTATCGCTATAGTAAGCCAATAAATCCAAAGCAAATCGCAGGATTCTGATACTTCAATGAAAGAATCTTGCAAGTGCTTTTCCAATACCTCTTTTATTGAATTATCTCCAATAGCACCTATTCACCAATAAACTCCATCGATTGGACATCGAAATCAGTTTTGATCATGCCTATTTTTTGGCCGCACTCTAGGAATTTCCGCACCGAATCTCTTCCTTCTTGGCGATAGTCGATTGTTCTGTCATTGACATACATTTGAACAAATTTTTGATTCGTTTCATCATCAATGCCCCGTCCCCACAATTTTGCAAAGGCTAAAGCATCTCTCGGATTGTGGATTGCATATTCAATACTCTCCTTTGTCCATCTTGTTATGTCTGCCATCACGTCATTTCCTAAGCCCTTTTTCACGATATTTCCGCCAAGTGGCATTGGCCAACCATGGTACTTTTCAGCCCACCAAACCCCTAAATTAAGATGCACATCAAGACCATGTTCAACATAAGTCAATTGCCCTTCATGAATGATGAGTCCAGCATCTACTTCACCAGCGAGAATCGCATCTATGATCTCATCGAAAGGGATGACGACATGCTCGACATCACCCCATGCAAGTTTCAATCCCAAAAAAGCACTTGTTTTTAGGCCAGGCACTGCGATTTTTCCCCTTTTGATATCCTCAAGTTCTCGCCCTGCTAATGAAACAACCATTGGGCCATATCCTTCGCCCATGCTGGCTCCACAATTCATCAAAGCATAATCGCCAGACACCTCTGGGAATGAATGGATACTGATGGCACTAACTTCCAACTCCTTGCGCAATGCACGATGGTTGAGAGTTTCAATATCTTGAAGTTCATGCTTGAAAATATATCCTGGTGTTTCAATCAGTCCATTAGTTAAGGCATAGAACATAAAGGCATCATCAGGGTCTGGAGAGTGCCCAATTCTGATGATTTTACGGCCTTCATCATCCATTGCTAATTCATCAAGCATGCAGCGCCGACCAAAGCCTTACCTTTGAAGTCGATGGAAATGGACAGCGGTTTGTGTTACAGACCTTAACAATACGCAACTTATGGGTGATTGACGGCAAACACTCTATGAGAGAGACCTTTATTGAATCAATCGGGGGATGGATTTTGGAAGCAGGGCGCGCTCAGAGAATCCTTGTTTTAATTGCGCTATCATGCTTGATTTTTCCCACAGTAATTGCAACATCGCCAAGTGGTTTAGGATATGTGGGGGTGTTCACCCCTGGCCAACATAATTTGGATAATACTTGGTCTGTAGCACTGTCGCCAGATGGATATGTATTAGCAACTGGTACTGACCGATCCCTCGTTTTAATGAACATGACAGATAGGTCAACAATCAACAAGGTTGAACTTGTAGATACTCCAACTGTATTAGCCTTCACACCTGATGGCAACTACCTTGTAGCGGGTCTTCTATCCGCAAGTGCCCAAACTGTCTCGATTAAGGTTTTTGAAGTTGACACAATGCTGAGTGTAGGTAATGATTTCACGAATGGAATGAATCCAAAATCAATCGCTATCAGTACTGATGGTAGTCGGGTCTTAATTCAAGATCAATATAGAGGCGCATTCGAATTATCTTTGCCCGATTTGGATATTCTTGGACATTTAGAAGGTAGTCATGATGATACTGTTTCCTGTGTTGGATACGGTAAAAACGATGAGACCTTGATGACTGGTGGAGTAGATGGAAAATTAATATTGTGGGATGCCACCGATTACAGCCAAAGTAGTAGCATAGAAAATCATGCTGAATCCATACAAGATTGTACGATTTCACCAGATGGGGAAATTATTTCAATTTTGGACGAAAAAGGAGTTATGAGGAGTTATGATAGAAGTGGAAACTCAATTCAAGATTCAAAATTCGACTTCCTCAAAGCGATTGAAATGGAATGGTCAGTAGATGGGAAATACCTTTTCGTTTTAGAATCATTCCTATCACCATCAATTCATAAAATTAGAGTATCGGATTGGAGTTTTATTGAAATTACCCAAATGCACCATAAAGCGATAGATTTCACCATCTCGGAAGACGGACAAAGTATTATCGTCAGTACTGGCACTACCCATTTAGCAATATATCAATCCAACTACATTGCCCCCGGTCACGGACAAGAAGGGGCAGATTTTGATGAAGATGGAGTTCCTGACATTTTGGATATCGATGATGATGGAGATGGAATTTCTGATCTTTATGATATTCATTGCCCAGAAGGTGAAAACTGCGCTCTTTATCCTAATGAAGACTATTTGAGAAATGTTGAATTAAATATTAAAGAAGGAGTGCTTGAAGTCCACGATACTATTTCATTTTCCAAATACGACTCAAGTGCATTAAGAAATCTCACATCAACATTGTTGATTGACGACCGAAGGATTACTCCTGAGGAATTAACTTGGATGACAGGAGCTATGTGTGATAATATTGTTTCAAGAGAAGTAGTAGAGTCATGGAGAGTCTTACTTTCTTTAGAGGGGGCAGAATTGGGTGAAGGTGAAATGAGTTGTGGCTCAGTACAAGGTATGTCAACAGCATCATTAGAGGACTATAGTGCAAGGGCTTCCTTTACGTGGACTACAACTTTTCAGTTATATGGCCAACCTGTTGCGCCTTACAATATTACGATTAAAGGTATGTTGGAAGCCCCAACAGGTAGTTCAGCGGTTATCTCGGCTCAATTCCCTGTGTTAATTTCCTTCAGCGACTCATTGGCAGTAGATGAGTCAGATATTATTTGGCAGAGAAGTAATAGTTTTACAACCGCGTTCATGGATGTAATACCTCCTGAAGAGCCCGGTATCGGTGCCATACTCGTTGCATTTATTTCCGTAAATGGTTGGGTCGGCCTGCTATTTATGTTTTCATCAGTTCTTTTTGTTGGAATCATATTCAAACAAAAAAAGGAAATACAAATGAAACTATTAGACTCAGAACTTCAAGAAAATAAACTCAAGAAAGAAGAGGAATCTGAAGAAGAATTCGATGATTATTATCCAGAAACTGAGGAAGAAGAAATAGAAGAAGAAATAGAAGAAACATGGTCAAATGAATCTCAATCCACCCCACCTAAACCAAAGCGAGGTCCACCTCGTGCTTCCACTCGCAGGGCCTCAAAGATGCCAATTTCAACTCCCGTTAAGGCAGTAAAGACCCGTCGTAGAAGAGTAAGTTCCGAGCAACCAAAAGGCTCCAAGAGAGTCTCTCTGAGCGAAGTTACAGAGGAAGAAGAATACTCCTCTGATGATGACTATAATTATGGCCTAGATGGCGTCTATCACGACCCTAATTGGGAAACTGATTATGGGCAAGTTGAGATTACAACAAAGGTTCGCAAGGTGATTAAACAAGAATCTCCTGAAAAACCAGTATCAAAAGGTAGAAGAAAGGTAAAGAGAAAAAATAAGACAGGATCAAAAAAGGAGAAAATCACTAAACCGAAAGAACAGTCCCCTGAGAAATCACATAATGATGATGATGATGATGATGATGATGCTATGGATAAAGCATTGGGGATGTTGACAGGTAGTTCCCCAAAGTGATTATACTGCGATGAAATTTGGATTATCTTCTATTCCTAAGACTTCAGAAATGAATAATTTCAATCCTAATTCTGCTTCTTCATCTAAATCAAACAGTACTTCTTCAAAATATTTCTCTACTCTTTTTATCGAAAAAGAACTTCGTTCACAACTTTCAGCAATTATTTTTTTACGAAGGCCACTCTCATTGAATGAATTTTTTGCAACTAACAAGTCGCTCAATGCACTTTCCACCATCTTAAGGGGTGCATCCACATGGGCAGCAAAAACCGCAAAGACCATCGGAAATCCAGTCGCATCTTTCCATGCCTTACCTAAGTCCATCCTGACTAATTCGGGATGCATTCGAGCCTGATGTAATGCTCTATCGCCAATGAGCAAGGCTCCATCACAACGATCAAGCATGCTTTCTAAATCAGGCCCCATTTGTACAGGGCGCGGGTCAAATCCTTGCTTGTTCAATAAGTATATCAGCAACCTTCGAGAAGTGGCAGAATCCGTGGGTAAAGCAACATCACGCATATCTTTAATCTCTCGGTGGCCGAATAAGAGGACACTGCCAACGGGTCCATCAGAAATAATTCCCAACTTTGGTAGTAAAATCAATTTCTCTCGGTTAAGAGCCCAATCGGCGGCTGGAATAGGCGCAATGAGGCAATCTTTCCTAAGTAGATGGCCTGTAAGCCAAGCCGGTGGTGCAGCCAATATTTTCCATTTTTCAGCCAACCCATAATACAAAGGATCACAGTTTAGGAAGGCTACTCTGCCAATAGTTTTCTGCCAAGTTTGAATCTCCATATTATCACTTGGCCATGTTTAATCTATGAACTGAAGAAGGTGATTTTATTTCTATTGGCTTGAATTTAGAATACACCGTATCTCGTCGGATTGGCACTCCCCCTGCCCTCCTAACTAATCTGCATAATTCATCAATACCAAAATCAAGTTGGGCTGTTGAACCTGCAAGATGCATAATCGATTCCTGTATGACAGTACCATCAATATCATCAGCCCCAACTGATATTGCTAACTCTGCTATTTCATCCCCGATATTCATTCGATATGCCTTGATATGAGGGATATTGTCCAACATCAAACGACTCACCGCAATCATTCTTAGAATTTCGTTGGCACTGCTTAGTTGAGCTTCTGGGAGCCTAGATGAATCCGGTAAGAAGGGATATGGTACGAAACATTGGAAACCACCCGTTTTATCCTGTTGGCATCGCAATTTGTCGAGATGGATGATTCTTTCTTCTGGCGTTTCAACAGTTCCAAATAACATGGTGCAATTTGTAGGCATTCCGAGAGTATGAGCAATTCCATGGATATCGAGATATTCCTGACTACTTTCTTTTCCTTTGCAAATTTTATCTCTGACCGAGTCAACTAAAATTTCGGCTCCACCACCAGGTATACTCCCAAGGCCAGATTGTTTTAATTGTCGGATAGTTTCTTTGAAACTCTCTCCAGAAATGGTGGCTATATGCTTTATTTCTACCGCTGTCAAGGCTTTGATTGTTATACTAGGGAATCTGTTTTTTGTTTGTTCAAATAAGTTGCAGTAGTACCCTAAGTTCCACTCTGGGTGTAATCCGCCAACGGAATGAACTTCATCTACTATTTCAGCAAAGGGTTCAATTTGCGAGATGTAGCTGTTAGTGTCCAGTGCATATGCATCATCGGCCCTCTTGCCTCTTCGAAAGGCGCAAAACTTGCATGCCAAGACGCAGATATTAGATTGGTTAACGTGAATATTTACATTAAAAAATATATTTTCTCCGTATCTTGCTTTCTTATCTAAATTAGCAATTTCCAAAACCCCATTCAAGTTTGGATGCTTCAATAATGCTAAACCCTGAATAATGCTTAATCTTTGACCCTTGATTAAGTCGCTAATAATTGGATTAAGGATTTCATCCTCTATCAGCATCGACTTCAGCATTGATGAACGCCGTTGAAGCCAATCATCAGCCAGTCCAAATGCTCCCAATGCTTACCCTCAGTCAATAGCCTGAGTAGTTTAGAGATGAATGCTTTGGCTATCCAATTACTTACGAGTTAAGGGGAGTGATTCTAACTTTGCCTTCAAGACCCCTTCTTTTAGCATCACTTTCCGGAATTCCTCCATCCATAATACCGAGGATGAAATTGCCAATAAAACCAGCCATGTACTCCAATTCAAAAAGCGAGTCGACAATAATGAGCCTATTTCCAAACCTGAAAAGGGAATGGTAAATGTTGCATATTGCACTACAAATAATAAGAAACTAGTGCAAAATACCATCGAGTAATTTATTGCTTTATTACTGAAAATTCCTAAGGTAAAGACGCTTTCTGCGACACTCCTGCAATTCATGACATTAAATAATTGGAATAAAACAAAGACAGCGAAAGCGGCAGTTCTAGCAACCTCAAATTTTTCTTTTGACCATAACTCCCAAGTCTCTTCATTGCAAACACCTGAATCTGAAGCTGCAACTTCCCCCTGATATATCACATCCCCTTTGTCAAAGAAACCCTTCGTGCAAGGTTCTTGTGTCATCACGTGCCCATCTGCAATGTAGAAGACAGTCAGGGTCCCTACCAGCATTATTGCTCCCATCCACATAATCAGTGCCATATCTATGAGATTTGGTAATCCTTCGGTCAAGGGCTTCGGTGGAACTTGCATCACTTTTCCATGCTTCTTTTCTACTCCAAGGGCAACTGCTGGTGGTCCATCCATCAAGATATTAATGACTAAAATTTGAGTTGCTGTAAAGGGGAGTTCCCATCCGAATACAAAGGTTGAGAGAATAATAATTGCTACGGCAGCCACATTCGTGGATATTTGATAACGCACAAAGTTCCGGATATTTTGGTAGATTTTTCTACCTTCTTCTACGGCCTTAACAATATTGGAAAAATTATCATCCTGAAGAACCATGTCTGCAGCATCCTTTGCTACATCTGTTCCAGCCATACCCATTGCAATGCCGATATTGGCTTTTGCTAATGCAGGTGCATCATTGACTCCATCTCCAGTCATCGCAACAACTTCTCCACGGTTTTGCAATGCAGTTACAATTCTCATTTTTTGGTCGGGTGTGACTCGGTGATAAACATCGATATCCCCCACAATAGAGACTAAATCTTCATCACTCATTTCCATTAGTCTGTACCCGCTTAGCGACTCAGAGTGTGCCTTTGCAATCCCTAAATTCTTTCCAATTGCTAGTGCAGTTGTTTCTTGATCACCTGTAATCATCTTTACTACGATACCCGCAACCTTACAAGTTGCAATTGCATTCTTCACTTCTGGACGAGGCGGGTCCATTATCCCCACCAAACCAAGGAATGTAAGGTCCTTTTCCATCTCTTCCATATTCAAAATGTCTTCATCATCACCTACTTTTCTACCGCAAAGTGCTAGAACTCGCATTGCTTCAGCAGCCATTTCTTTATTTGCTTTGTAAATTCTATCGATATCGCCGTCTTGTACTTCTTTTCTCAAACCATCTTCTATGATGTGCGTAACTAAGTTTCTATATCCACCGGCTGCACCTTTAGAAAATAACCATTTTTCGCCATTGAAGTTTTGAACCGTAGACATTCTTTTCCGTACTGCATCAAAGAAGAATTCATATTCCCGAGGGTTCTTTTGAGCCATTTCCTCAAGGTTCCCATGAATTTTCCAACCAAAGACTGCACAGGCCGAATCTGTTGGGTCACCAATCGCCTCCCATTGCCCATCGAATTTATGAATAGTACTATTATGGCAAAGAGCAGCACAAGTTGAGGCTAGTTTGAAAGCATCATTTTCTAACGCTATTCCTACTTCCTTTTCTGATAATTTCTTTTCTCCTTGGCTTAATCCACCAATTGTTGGGTCGAATCCCTCGCCGTCGATGATGTAATCTGAATCCAATGTAAAAAATCTCTTAACTGTCATTTCATTCTTTGTTAAGGTGCCAGTTTTATCAGAGCAAATGATTGTTGTCGCACCGAGTGTTTCAACGGCTTTCATTCTTCTAACTATTGCTTTATGTCTTGCCATGTTCCTCATTCCTAAGGCCAATGTGATAACCAATATGATTGGTAATCCTTCTGGAACAATGGCTACGAATATGGCAATGGCAACAATGAATTGCTCAATCACAACATCGACTAAACTCACATCTGAAGGATTTAGAATTGCTATTGCAAGTTTTAGTGATACTAAAAGTGCGGCAACAAAAAGCGCGATGAAACCAAGGAATCTACCAAGACTTTCTAATTTTATTTCAAGCGGCGTTTTTGGAGTTTCAGCCTCGGCAATTCCGCTGGCTATATGTCCTAATTCAGTTTTCATTCCAGTGTTGATGACTAAGCCAACAGCTCTGCCGCGGGAAGCGACCGTTCCCATGAATGCCATATTTGATTGCTCAGCGAGAATTCTTATTCCAGTCAATGCTTCTACACTTTTACTTACCGTGTCTGATTCACCAGTCAATGCAGATTCATTTATCTTAAATTGATAGATTTCAATCAAACGAATATCGGCAGGGATATTCAGCCCCTCCTCCATCTTTACGATATCTCCTGGGACTAATTGTTCGGTTGAAATTTCAATCTCTCTCCCATCTCGCTCGACGATACAATTGCTTACCGCCATTTGCTTCAGTGCGTCCATCGCCTGCTCTGCTTGTTCTTCTTGCCAAAATCCAAACACGGCATTAATAGTTAAAACGAGAAAAATAAAGATGGCATCACCGGGTTCTTGGAAATTATGAATTACCAAGGAAATGACTGCTGCACCCATTAAAAGGAAAATCAGTGGATCATTGAATTGGGCAACCAACCTTTTCCACCGAGGGTCTTTTTCAGGTTCTTCTAGGCAGTTTGGCCCATACTTTTCCAAGCGTGATGCTGCCTCTTTATCTGAAAGCCCATTCTTGTCGCTTGAGAGTCTCTCTAATGCTTCTTCAGCATCTAAAGCGAACCACTCTTCATCCTCATTTAACATGATTAGACACCTGCTGCGTTCCTTTGGTGTTGGTAACAGGGTCATAAGTATGACTAAGATGACCTCAAAAGAGCGGTGGGTATATCTCAACCTCATTAGCGAACCATTGACAAGTAGAATCTCTTCGCCATTCGCGATGGGACTGGATTATGAGCCATATGTCTCGGCTGAGAAGGATCTTCCAGAATTAACCCCTCGCGTTATTGTTATTGGAGTCATTCTTGGGGCTGTTATGACTGCGGCAAATGCCTACTTAGGCATGTTAGTTGGTATGACGGTTAGCGCATCCATACCTGCTGCTGTCATGTCAATGCTAATTCTACGCGGATTAAATTTTAAAGATGTTTCAATTCTAGAAAATAATTCTGTTCAAACAATGGCATCTGCTGGAGAAAGTCTTGCTGCCGGAATTATTTTCACTATCCCTGCGCTTTTAGTGATGGGTGTTTGGTCAGATATTAACTGGTTAGATACTTTCATTATCGCCTTCCTTGGAGGCGTTTTAGGTTGTATGTTCACCATCGCTCTACGCAAGGTGTTCATCGTTGAAGAAGCCCTCCCCTATCCTGAAGGTGTAGCATGTAAGGAAGTACTTGTTTCCGGTGAAGAAGGCGGCGGAGGTCTTGTTGCAATCGTTTATGCTCTAATTATTGGTGCTATTTTTGGTTGGGTGGTTAAGGGAATGCACCTAACAAAGCACATGGTTCACCGAGCCTTTGACTTAGGTGCTGCTAGAGTCTACGTAGGCTCAGAAATGTCGATTGCCTTGTTTTCGGTGGGCTATATTGTAGGGTTAAGAATAGCCTCCTTCATCTTCTTGGGGGGGGTTTTAGGATTCGGAATTTTAGTTCCTCTATACGGTTTGATAAATGGTTGGCCAGCATTTAAAGTCAACCATTTGGGAGAAGTCCTCCCCGTTTCACCAACCGAGGCATTCATGATCATTTGGAATGAGCAAATTCGGTTTATTGGAGTGGGGGCAATGGTAGTTGGTGGCGTATACACTTTGTGGTCTATGCGTAAAACGATTTTAGTTGGTTTCAAGAAAGCGCTTGATTTCAATGATGGTGAGGGAGAAATTCCAATTCGCACCGAATTGGATTTGGATATGCGTAAAGTATTGGTTGTTTGTGCTGTAATCACTGTTCTGACATTCTTGTTTTATTGGTGGAAAACAGGGAGTATATTGTTGGCTTTGGTGGGGGCTGGATTCTTAGCGGTGGCCGCTTTCTTCTTTTCTGCGGTTGCAGGTTATATCGCTGGAGTAGTAGGTTCATCTAATTCTCCTGTTTCGGGAATGACCATTGCGACTCTCTTATTCACTGCAATATTGGTATGGTTGGTGGGTGATGTTATCCTTGGAATGCCAGAGCAGGATTTAATGTTCGCCACTTTGATTATCGCTGCCGTTGTTGCTGTTAATGCGGCGATTGCAGGTGATGTAATGCAGGATTTGAAAACGGGGCATATGGTTGGTGCAACCCCTCGCAAACAACAAATCGCGGAATTAATCGGTGTTATTGTAGGTGCAATAGTAATCGGGCCTGTGCTCTGGTTGTTGAATAAGGCATTCGTTATTACCAAAACACATTGTTCCCGATTATTGGCAGAAGGTCAAGACGTTGATTGCGATACTGCATTATTAGCCCCTCAGGCAGAATTGATTGGCTCGATTATTCAAGCGGTATTTGGGGGAAGTCTAAATCTTCCAATGATCACTTTGGGAGCAATAATTGCAGCCATCATCATTTGGAGAAAAATGCCAGTCATGTCGGTCGCAATTGGGATTTATTTACCACTTAGCCTTTCTGTACCAATCGTTATTGGAGGTCTTGTCAGCTATGTGGTCATACACTCTGCATATCGAAGAGTTGACGGAGAATTATTGGAAGAACCATCACAGGAAGCCAAGGATGCAGGCGAAGAGGTATCGGCTCGGGGAGTCTTACTCGGGGCTGGTTTTATTGCTGGAGAATCGCTGATGGGAGTTTTAATTGCCTTCTTTATCGTAACTTGGAAGGCCCCGCATAAGTGGTTTGGACTTGGAACACTTGGAGATTTTTGGAGTCTGTTGTTTTATGCTTGGTTTATTGGGGTCTTCATCTTCCTCGCCACTCGGGCACTGCCAAAGTCTCGTGATGGCTCAAATTTATTGACCGATACAGCGGCTGTTTTGACTGATGGTTGCCGCAAATTCTTGAAGGCAGTGAAGCCACCGCGATGAGCAAATTCACTCTTTGAAACGGATTGCTTGAATGTCAATGTTGAAAGGCTGCCCAGCAAGGCCAACCAACTGAGGCGAATCCATGATGGCGACAACATCTGCTGACATTGCAAATTTAGAAGCAATTGCAACCCGCTGTAGGGCTCACATATTGCGCATGACTCACCGTGCTGCTGCTGGCCATCCAGGGGGTTCTCTTTCTGAAATCGACATCTTGGTTGCGCTCTATTTCAGTCGTCTAAATGTAGACCCAGATAAACCGAAATTAGAAGAAAGAGATAGATTCATTCTATCCAAAGGCCATGCAAGCCCAGGAATGTATGCAGTATTAGCAGAAAAAGGATTCATCACAGAAGAAGACCTCTCTTCATACCGTGTATTAGGGGGAGTTTGCCAAGGTCATGTCGACATGAAGTGGACTCCGGGCATAGACTTCAGTGCTGGCTCGCTTGGCATGGGATTGTCGTTTGGAATGGGCACTGCAATCGCAGCCCGCTTGGACGGTAGCGAGAGGAGCACATGGGTGATGATTGGTGATGGTGAGATGCAGGAAGGAAGCATTTGGGAAGCGGCTATGGCAGCCGCTCACCATGAGTTAGGAAACCTCACCGTTTTTGTCGATAAAAATAATATTCAAAATGATGACTTTGTTGAAGTGCAAATGAGAATGTTCGATATCCCCGCTAAGTGGGCAGGCTTCGGCTGGGCCGTTAGGGAATGTGACGGGCATGATATGCAACAAATTCTCGATGCTATTGCGTGGGCGGATAGTATTACAGATCGACCAGCGGTTATCATTGCAAATACAATCAAGGGCAAGGGTATTTCTTACATGGAAAACAATCCAGCCTTCCATGGCGCAGCACCAAATGACGAACAACTTGGTATTGGGTTAGCAGAACTCGGTCTATTCGAGGTGGGTGCATGAGCAGAATGGCGGCAACTCGTGATGGCTATGGTCAAGGATTACTCAACATTTCGGATGATGAAAGAGTTGTAGTCTTGGAAGCGGACCTTGGGAAATCCACCAAATCTCTTCACTTCCGCAAACAATTCCCTGAGCGCACCGTATCTTGCGGAATTGGTGAGCAAAATATGATGTTGGTTGCAGCCGGATTAGCTGCAAGTGGCTACAAGCCATTTGCAAGTACTTTTGCAATCTTTACAGAAAGGGCCTTTGAACAAATTCGAAATGGAGTGGCTAGACCAAACCTTCCGGTACATATCTGTGGAAGTCACGGTGGTACACACACTGGGACTGATGGTGGCAGTGCTCAATCGATTGAAGATTTGGCGATTTACAGAACTTTGCCAAATATGACCGTGATGCACCCTTGTGATGATGTCAGTGCGGCCGAATTAACTCGCCAATGTCTAGACTTAGCAGGTCCATCTTACATGCGTACAGCGCGCAATAAAACAAGGGTTCTACACGAGAATAGAATTGACGATATCAAAATCGGCAAAGGTATTGTACTGCGCGATGGAAGTGATGTTTGCATCATCGCTTGTGGCGTATTAGTTGACAAAGCACTCGAGGCTGCTGAGAAATTGGCTGGCGATGGCATTGATGCAGGGGTTGTTGACATGCACACACTCAAGCCACTCGATGGTGATTTAATCAACCGGATGGCGGCATCAACAGGATGCATAGTCAGTGCAGAGGATCATTCAATAATTGGTGGCCTTGGAGGTGCAATTGCAGAACATCTCTCATCTAATCATCCCATACCTCTTGAGAGAGTCGGTGTCAACGACAGATTCGGAGAATCAGGTCAAGCGGAAGAAATGCTAGACCTTTTAGGATTGAATACCGGCGATATCATTGAAGCAGCACACAGAGCAATCAGTAGAAAGAGCAATTAATAAAAAATGGAGTTGAAAAAAATGGAGTTTTTCCTAGACACAGCAGAAGTAGATGAAGTAAGAGAAATAGCGGCATGGGGTATACTCGATGGAGTTACAACCAATCCAAGTTTGATAAAAAAATCTGGTCGGGATTTCAGACAAGTAGTATCAGAAATTGCTGAACTATGTGATGGCCCCATCTCAGCCGAAGTCACCTCACTAGATACCGATGGAATGGTCAAGGAAGGTTTGGAATTGAAAGCCACTCTACCTTCAAATGTCATCATCAAGGTTCCATGCACCCCTGAAGGATTGGCTGCAACAAAAATACTTTCTGACCAAGGAATAGGCGTCAATGTAACTCTAATTTTCAATGCTTCCCAAGCGATAATGGCTGCAAAGGCTGGGGCAATGTATGTCTCACCATTTATTGGTAGAATAGATGATACCGGTGCAGATGGTATGGAATTAATAGCCGAAATAATGCGTATTTGGGATAATTATCCCACTATTGAAACAAAAGTATTAGCAGCATCTATCCGCCATCCAATGCATATGCTACAAGCAATGCAAATGGGCGCTCATACTGCAACAATGCCCACCAAAATCTTCAGGCAATTGATGAAGCATCCTCTAACAGATTCAGGTATTGCCCAATTCTTATCCGATTGGGAAGAAGTTGAAGCGGCCGGTAATGCGTGATAATTAGTGGATATCCTCGTACTCTAATCCTCAAAAGGCTTGAAGAAGGGATGGAGTCTCACTCGAGTTGGGAGGGCTGGAAATGGTTGACCGTCGTGAGAAATTACAGCAGTTGTTAGACGGTGAATTAGATCCATCGGAAATCATTTCCGATCCTACTCTTGCTAGTTTAGCAGAACGAATTTATGGCATGGACATAAAGGCCCTATTGACCGAGAAAGGCATAGAAATGCCTTCAGGAGAAAGTCCCTCACCTTCCTCAACATCTTTGATAGAAGTTATCCCCAGTTCAAACTTACCCCCACCTGGGCCCCTTGGTGAACTTCCTGCCCTTGAACAAACATCGGCTGCAAGTAGAAACACTTTGTTCATTTTGCTCGGTGTTCTAGCATTATCAGTCGCTTTACTCAATTTGGTAATGGGACTTGGAGAACTATACAATCCATGTACAACCGATTGGTGTGCTAATAATTCAAAATTCATCTGGTTAGCACCCCACCAACTCACCCAAGATGGTGGCTGGGGTTCTGTGGGCGCGGCAGGAATACCTGACTATGCAATGATTGGTGGCGGACTGATTCTAACTTTACTCGGTCTAAGAAAGAAGGCCTGAGGTGTAAATCGATGTCTCGACCTGCAAAGGCAAAACGCGGCATACCTCAAAAAGAGGACTTCAATGAATGGTACCCCTTTATCGTGGAAGCGGCAGAACTCGTTGACAAAAGATATCCAATCAAAGGTATGGACGTTTGGAGGCCCTACGGCTGGAAAGCCATGCGCCTCATAGATGGATTAACCCACGCAGAAATGGAGAGGTCCGAGCACGAGGAATACCGCTTTCCATTACTAATTCCTGAGAACCTTCTTGAAAAGGAAAATAAATTGGTTGCTCTTCTAAAAAGGGCCCGCGACCAAGGAGTGGAGCCAGAGGAATTACGAATAGATGAAGATGAAGCCGGCTTCAAAAAAGAGGTATACTGGGTCAAGCACGCAGGTGAAAATGAATTAGATATTCCGATGTTCTTGCGTCCAACTTCAGAAACTGCGATGTACACAATGTTCCCACTTTGGATTCGTTCTCACGCGGATTTGCCTCTGAAGACTTATCAGATGGTAAACACATTCCGCTATGAGACTAAGCAAACTCGCTCATTTATCCGAGTACGAGAAATTCATTTTTTTGAGGCCCATACTGCTCACGTAGATGAGGCATGTGCGAGTAGGCAAATCGATGAGGACCTTGAAATTGTAGGTAATATTATGGCCGCTATGTGTTTGCCAGTTTTGATTTCTAAGCGCCCTGTTTGGGACACATTTCCTGGTGCGTGGTATACAATTGCAATCGACGTTGTCATGCCAAATGGTAGGACCTTACAAGTGGCCAGTGTCCATCATTATAGAGACCAGTGGGCCAAGGCATTCGATATCAAATATGAAGATGAAAATGGAGAATTCCAAAATTGTCACCAAACCACATATGGAATGTCAGAGCGCTTATTAGGTGCAGTAGTTGGAATGCATGGAGATGATTCAGGTCTAATCATGCCCCCCAAGATCGCACCTATTCAAATCGTAATTATTCCTGTTCTGAAAAAAGGACTAGAAGATATGGTCAATGAATCAGCAAATCAATTGGCCAATGAACTTAGGGCAGCAGGATTCAGAGTTAAGGTAGATTCTCGCGATATGCGCCCAGGTCAGAAATATTACGACTGGGAAATAAAAGGGGTCCCATTAAGATTTGAATTAGGACCAAGGGACATCGATAAAAACAGTGTTTTCGCTGCTCGAAGAACTGGGGGGAAAATACCGCTCGACAGGAGCGAAATAATTCCGCTTGCTCATGCTCAATTAGCAGAAGTTGAATCTGAATTGATCCAAAGAGCGGCACTGCACATGAAAGGTAAAACTCAACCGCTGCCGAAGTTAATTGAAAGTGATGGGAATTGGGCTGTTGACGGAGAAATACCAGATGGTGCTGTGTTTGAAATTGCTTTTGATGGCAGTGATGCCGAGGCTGAAATAATCGAAAGGACCTGTGGATTAACTTTCTTGGGCGATGCAGTTGAGGCTTATTCAGAACCAAAGCCTTGTGTTATTACCGGAAAGCATACCAAGCGAAGAGTTTGGTTAGCAAGAACTTACTAAAGTCACATGGCTACCTTTCGACTAAAGTTCGTACTGCTTTTGCAACCGCTGCATTATCCTGCAAAGCCCAATGCTCACCCAGTGAATCTATTAGGTGCGCACGAGGTTTATCTGGATTTGAAATATCTTCAAGACGATTAGCAATAACTGCAGTCATTCCTGAGTTCTTTATCTGGGCCAATGCTCGGTGAACTAAGTCACTGATTTTCACTCCCGTTTCGAGTTTGAAACCAATCCTTACGGAATCTTTGCATAATTCTTGAAGTTCCATGATGTGTTTTGAGCCTTCTTTCAAAGTAACATTCCAATCACCTTGTTGCGAAGCAAATTTTCCTAATTTGGGTTCATCAACTAGGTAATCCAATACTGCAGCACAGTGGACCCATGCTTGGATATCATCGTTTGACAATGCAATACATTCCTTTAGCATCGCATCAGGCTCATCAGCCTGAATAACCAGTGGCAATGAAAAGGCTGCTTGTACAGTTGTTGTGCCAGCCACAACAGACACGTCATGTCCATGCCGATGTAAATCCTCTGCAATCACCCAACCAGTGGCACCACTGCTAGTATTTTGCACATATCTAATATCATCAATAGGGCTACGTGTTGCACCGAGCGTGATAACAATAGACTTCCTATTTTCTTTTTCCTTGTTGATGAAATGGCAAAAAGCAGCCACTAATGAAATGGGGTTATCCTGTTTTCTTTTACCTTCTATGATTGGACCCCAGTGAAGATTCATACCATAATTTTCTAATTCTGATTCAATATCAACAGTGATCGGATCTTTAGCCAAGTCATCATGCATACTTGGCACCATCATTATAGGAATTTTTCTACCGCGGGCAGCTGATAACGCCATCAATAAGGGTGTATCCATCATCCCTTGCACTACTGAAGCCATGTGATGACGAGTAGTTGGGCAAACCAATACCGCATCGACATCATCTAATTGTCTCATCTCCCCTTCCCAATCGGTAATGACTTCAGAAGCGCTCGCCCAAGATAAAGCCAGAGGTGTGATGATTTTTTGGGCAGAATGAGACATTAATGCGACTACCTTAGCACCATGCCTTCGCAGTTCCCTGGCTACCTTAACAGATTCAACGGCGGCAATACCCCCACTCACTCCCAACAATATGGAAAGGCCAGAAAGTGAGTCTCCTTGCAGAATGACTCCGGTATCCCGAATGGTGCCCATATCATTTGCCAACGTGTAGGACTCAAAGCACCTTCGGCTACAATCATGACCGATTGCATCATCAATAGGGAATGACTGGGGATGATGATGACGAGGGATACGGGGGGATTTGACCTTCCCCAAAATAATTCATTGCTCCCTTCTCAAGATCCCCTAATGGCCTTACATAGACAAATTTACTGGGTGATGTTAGGTACAATCGGACTTTTAGCATTGATTTGTTATTCATTGATTAATGTGGTATTTGCAAGTAAGGGCTGGGTTGTCATCTTTCCTTGCATAATTTTAGGAATGGGTTGGTCTGGATTCAGGAATAAAAAAGTCTGGGCTTATCCCTTCGCAGTAGGGTTAAATGCAGTGGGTGTAATGCTTTTTGCTCTTATTGGATTGTTTCTAATCATTAGTTTAGACGGTTTTTCAATCCTCATCGGAGTCTTAATGGTTTTTTCGTCAGTACAATCTTGGAGACGCTTAACCGTAATGAGAAATCCATTATTCAAAGCCTGGTATTTAGGACTGAACATACCAATGATGGGAATGGGTCTTGATGAAGGAGAAATATATGCATCCTGCCCTCACTGTTCATCAGTTTTAGCAATCCAGCCAACTAAATTGGCTGTAAAGGATACTTGCCCATCATGTCATGGCCCACTGGTTAGTGGAGAAACAATTAGGCAATTAAATGAAGAAGAATAATGCTTAGCGGGATGCCAAGGTTAGATTCTTCCACATGTCTTCTGGAACTTCCATTGCTAAGCGAAGTCCACCCATTGCACCTAAGCGGATGGGGTCGTCTACTACGAGGACGTTAATCTCTCCAAGGTCGGAGAGGCGTTCTTCGATCATAGCCCCAAGTCCGCGGATACCTGAACCACCACCAGCAAGTACCATGTTCTTTCGGAATGCATCTTGGTATTCAGGGTTAGATGAGGAGATTAGCGTCTTAACACGTTCTACGATTGGGTCAACAATGGTTTCACAAGCATTTTGAACACATTCCGTGATATCAAGATGCATTGCTTTTCCTTCGATTGAGAAATCCACCATTATTGGATCATCGGGTTGAGAGGTGCCGACGAATGAATGCCCTTCCTTCCAGCGGCGAGCCATGTCCTTGGTTACCTGTGCGCCATTGAATTTGAGTTGGATTTCCTTGATGATTTGGTTATCCACATAGTCTCCAGCATAGGCGGAGTGTACCTGGTCGATTGGCTCAGGGATGGTTCCGTAAACTCGGCAAATATCTGTGGTTCCTGCGCCGATATCAATAACTATTGTGTGCTCCAACATATCAAGAGCATATGCAACAGCGAAAGGTTCTGAGATAATCATGCAAGCATTGACTGATCCGGCTGCCGCATCGAAGATGTAGGTCTTATCAACATAAGATGCCTCTGCAGGCGCACCGATGACTGCAACTACTCTGTCATAGCCTTCAGGGTCTGCAAGTCCAATCAAGTGTGTGATGAAGTGGGCGATGAATTCTCGGTCCTTTTGAGTATCCTTGATGACTCCATGTTCTAACGGGCGGAATAGGTCAAGCGCCAAGCGGTTTTTGAGTGCTTCTTCGCCGAATAATACATCTCTTTTGAGGAAGTTTCGAGCGATGTTATCCTTTGGAGTTCCAATTACTGTTAATTCTCCATCTTCATGTCCGTCGCTTGATACCATCACAGAGCGGAATGTTCCTAGGTCGATGCCAATATAGAGCACTTCTTCAGCCATGTTTTCGTGCCAATCGAATCCGACTTATGAATGATGCCTTTCATTCACCTTGAATGGTGGGTTCATACCGCTTGTTTTCAAAGGGCAGGAAGTTAGATTTTATCTATCAGGGCGCCATTTTTACGATATAACTCGTTAGAACTTGAATCCGCACCCTGATTCACTACTACACCTACGAAGGTGAAAATTGTGCAATGCTTTTTTCGCATTTTGGAAAAATCATTCCTCTTCCCAAACAGCTTCGATTTCCTGAATCATTTGATCATCTGCTGGCAGTACATCGAGGTACAAAGCAGGGATATCTTCACTCAAGAAGACAGTAGTTCCTGCTCGGTAGATAGTGTGTCCATCGACAATTGCTCGCTCGGTGTCGATTTCAAGGATGCGTGGTCGCTTGATTCGAACGTGCCCTGCTTCCATAGCATTGGTGATAGTTTTTGAAAGATGGACGTGTTGACGGTCTCCTGCTTTGATTCCTAATTCCAAGTGTGTCGCAAGGTCGTCTCCATCACATGGATAGTAAAGTTCCTCTGGGATATCATCTGTCGGCAAATCTAACTCGATTTCTATGCTGTGGCCGTATGTTGCCCGAACCATGTCTCCTTCGACTTGGTAGCGTCCCTTTTCATCACCCAAAGCGACTGCTTCGAAATGCCAAGGGCGAAGCCAGTGATAGTAATGGCGGGCTTCCTTAAATGAGTCGCAAAGTTTGCTAGTTGAGATCCAACCATTGATATCTATTTGCAGATTGAACTTCTCAGGAAAGTGGCGTAGGACTCCCGCCATCAAGCGACCGAGCCCGTTTTGCTCTCTTTCGCTCATGATGAATTTTCCTTCTTCATTGCATACTGGGCAGTTCTGGCCATCATAATATCCGTGCGCTCTACATTGACGTAGCATGTGAATCGAAGCCGGCGACCGGACTTTCATTGATAACCCCCACGGTGCCATTGCAACCGTGATGTTGAACAGCCGGATTGCTTCGGACCCTCATGGCCGCTGTTATTGTCGAGTATGTGCGGACACCATTTCATCGTGCTCACAAGGGCTCATTGCATGAAACAAGACCTGAAGATATGCTTGCAGTCGTCATCGATGAAGTTCTTAGCCGAACCGGAATTCAAGCCTCCGAAATTGAAGATTTACTATTGGGCTGTGCTTACCCAGAGGGTGTCCAAGGGCTGAACCTTGGAAGAATTGCAGGCTACCTATCTTCTCTTCCGGCATCTGTTCCGGGCTCAACGACAAACCGCCTATGTGGTTCCTCAATGCAAGTGATTCACATGGCTGCTGGCAATATCGCAATGGGCGCTGGAGAGGTGTTTCTCTGCGCCGGAGTTGAAACTATGTCCTTGGTGAAGCGTGGGGGTTGGAATCGAGACCTACATCCTGAAATTGAATCAACGTACCCTGAGGCCTATATTAACATGGGATTAACAGCAGAAAATTTAGCAAACTCCCATTCGATTTCAAGAATCAGGCAAGAGGAATTCGCTCTAAGGAGCCATCAAAAAGCCGCTGATGCAGCGGAAAAAGGGAAGATGCAAAATGAATTAATTGCTATCTCAGGTATTTCAGAAGATGGTTGTATCAGAGGGAGCACAACGATGGATAGAATGGCAGGATTGAAACCTGCATTTATTGAAACCGGTTCGGTAACTGCTGCAACATCATCCCCTTTGACAGATGGGGCGGTTTGCCTAATGGTTTGTTCCGAAACATTCGCTGAAAAGAATGGTTTGCAACCAATGGCTCGAATTATAGCAACAGCAGTTGCCGGAGTTGGACCGGAGGTCATGGGGATTGGACCCGTGCCGGCCACCAGAAAAGTCCTGCAAAGATCGGGACTTAGCCTAGATGACATGGATGTCATAGAATTGAATGAAGCATTTTCTGCTCAATCAATTGCCGTGATGATGGACTTAGGGTTATCAGATGATGACCCTCGTGTAAATATCGATGGTGGTGCTTTGGCAATCGGCCACCCACTTGGGGCGAGTGGTGCTCGAATTACAGGTAAGGCCGCCTCATTGCTCCAAAGAAATGGTGGAAAATACGCCTTGGCAACAATGTGTATAGGTGGTGGCATGGGTATTGCCACCATTCTTAAGAAAGTTTGATTGCTATCTCGCCAAACCTTCATGGTGTCGAACCTTCGTCGTGTATCTATGGGCATGGGCATTAGACGCGGTAGAGCGGCAGCGAAAGATAATTTGGAAGTGGGTGAGGAAGGAGATTGTCCACGCTGCCGTGGAGATTCTGAACCCTCCTCTCTTGAGGGCTTCCTCTCTTGTAGTGGCTGCGGATATGAATGGAGAGATCCTGACCACGTTCAGGCTGCAAGGACCCCCCCTCCAACTCATCGCAGAGATGCAGAATTGATTCAAGAGTTTCAACAGGAGTTGGAATCGGGAAGTATGAAGGGAGTACTCGGCATTGAAAAGAATCTTTCTAAGGCGCAAGAAGCAAGCCTCCAACGCTTGGAAGACAAGTGGATGACTGGACTTCAAGGCACATTCAATGTAGCACATGAAGAACGCAAACCTCTGATGTTATCTTTTGATGAAGATGATAATATTCAAAACACCGTCATCGCATCGGTTACTTTGTTGAATAATGAGTTTGATGGTGGAGAAGAAATCAGAATCGAATATCCAGGATTAGGAACTGAATTTTACGGCTATGATGAAGATGATACCAAAGGCTGGAGACAGGGAAGAAGTATCGAAGATACGGCGAGAAACATTGCAAGCATCATTAATAATTTGTCAAAGTTTGTTTATGCATCTTCTGAAGGCACCTCAGTATTATTTGAGATGAGAGATAACCGTTTAGAAGCTGCTTCATTAGTTGTTTTTGTAGAGGACCCAGGGGAACAGGACATTATCGCCGAGAAAGGCGGAGTTTCCATGGATGCCAGAGATGTGAGGATGGTTGAAGATTACCAAGCAGCAGTAGAAATTGTCCTAGAGGACGGAATAATATCTCCTAGTGAGGACCAAATGCTTTGGGCTATGCGAGAAGCGCTCGGAATCAGTGATGCTGACCATGTGCGAATTGTCATGGGAATATTTGGCGATACTGCAGTAAAAGAATGCACAGGTTGTGGAGGAATGGCCCAACTATATCCTGAATATTCAGCGTGGTATTGCACCCCTTGCGAAACATGGGTCTAAAGAGGGCACTCAAGAAATTCGGCTTAGTTGATAATTTGTCAACTGCTTCAGAATATTCAAATCGGTTGAGATAGGTAGATTTGCTAATGCATTATTTGCAGCAGCATGATGATGCTCTGCCACCACCCTTGCATTTTCAATTGAACCCAAGTCCTCAAGCGCTTCAATAGCCCTTTCTATATCATGTTTTGAAACTTTATCACCCTTACCGAAGACCTCAAGGAAAGTTTGCAATCCTTCTCCAGATTGTTCAAGGGCATGTAGGGCGATCAGGGTTTTTTTACCTTGAGCGATATCACTTCCCCTCGGCTTACCAATAGTATCGTCCTCACTCAAGATATCGAGCAGGTCATCCATTAGTTGGAAGCACATCCCCACTTCTCTGCCCCAAATAGAACATGCTTCGATTGTATATTCATCCGCACCTGCTAATAGGGCGCCTAATTCGGCTGCGGTTTGAAACATAACGGCAGTCTTACCGTCAATCATCTCCAAATAATCTGAAATGCCAACATTTTCTTCATTTTCAAAGGCAATATCTAGTTGCTGCCCTTCGGAGACTCTTCGCACCATTTTTCCAACTGTCAATACCACATGGGCGATGTCTTTCATCCCAATTCCCGAACTATTGGCTAAAATTTCGAAGCCAACTGCTAACATTGCATCTCCAGCATTTATTGCCGAGGGTACATCAAATTCCTTGTGAACCGCAGGCCTACCCCTGCGCACATCATCATCGTCCATGATATCATCATGAACTAAAGTAAAGTTGTGGATAACTTCCAAAGCTGCACCAACATCATCATGGCCTTCATGGGCATTTCCAAGTGCCTCTCCAACAATACGCGGCAAAGTAGCCCGTAATCTCTTACCTCCGCCTTCAATCAAGTGTAGCATTGCTAATCTTAATCGCTCAACCTTTGCCTTTGAAAGGGCACTGCGCACTTTTTCTTCAACTATTGGGCGGCAGCGATTAATTGCTTCAGATAAAGATTCATTTGAGCCATTATTTTGTGTCAAATCCAACCTTCCAAACCTATGAGTTAACTCATCTTCATTTAATGAGTCAAGGTTATTCCACCAATCCATTAGTAAATTATCTGCTATCAATTGGAACCAAGGGGCGATAGTTTCCCCATTATCAGGACAGGATGCTGAGAATTGTAGCCATTCTTCTTGAGTGAACCATCGAGTTTCATCTATTTCATTTGGGTTTGGATTTGGACTAACATCTTTCTGCAGAATCATCAAATGGTCAAGTTCATGTTCAACCCATTCTTCATCCATACGCGACATGTAGAGCATCTTTGTCAAGGGTTGGAAATCTTCAACATTCAGAGTGTCTGATGGAACCCCAAGTTCTTGTCCCATTTTTCTAATAGCAGCATTGATACTCCCTGCAAAACCATCTCTTTCACCTTCAACATTTAATGGGTGGGAGCAGCATGCATTAGCCCAAACACCAGGAAAGGTGATTTTGTCTTTTGAGCGCTTTTGTAGAAGCATTCTGCCGGATGAATCGAAAACGATAACTGAAAATGCCCTGTGTAGTGAGCCTTGCTGATGATGGCTGGCTGATTTTGATGCTGTACCAATTTGCTGGTCTTTTTCATCCACCAATATGACCTGTTCTGCCATCAACTCTACCTGACTGCTATCATGACCTGCATCCATTAGGTCCTCGGGCTGCATCGTTTCTTCCACTTTGACTTTTTATAAAACATAACACTGTTCTAACTGTCTCAAAATATTGTTCTACTTTTGGAATTTTCCACATACCGCACAAAATTCAATGTCACCTTGGAGCGAGGCAGAGCAGTGTAGGCATTTGGATGATGAAAGTCCCCCAATTGATTCTTTCATAGTTTCTGCACTGACAATCAAGCGTACCGTTTCCTGAATCTTTAACGGGTTTGATCCCGCCTTCTTTAGTTCAGTCCACTTGTGTTTGAAACGCAATGCCTCTTGGATGGCTGATTCTATTTGTAACCTGCGCGTTTGTTGTTCATCTAAATCAACGATGTTAGAAGTTTTTTCAAGTAAGGATTGCAGATGTCTTTGGAACTCATCGAGGTTTGGCGTCTCGTCCATGAGTGCCGCATGTGCTATTATCTCATCAGTCCACCGGCCAATGACTTTGAAGAATCAATGATTGGGAGGGTCTGATGGAAGCCCGCCGCATACTCATCAAACTTGGAGGGGGCCTGATTACCAACAAAAGCAAATTATGTGAAGTGGATGAAAAGTCTCTCGAAAGATGTGCTGAAGTCATTTCGCAATTGGCTAACCAAGGTTTCCATCCTGTCATTGTTCATGGGGCAGGGGGGTTTGGCCATTTAGTAGCCAAAGAGTACCGTTTAGCAGAAGGAGAAAATGAGGGGATCAAAGGTCAGAAAGACGCCATATTGCAAATTCGAAAAGACATGCTCCAACTAAACCGGCTAGTTTGTTCATCCTTAATCAATCAGGGTTTGAAAATATCTTCACATCCGGCTCATGTTTGGGCTTCAGGGGTTGGACCCGATTTCTCTGGAACATTAGTTGCCAGTGATGATTTAATCCAAATCACCTTTGGAGATTTAGTGGATTGTCCTGCTCCAAAAGAGTTTGGTATACTTTCGGGTGATCATTTGATGGAGCGTCTTTCATTATTTGAGGGAATTGAAGTAGTGGCATTCTTGGTCAGCGGAGTTGATGGAATACTCGCCCGTCCACCGATGGATAATGAAAAACCGGAATTATTGAGCCAATGGAATATCAATATGGCATTTGATGGACGCCATCAATCTGCAGTCGACGTAACTGGAGGTATCGGGTTGAA
This sequence comes from Candidatus Poseidoniales archaeon, assembly GCA_012959275.1. Classification (GTDB taxonomy): domain Archaea; phylum Thermoplasmatota; class Poseidoniia; order Poseidoniales; family Poseidoniaceae; genus UBA226. Next base: position 58,827 of record DUDM01000050.1, read on the forward strand.
GGCAGCTTGCGGAGCAAGGATTGCTGATTCAGGAATACCAGTATGGATAATCAATGGAGATAAACCTCAGCGGCTGTTAGAATTAGCCCAAACAGGAAAAACGACTGGCACTCAAATTATCGCTGCTCAATCTGTATAGTTGTCTTCGGTTGGGACCTCTGCCTTCAGACCCTTTCGACCACGGATGCTCTCAACGGTCTTTTCAAACAAGTGAATTGGTAGTATATCGAAACCACAATTCTCTGAATTCCATATAGCACGGCCTTGACTAGCGGCTCTGATATCATTGGAGAATCCGAATGTCTCTGCCACTGGTACTGTACCAATAACGGTGGTGACTTCTCCGTCTGCAGGCATGTCTTCAATTACACCACGGCGGTTTGAAATCTCCCTTGAAACGCCACCAAGCCAATTATTTGGTACGCTGACATTCATCTTCTGCATCGGCTCCATTATTACAGGTCGAGCGCGGATACATGCGCCCTTGATTGCGTTTCTAACAGCAGGGATGGTTTGTGCTGGTCCACGGTGTATTGCGTCTTCGTGTAGTTTTGCATCTACTAAGCGCACATATAGCCCCATCATTGGCTCTTCTGCGATAGGTCCGCGCTTGCAGACTTCGTTGAAAGCTTCGATGATAAGTTCACGAGTCTCGTGAAGTGCTTGAATACCCCTAGTGTCGTTAACTAGGACGTTGGTTCCTTTAATGGCGTAAATTTTACGCATGGTATCTCTATCCATTCCTTCAAACTCGCCAAACTTGTTTCCGACTTCTTTGGTGTCCTTGTTTCGAACAGGTCCATCGCCGAAGTGTCCCTCGCGAAGGGCTTCGATAACCGGAAGCGGTAATTTTTCTACTTCAACATAAAATCTGTTGTGGCGGTTAGGAGACTTGCCTTCGAAAGGCATACCGTGGTTGTTTGATTCAACCGATTCACGGTAAACTACAATCGGTGGACTAACCTTGACTTTGATACCTTGTTCTTCTTCGATACGGTAGGTGGTGATTTCCAAGTGGAGTTCCCCCATACCAGCCAATAGTGCTTCTCCAGTTTCCTGATTTGTAGTTACCACAAGACTTGCATCGGCCTTTGCAAGGGAGCGAAGTGCATCGATGAATTTGGGTAGGTCCTTCATGGAAAGAGGTTCTACTGCTACTGTGACTACAGGTTCTGAATAGTGTCTAATGGCTTCGAATGGTGTCAAATCCTTATCTCTGGCGACCGTTACACCAGCCGCTGCTGAGCGGATACCGGTTATCGCTGCAATATTTCCTGCAACCACACACGGTACGGGAATTCTATCTGCTCCAACCATCATGCTAACTTGTTGGACACGCTCAGGCTTACTTCCACCAAGCGCCCATACGGAATCACCGTGGTTGATTGAACCAGAGTAGATTCTTCCTACAGCGACTTCTCCTGCGTGAGGGTCCATCCAAATTTTTGTAATCATCATTGCTAATTCGCCATCTGGATTACATTCCATCATCGACTTGCCTATTTCGGATTCTAGGTCTCCGTTCCAAATATTAGGAATACGGTATTTTTGTGCTTCAATTGGGTCAGGTAGTTTTGTCACGGCCATGTCGAGTAGAACTTCGTGCACTGGTGCCTTCTTTGCCAATTCTTTTTGTTGTTCATTGTGGCAGTAATCAAAGATGTCTTTGAAAGAAATTCCCGTTTTTGCCATGAATGGTACAGTAATTCCCCAGTTGTGGTAAGCGCTACCGAAGGCTACAGTACCATCTGCTACACTAACTTGCCATTCTTTGCGCTTTTCTTCAGGAGCGAATTGGCGGATTAACTTGTTAACCTTGGTTATAGTCTCCATGAAACGGGCTTGCATATCTTCAGGTGTTACTTGCAGTTCGTTGATTAGGCGATCCACTTTGTTGATGAATAGAACTGGCTTGACCTTTTCTTTGAGTGCCTGTCGAACCACTGTCTCTGTTTGAGGCATGGGACCTTCAACAGCACAGGCTAAGATGAAGCAGCCGTCTACAGCACGCATGGCTCTGGTTACGTCTCCTCCGAAGTCGACGTGTCCTGGTGTATCTATCAGATTGATGAGGTAATCAGTACCACTTACATCGTGTACCATCGAAGCACTGACAGCATTGATGGTAATTCCACGGGCAGATTCTTGTTCATCGAAATCAAGAACACGGCTCTTACCTGCCAACTCTTCTGACATCATTCCAGCACCTGCAATCAGGTTATCTGAAAGAGTAGTCTTTCCGTGATCGATATGAGCTGCGATACACAGATTCCTAATTTGTGGAAGGATGTGCATTACTTCAGTTGCGCGCTTGATGTTGTCTTCCTTGCGACCCATGATATCACCTTGAGATAAGGCGGGCGACTTGCAATTCGTTCATGAAGGCTTCTACGCACCTCAATACCCTAAAGGGTATTGAAATAGATTTCAAACCAGTAGGTTTGACGGTTTAACGAGCCGATGCTGCAATTCTCTCGACTTCTTCCTTCTTTGAAATTGCAAAGGAAGTAGCATCACCATCAGCGGCTTTGCTGATTTCGTTGATGATACACTGAGTCAAGGTTCGCTTTGATTTGTATGTCCCTGATTGTGCACCCTTAGCCAAGTGGCGAAGTGCGACATCAAGACGACGCATTGGAGCGGAATCCACTGCCTTAGGCTGCGATACTGCTCCGAATTTGATGCGAGTTATTTCTTCCATTGGTGCACCATTACAGATCGCATCAACGAATGTTTGCAAGGGATTGCCTCCAGTGCGCTCAGCGATTTTATCAAGAGCGGTTTCGAATGCCTTAATCGCTCCTAATTTCTTGCCAGTGTATTTACCGCTGCGCATCAAATTGTTGATAAAACGCTCAACGACTGATAACTTGGTCTTTCCAAACCATGCATTGGCATGGCGACCACCAGTATGTGGTGTGCCAACGGTTTTTAGATTGATATATGGGGCAAGCCCTGGGTCAGTACAGACTACTTCTGATGCGTCCCACTTGCCAAAGACTAGAGTCCCTATTCCTGCGATTGGACGCTCATCTTCTACAACTTCTTCGACGACTTCCTCTACGGCTTCGACGACTTCTTCTTCTTCAGACATCATCAACACCTCAGCGAATTGGTTTCTCCTTGCGGCCACGGACCATCTCATCGAGACTGACGCCGTTTACTTGAATAACCTTGTAGCGGACACCTGGAATGTCCCCGTAGGACCGGCCCATACGTCCGCCAATACCTTCGACCATTACTTCATCGTGTTCATCGATGAAGTTGATTGCACCATCGCCAGGAGTGAAAGCGGTCAATTTATTTCCACTCTTTATGAGTGAAATTTTTACTGCCTTGCGGATGCCGGAATTAGGTTGTTTAGCCTCAATTCCGACCTTTTCGATAACAATTCCACGAGCCTGAACCGAGCCACGTAGTGGGTCGTGCTTCTCTCTGGACTTCAGCATACGCTTTTTGTAACGACGGTCTGACCAGCGAAACCTTTGGCGGTCCTTTGCCATTTTACGCCCTGCGAATAGTCCTCGACCCATGCATATGCCTCCTTTTGAGCAGGTCGCCGACTTGCCTCCCCTATATGACCATGACGGATAACCACGCCGCAGCAGTTCATTCATACTGCCAATGTAGAGGGGGCATAAACGCAACCTTCAATGCTTGTCATCAAACGGCGAGAGGCATGGGATTCAGGGGGCTGCTGGCAGATGCTGAAGTGGTAGCAGAATCAATTTCTTGTATTCATGAAATCTTCGATTATTCTAAGAATCTAAATAATTGCCCATTGTTATTTGAATCAATCAAGGAAGCAAATGGGCATAGAGCCGCATTGAATTTACTCGACAGGGGTTTATTGTGCAAAACCTTAGGGATTGCAGATTCAGAATTAATTGACATCCTTGCAGAAGCAATGGCAAACCCCCTTCCTACCAGAGAAGTAGAGGATGCCAAAGTTTTGCAATGCAGCATGGATGTTGATTTGACTTGCTTACCAATCCCTCATCACCATAGGGAAGATGGTGGGAGATATATGTCTGCGAGCATCATTATTGCAGAATATAATGGGATTAGGAATGTGTCCTTCCATCGTCAATTAGTGCTTTCAAAGAATGAATTAGCCGCTCGCTTAGTTCCTCGGCATTTGCGAACGATGGTAGATGAGGCAAGAAGTGTTGGTGATGAAATCAATATCGCCATCATCAATGGGCCAGACCCTCTTGTTCTATTGGCTGGTGCTATGTCATTCGATGAAAATTTAGATGAATTAACCGTTGCATCCGCATTACACCAACGACTCCGAGGCTCTCCTTTGCCGGTTGTGCGCCTTGAAAATGGAATATTGGTTCCTGCTGATGCCGAATACGCCATGCAAGCAAGAATCACCTCTCGTGATGCGGAAGAAGGGCCATATGTTGACATAACAGGAACAGTAGATGACATCCGAATGGAGCCATTGATAGAAGTTGATTCAATCAACCATGCAAAGGATCCAATTATGCATATTCTAATCCCTGGGTTGGGGGAACACCGCGCCCTCATGGGCTTACCAAGAGCACCGGCAATCAAAGCAGCCGTCTCAAAGGTAGTCGATTGCCATGATGTATTCCTTACCGAAGGTGGCTGTGGCTGGTTATCTTCTGTAGTTGCAATTAATCCTCAAGAAGAAGGAGATGGAGTTAAGGCGATTCATGCGGCATTCGCAGGACACCGCTCTATGAAACAAGTTACAATTGTCAATACCGACATAGACATTACCAATCCAGTTGCAGTAGAGTGGGCAATGATGACTCGCTGGCAACCAGACATAGATACGGTCATTCTCAGTGGCCAGAAAGGTTCTTCGCTCGACCCATCAAGAAATGAAGATGGAACAACAGCGAAAGTTGGTTTTGATGCAACCTTAGGCTTAGGAGTTTCAGGAAAGGAATACACCAGTGTATTATAATCGAAAAAGGTGGTTCAAATGTCCGGAAGTGCAGCTGATGACCTACAACATCCTCGGAGGAACCTTGGCAATCGATTTCGTTCACAAGCCGAGAAGTTCGTGAAATTAGTTAGAAAAGACCCGACAAGAAAGGAGCAAAACTTAGCGTGGGCCGAACAAAACGCCCAACAAGCATTGTTGCATGATTTTACCGATGAGCGGAATTGGTTAACGCTAATTCACATAAAGAAATTGAGAGGTGATGCAGACGGCATCCATAGATGCTTGGAGGATTTATTCACTGTTTTGGGCAGAGACCCTGAAAGAGTTGATGATTTAGCAGAATTAAATTTCTTGGAATTGGGTCATGATTTGATGAGTGCGACCTTGCTTGTAGACCCATTAAACCCAGACAAGTGGTGGCAGAAAACCCAAGAAAAGCAAAACTTGCAAGACTTTGCTGACCGTTGCAAGCGCTTAGATTTTAGAGACCAAAGAGCCAATATCACCCATGGCCGAAGAATGCAAAAATTGAGAGAAGACGGACAGGTTGAATTATTCATTGATTTGGTTCAACATCTTTTAGCCCACCGTCCTGCAAATTTTGAATTATGGCTGCAACTTGGAAGGCTGCATGAAGGCAGAAAAGAAGTGGATGAAGCTTGGCTTTGTTATGACCATGTTCAGGCCTTGAGACCGCGCAGTGAAGAGCGTGATAAATATCTCAAGCGGTTGACTGAAAGAATGGATTCAGCAATAGGTTGGAAAGGGCCTGATGCTGATGCAAAAACCTCATTCCTAAAGCGTATGGAAAAATTAGCCAGAAAAATTTCAACACCAACTCCCGATGCGAAATCAGAGGCGGATGTTGTGGAAGTAGAATCTGAAGAATCAAAACTTCAAGCATTATTATCAGCAGGCGATGCGGAAGAGGCATTCTTCATGGCAAGAGGCCTGTTGGCAATAGGCGAGTCGTGGGCTTCTGAATACATGGATAAGGCTCGAGAAATGCTCAACTAAGGCCAGTTAATTCCTTGAACCTTTGTTGCCATCTATCATTAGCAGTTGCCGTAAAAAATCCAGAAGCAAGCAAGGGGTCCTCAATTCTTTCAACTTCGATCCAATCCAATTGCTCAACTCTATCTAATGCAGTTGCTGCAAGAAGTAGCCCTCTAAGGTCTGGGCGGTCAGGCCCTTCTAATGCCGGCCTTAATTCCAAACATCGATTGAAAATTTCATCAACATCTTGTATAGTTTTGCTCATACCCATGACATCATCTCCCATTTCTTGGGCACTTAATCCTAAAAATAAGGTCATCGCTTGCCATTGCAATTCGATGATTTCGCAAGTATCAGCATGACTAATTGCATTCCATGCATTCCTTGTCGCATCCTTAAATTGCTCCATTGAAGCGAGTATTCTGCTGGCTCCAAGTCTGGAGAAAACGAGTGTCTCGGCAGCGTGATCATCCTCAACCGATATCTCCCCATAGGTATGCAAGGCCATCATCGGCTCGTTGGTAGAGAGGTGAAAAGATGCTTTGTTCAATAGTGCTAAATCATGATTTCGACCTGCCTTTGCTACCGACTTTAACCTAGTTTCAGCCCAAGTTAGGTCTTCATTAGCCCCTTCTATATTTCCTGAAATAAATCTTTCAAGGCCTCGTTCCATGCGGGCTCGACCTTCTAGTTCCAAGTCGCGCGTATCTTTAGATGAACAAATTGAAAGGGATAATTCAATCATTGGTAGTACATCGGACTGAGAAACTCTTGCTTCGGTTATTGCCAGTATCGATGCTTGGGCAGGTGTCAATTCCGAACTTAGTGTCTTCAGGGATTGTTCATCTCCTTCACCTAATGCCGTCTCGGCTAAACAAAGAACGGAGAATTTAGAATCTTCATGTTGTTTGCTTTCTCGAAATGATTGCAGAAAGTCACCAGGAGTTCTCATTTCCTTTCAACTCCGGCTAAAGCATGAATGAATGCGGATTCAATTGCCATCAGGTCAAGAGTGCAACTCCACCCTGCTGCTCCATCGTGTCCGCCTCCCTCTCCGCCATGTGTGCTCGCTAAGGTGCTGAGGATATTGCCAACATGTACTCCAGCCAAAACCGCACCGCGACTAGCCCTGGCAGTTAGGCGACTGATTCCCTCACGCCTGCGCATACAGATTGCAACATCAGCCCCTGCCGACATCAAGGCTCGACAAACAACACTTTCTTGGGTTCCAGCACTACTTTTCAATAACCACCATGGTCCAGCATCGATCCCATCACTACGTCCCAAAGATTTGGAGATAGCACCCTTGTCTGAACGCGTTAAAATATCTTCTTCGAACTCTTCAATAAAATCAGCATAGTCGATGATTCCATCACCTAAAATCTGTGAAGCACTTTCAAATGAACTGGCATCTGCATGGCGAAACCTCCCTGTATCGGCTATTAGTCCAGCAAGTAATAATCTCCTTACTTTGTTTGTTAACACATCTTGTTTATGCTTTGATAAATATTGATGGATGATTTGAGTGGTGGCAGAAACCGGCCACAACAATTGTATATCTCCATCTTCTAAACTCCAATTTGAAGTTGAATGATGGTCGATAATACAACGTGGTACATCTCTGGGCAATTCCAATCCGGTCTGATCTTCAGCAGCGCTATCGACCACCACAATACCGGCTAGTTTTTTAGGCCAGCGTGGAGATTGGGCATCCAAATGGAGAAAAGGAGCATCCAATTTTTCCAATAACCGTCTCGCTAATTTGCAAATATGCACTCCGCAAGCCATCGCTTCTGGCCTTGATGCTGCCAAGGAGATTGCCGAACCAATAGTGTCCATATCACCATTCTTATGTGCAACAATTGCTATCGCACCCTTAGATGCTGCATTAGTTAACCAGTCATCAAGTTTTGACAACTGCATATCTTGAGAATCACTCACTTAGATACCTCAAGTTTCTTGACTAAAGTCTCATATAAATCTCTTAATTCTTTTTCTCTTTCTACTAAGTGCTGAACATGGCTTTGGAATTTTTCTAATCCTTCTTTTAATTCTTCAACTAATGCTACTTTATCATCAACTTGAACGAGGATTCCACCACTTTGTTTGAACAAGGAATTACCGTCTTGGTGAGTGCCCAAAAGAATGAGGGTGTTTTCCATCTCGCGGATTTGATTCGATATCGAACCTGCTTGTTGGGCAATCAATTGCAATTCCTGAACCGTTTCTTGAAGTTGAGTGCTGGCATCCATATTCGCTCACCTATTGATTCGTAAGTGGTTGGCATTCAAGAATTATGCCCCTTCAGTAAATTGATTGCGGATTCAGATGCTTCAATACCGCGCATCCTTGTATTCCACATTGCTCTCAAATCGGCAGGGTTTTTTTCAGTTATATTAAAACTCAATTTTCCCTCTTCAAGGTTTGAATCTATTTCCGTCGAAAGGGATGCCTGAAGAGCAGTTACATCAGTGGATTCGAGGGATACTTGAACTAACCAAGAGGGCATAGAAGCACCTCCATAATTAGGCAATATTCTCACTCTTCTTCAGAGATTTCGCCTTCAGCTATTGCTCGCTCGTAATCGATTGCTTTTTGCTGTGCGATTAATGCCATGTCGGATGACGATGCGCCATCGACTGAACGACGGATGATTCTGTTATTTGCATCTGAAGCACGAGTGAATGGTTCCCATGCTCCTCCAGCAAAGGAGTGGCTACACTTTCCACAATTCCAGATTCCTACTGCACCACGGGTGACCTTCGGGTATTGGCAAACTGGACACATGTATTTCTTGGATTTCTTGCGAAGTACCTTGGCTGCATTTCGGCGAACACTAACACCATAGCGTGGACCAAATCTTGCAGCAACACCGACTTTTTGGGTTCTCTTTGCCATTTTCAAGCCTCCTTGGAGTAGATGAGTTCTCTCAATTCAGCGCACCTGACGCCTGCTTGAGCGAGTATCTCAGCAAATTCTTCCGGCATGAGAACTCCCTTTAATCCCTTCTGAAGGGAATGAAGATGGCCTTCATCACCTAAGGTGATGTGGACTCTTTCGTCTCCGCCTAGTTCTTCAGCCTCATTTGCATCGTAAACATAGCGCCCACCTACTCTTGTGAATGAACACATGACAGGGGTAGACTTTAGTTCTAGTTTGAAATCTTCTCCAACATCGAATCTCTTTGCTGGTACAGTCGCAGTTCTCAATGCAGCGATTGCTGCAGTTGCACACGCATCGAAGATATTTCCTCCGTCAGATAGGACATGAAGGTCTATCATGACCCTCCATACGCTCTCACCAGGGACGATACATAGCGATTCCATGTCCATACATCCGCTCTCACGGATTCCACGGTCAACTACTCTACCCAACTCGATTGATTCTGGACTTGGTGGCCCAGGTTCGTACTTTCTGTGAGCAACTGGGCGTAATTCTGCTCCAGTCATCAGTGAACCACTAGTTGGGCGGTCTGAATAAGGGGCCGCAGTATCAAATTTGACACCTACATAGACGATTGTATCGCCCATCACGACTTTTGCACTTCCTTCTGCATTATAGAGGATGTCAACTTCTAATTCAACATCGCGACCTTGCCAGCGGCTTCGCCCGTCGATGCGCTCATCATTGGCAGCCAATTCAGCCAGTTGTTGGCGGAGTAATTGAGGGACTAATTGTACCATCAAGCATCACCTCTACTTGCACTATCCAACAATGCTTGTTTCATCAACTCATGAATCTCGCTGGCTGCTTTGTAGTTGTATTCACATGCTAAGTTGTATTCCTCAACTGAGAGGTCTCCATCCATTTGTAAGAATGCCATTTCTCCTGTATTTGGCAGGATCCCCATGGGTAGGTCTGCCTGACCATAGTTATCTTCTGCTTTATCCAAGTCCAAAACTACTACACCCTCGATTTTTCCGCTGGCTACTCCAACGATCATGTCGCGCATGGGTATTCCAGCATCTGCAAGAGCAACTGATGCTGCGGTGATTCCAACACAACGGGTGCCAGCCTCTGCAGCAAGGATCTCGATTTCGACTCGTATTTTTGAGCGGGGGTATCTCTCGACCAATACAACGCTCTCCAATGCCTCAGCAGTTACTTTGCTAATTTCACGACTTCTGCGGTTGAATCCAGGTCGAATTCTGTCTGAAGTAGAGAAGGGAGCCATATTGTAACGGACATCAATGACCGCACGGTCTTGGCGTTGAATCTTTCTTGGGTGAGCTTCCATTGGCCCATAAACTGCTGCAACTGCAACGTTTAGTCCATGCTTGACCCATGCGGAGCCATCAGCTACTGGAAGAACACCAGCCTTGATTTCAACAGGCCTCATTTCATCGACAGCCCTGCCATCAAGTCTTGTTCCATCATCATTTAATAATTTGATATCGCCATATCCACCCATCATTCATCATCTCCTAGTATACCGTTCAAACGAGAGTGCAAGCCAGGCGCATGGCCGGTTTCTTCAATCATCTGGAGTGCTTTACGAGCAATAGCAATTCCTTTGCTATTACCATCAATCAGGATGCGACCATTCTGAGTATTGATAATTCTACAATCGCTTGCGGCTTTGAGGCGTTGCAGGGTGCGACCATTAGAGCCGATAACAAGCCCCATCAAATGTGGGGGCATCTCGAAAATCACTCCTTCCTTTATTTTGCGTAAGCCGACACCTTTCATGGTTGCAACAACTGAATGGGTTTCATCAACTTCCATGACCCTTGCAAGAACCGCATCGCCGTAGCCCATATGCTCACGAGCCGCTCCGAATTCAACCTTCCAAGGTGCTAGGCTCATAGGTAGGAGGGCATTGAAAGGACCTCCTACATCCAAGAACCATAAATTGTTCATGACTGCCTCGACGTAGCCGATAACAAGGTCTCCTGACCTTGGCAGATATTTCGTGAAGGTTGGAACAACATGGGCGACATCGCCACCAATTTTCAGTTCTCCCAACTTCGTTGCTACGAGGCTATCACCTCGCTTACAGACACCACTTCCTGGCTGCGTACCTGGGGGGGCATCTATCTGGTCCCCAGGAACGACAAGGCGCAGCTCGGCGCCTCCATCATTAGAGTTCATTCTCTTTCCTCCGAGGCGGGCGACCGGTGGTCCTTATTTGAAGGCGTCCGTCAAGCAGCGTACTATTCCACCAACTGTTTGAGATTTTATATCAGAGGTCCTTGACTTCTAAATCAGGTGCCCTTCGCGCTACTTGGGAAATCATTTCTGCCTTCATTGCACATGGTATTTCAATGATACAAACCCAGTCTCCATTACTCATCCATTGCTCCTTTTTCTGGTGTTGGCGCAATAATTGGGATACTGAACCGTAGGCCGAGCCAGGTATTTTGAATGCCAATCTAATAGACTCGAATGAGAGTGCAAGTAATGGGCGCAACTTTTCAATGACTTCCTTTACTTGAACATCAACCTTTTTGAATGGGTCAACAGAAAATCTACATTCATCCATTGCAATTTCTATTCGCGAAGCAGGATGGGGTAGTTTGCTGCGCGGGTCGACAGCAGTACTGGCAATGTTGTGGATAATCGCTTGGCGTTTCAATTCCACCATCTTTTTCCTTTGATCGGTGGTAAGTTGGATGTTTCCTTTATTCAAGATGATAACTGCGATTTGCTTAATATCTTGAGTTTCAAAGGTGCTTTCAATGGCTTCAGAGGTGGGCCTTTCTCCACCTTTTGCATCGTGAAAGACCTCATCGGTTGCAAGTAAATCATCAAGTTCTACTGAGTCAGGGTCCTTTTTGAATTGGTCTACCAAGTCAGGGTCAACGAGAATTTCATAGCGCTTTCCACCTTTTTCCAAGCGTGCAAGAATCGCCGCATCTAGACTGACCATCTTAGTCCTCCGGCTTCAAAGAGAAGGAGGGGGGTGATTGTTGTTTGCTATTCATTCCTCGAGGGGCTTGAGTTTTGCTAAGTGGGCTTTGACATCATCGCGACCAAGTGTTTCATAGCCTGTGCTGTCGATAATCGAAATTTCAACCGCTTCAGTATTGAGTTCGGCGTCGAGGCTGATGCGGAGTGCTTCTAAGCCCATCTTAATGGCTGCATTTTTGGTCATATTCGCCTTCCACTTATTCTCAAAGTGGTCGATGGCAGCATTACGGCCAGAGCCTATCGCACCAGCGTGGTAGGATTGGTAAGCGCCGCTTGGATCGGTTTCAAACAAGTGTACTCCATTGTGGTCAACACCGCCGATTAGCAAGGCTGTGCCAAATGGCCGACTGCCTCCGTATTGGGTAAATGATTGCTTGAAGTCGCAGATTTTTTTGGCTAAAATATCAACTGGGATTTTATCGTTGTAGGTGATTTGGTTGACTTGGCATTCGACGCGAGCGCGGTCAACAAGTTGGCGGCCATCGGCAACTAAGCCGCTTGTTGCGAATCCAATATGATCATCTATTTTGAATAGTTTTTCGATGCTTTCTGGGATTATTAGCCGGCTTGCGATTCGCTTATCACAAACTAAGATGATTCCATCTTTGAACTTTAAACCTGCTGTAGTTGTCCCGCGCTTTACGGATTCACGAGCATATTCAACCTGGAATAGACGTCCGTCAGGGCTGAAAGTTGTGATTCCATGGTCATATCCTCTTCCACTCGGTTGCATCCTGATACCCATTCCCTCCTCGTCGAGCGGGGTCTTATCAACCTTCGCGGATGGAGTTGTTGTCAATTCTCGTTTGATAGATTGCTTTTTGGCTTGAATTGCTTGGGCCAAGCATGCGAGTCGTTATTCTCTCCTCAGGTGGAAAAGACTCGTCATTGGCAACTTGGTGGGCGATATGTCAGGGCTGGGATGTTTTTGCCATAATCAATGTACAGGTCAAATCTGATGATTCTTGGATGTTCCAAATTCCAGCAACTGAAATTAGCACACTACAAGCAACGGCCGCTGGAATTCCTCATCACATCATCGAGGTTAGTGGTGAAGCAGAAGTAGAAGTTGACGAATTATTAAACGGATTAAATGCAATATGCCAAAATGTGGATGGATTGGTTAGCGGTGCATTACGCTCAGAATATCAAAGGCGCCGAATAGATTTCGTTTGTGAGGAGTTAGGGATTCATTCATTCTCTCCCCTTTGGCACCAAAATTCTACAAGTCATATGGAGGAATTAATTTCTTGTGGAATGCAGATGGTTATGGTTAGCGTTTCTTGTGAAGGGTTGGATGAAAAGTGGTTGGGAAGGGAGATTGATGAAGTAGCATTCAAAGAATTGCAACAACTCTCTCTGAAACATCGGTTTAATGTCGATGGAGAGGGTGGTGAATTCGAAACAATTGTTCTTGCAGGACCCCATATGGAGGGCAAGATTGAGTATGATTCAACAAAGCATTGGAATGGCAATAGAGGTCATCTCAGTATTGATTCCATGACTTTGAATTGATTTGCTTCATGCAAAATGATGATGAGGTCAAGCCGCTGGCGTTTATTTCATGAGCATCTTGGCTTGCCCACTCGATTACCGCTACGGTAGCGATGATTTCAAAATAATCTGGTCCGAAGAAGGACGCCATTCCCGACAATTGGAAGTTGAAAGAGCCTTGATTTGGGCGCATTGGCAACTCGGTAGAGTCAGTGAGGCCGACTACCGCGTGATCGAATCCATTGCTGTACCAGAAAAAACGACAAAAGAAAGAGTCAGCGAAATCGAGGCAGAAACCCGCCACGACATCATGGCTCTAACAAAAGCCATGGCAGAAGCAGCTGGAGAGGCTGGTTGGTGCATTCATTTAGGCGCCACCTCAAATGACATCGTCGATACTGCAGTAGCCTTACAGTTGCGTGATTCAATCACCATCCTACGCAAGCAACTCTGCAACTTGATGACAGTAACAGCCAACTTAGCCCAAAGAGAACGAGACACTGTCATGCTGGGGCGTACTCATGGTCAAGCGGCTGTGCCAATCACCTTTGGATTGAAAGTTGCAGTTTGGCTAGATGAACTACGCCGACACTTAATCCGCCTTGATGAAGCAATACCCCGAATCTGTGTGGGTAAATTTCTCGGCGCTGTTGGAACAGGAGCAGCCCAAGGAAAGGATGCGCGAAAACTCCAGCAGATGATTCTTGAGCACCTTGGATTGGGTGTTCCATTAGTAACAACTCAAGTCGTGGGACGTGACCGATATATCGAATACATGGGTTGGTTGTGCAATGTATCTGCAACTTGTGAAAAAGTTCTCCAAGAAGTAAGGAACCTTCAACGCAGTGAAATCGCAGAAGCCGGAGAAGGATTTGATGTTAAGAAACAGGTCGGCTCCTCGACCATGGCACACAAGAAAAATCCAATAAAATCAGAGAACGCCTGTGGACTAGCCCGAGTTGTTCGTTCATTCATGATGCCGACCTGGGAAAATGCACTATTATGGCACGAGCGGGATTTAGCAAACTCTTCAGCAGAAAGATTCACTCTTTCGCATGCTAGTATTTTACTCGAAGATGTACTGGTAAAAACCGCTGATGTGTTGACTAATCTTTGGGTAGATAGCGATAGAATGCAAAAGAATATCTCAGACCAAAAAGGGCTCCTTATGGCAGAAAAGGTCATGTTAGAACTAGTTGACAAAGGAGTTTCAAGAGATGAAGCGCATGAGATTCTTAGAAATGCCTCAATGAAGGCGATAGCAGAAGGAAGTGAATTACAAGACATATGTGCGAACGACGATGTAGTTGCCAGCCGCTTTAATCAAGAGGAATTGGATTTTATGTTCGATCCAAAAAATCACATTGGTGTTTCTGGCGAACTCGTAGACGAAGCAGTTGCATTGGCCCGTTCTATGGTGCTTGATTCATAGCCAATCTCACCATGATGATGGCAATCAATGCTGAGAGAGTAAAGGCTAGGCCTATCATCCAATCCAGGGAGAAAAACATCAGTCCGATTCCAGATATCGAAAGGTAACTAATCAATTGGCAAACAACCTTCAAGCGTTGTAAGATTAGCATAGAATCTTCTTCTATTCTATCTGAATATTCCATCATAAAGGCTTGAATCATAAACCAAACTGCCTGAAATGGTAAGCCAACTACGATGATTACTAGGGCTATCAGACGCACTGTGTTGGGATTAGTCTGTTGTTCAATCCCCTGAAACAATGCAAAAGCCATGTTTGCCCCCAGCATCGCTGCCATTATTGTCCAACGTTTTTCTTCAGGTGCATCCTCTATCTGATGCATGCTTATGGAAGGAGCCTTATTTAGAGTCACATTTACGACGCAAATAAACAAGTGTTTGAGTATTACCCATCAACGGTGGCCACGGATGGCTATTGTCATTGATATTAGAATAACGAGAACAGTTTGAGAGCAATGCCTGTTGCAGTTGCCATGATGACTAATAGGATAATCATTGCATGGGGCCCATATTGATTAACATCATCCAATGCCACCTTTAATAGACCACCTGAGGATAAGCCGGCGATTAGTCCATCTTCAACTTCCTCGAACTCTGGAAGTGGCCTACGAGGTATCCTTTCACCTTCTCTTACCACTCCGTCCATGGTTTCCCGATAATAAGTCAGTGTTTGAAGTTGTGGTTTATCCCACTTGCTGTCGGCGCAAATAACAAAGGTACAGACGGTGTGTGGGGGGTATGAGCAGCGAGCCCGTAGTTGGAGACATGTCGATTACCGATGAACACGCAGTAGTTGGAGGGAAGGCAACTTTCTCCGATGTATGCCAACCATTCATAAAGTCAAGAGATGCAGCAATACTAGTTGAAAACGCCAAAACTGGTCAAATTGAGGGTGTAATTACCCTTAAGGACATGTTAGTCGTGATAGCCGCTGGAAAGAATCCAGCCAAGGAAAAAATCTCAAAATATATGCGGACAAAGGTTGTAGAGATGGGTATTTCCACTCCCCTCTCAAAGGCCCTGCGTATGATGGCTGAGGCGCAACCTGATGCCGTAGTTATCAGAGACCCCAACGGCGGCTTCGCTGGGTTTTTCAGCCCAGATGACTATAGAGAGGCAACAAAGAGGCTTGAAAGCCACCAAATGATTGCTACACGCATGCAAAAATCAAAGAGTGCACTTGGCGATGCAAGGAATGCAGAAGCCGATGATGATGACCCAGGGGCAGAACATCAAAACCTCCTCGACACCCTTCTCGGTGACTTTGAAGAAGAAGAAGAGGAAGCCCAGAGTTTCTGAATTAAGGCAATCACTTTCAACTATTGCCAACAGGAGATAGCATGGCAATCCCCACAATATCCGGATTATGCCATCTATCAGCTCCTCCCAAAGCCGGTGCAACTTCATTTGCCTTACAACAGGCTTGTCTTGCTATAGCAGATGGAAAGCGAGTTATTTGGGGCAGTGAGGTAATGCCAGATAATGTGCGCTTCAGTCAGATATTTTGCAGCCTTAATATCAGTGCTGCTTCGCGCTTCCATGGTATGAGTACAGCGGGAGAGTTCAAACGCTGTATACTTGAGATTGGTAGGGCAGCAAGGATTCTTCCAAATGTAGGATTGGTTGTAATCGATGGCTGGACTCCACCTAAAGGTCGGGTTTCTTCAGATACAAAAAGTACCATTCTAGAATTGGCCTCAAGTTTGAATAAAGGTTGTGATTTACTTCTAACATCTCAATCTTATGCAGATGCATCAGGCGATTCAGAGTACCTTATTAGAGGTGAAAAGGTGCTATCCGATGCTGGATTTGATACTTGGAAGTTAGGCAGACCTAGCGATGATGCACGTAGAATCTTAACCATTGAAGAAGAAGTAATTCCATTACTACTGGAAGAAGAAGGATTCAAGCGAATCTAATCTTCTTCTTCATCATCTAGACCCAAGAGGTCGCCCATCTCATCTAGAGCGTCATCATCGGGTTCATCGAATTGCTCAGGATCCTTTGCACCACCTTCGAGGGTATCATCACCAGCAACCTTTGGAGCATTTTCTGCCATCATCGCTTCTTTGTTTGCCTTTGCTTTCTTCAGCATAAACCATGCTGCCCCGACAAGGGAAAGAAGTAGAATTCCATAGGTTACGTTAGTGGTCATATCGCCTGCCATGTTTTGACCGACATCACATCAAGGGCAATACCCTTTCGCTTTCATAATCACTCGCTAACTCGGTTATCACGTACAGTGTATTGCTCGTATTCTTTGCTACCATCGCGACCATTGTCGACATATTCGTATGATGCTACATAAGCATGTGTCTCTTGAGTGGAAGTATCATCCCAGGTCTCATAAGCAACTACCGTTGAATTTTCATACCATGCATTTCCATCTACGCTGACATTTGATTTGGTATTAGTTGCTTGGTAAAACCATTCGTGACTCATGCCTAGTGGGCTTGAGTGCTTAATATAGAACGTAAGGCTGGATACTGAATATTCAATGTTTCCATCTGCATCATCATCACTTTGAGCACCGTTAATTTCAACCATAACAATGCGCTCCCAATGGCCATCAGCATCGCTATCTTGGCCATAGAAACCTTGAGCTACATTCCAGTATGTATCTGCTGTTCCATCACTATTATTATCCCAACTAATCGAAATTGTCTTTACAGCATGGATTGAATTTGGTGAGCCATCATCATTCCAGTCTTGTACTTCCAAGAGCCAAACTGCAGTGGTATCTGTTTGGAATACGCCAGTACTTGTTTCATTAGTCTTCTTTGAAAAGAACCTCACTGCAACATAACGTTCAACATTGCCATCTGAATCATAATCCCAGGCTCGGGCTCCAGCAGCAATGCTAGTTTGCGATTCTGCCATTCCATCGTCATCTGAGTCGATTCGCTCTGAGGAGGCAAGAATATACCACCCATGGTCGATTGCTCCATCTCCATTACTATCTTCAACTCTAGAAGCAAGGAATGTTGAAGATTCTCTTTCTGCATTTCCATCGCCATTGCTATCTGTAGTTGAATCATATCCCAAGGCCATAGTTACTCGGTCCTCAGTACCATCGAAATCTGTATCTCTAATTCCAACTCCCAGCCACATGACTTCCTTAGAGTCAATAATGCCATCGCTATTGTTATCCCATTCGCTGCCGCCAAATTGAGCGGCCCGTACTCTGTCCAAATTCCCATCTGCATCCTGATCCTGTACGTAGACAACTTGGACATGGAAAACATGGGTATTGACGTTTGAATCACCATCAAGGTCGAGTTTCATATCCGCCATTCGCATCATCAAAGCTTCATCAGGAGTGCCATCATCGTTCCAATCTTTAGCAAATGCAATGTTAAGTTCGATTCCTTCTCCTTCAAGAGAGCCATCATCATTTAGGTCAACATGAATAATTTTTAAAGCCCCCACGAATAGGTATTCTTCATTCCCATCTTGGTCTAAATCAGCAATAGCAAATACTGTGATATCGATTGTAGTGTCGCTTCGGGTGTGGGAATTGTTTGACCACGTTACCGATTGAGTGCGTAGAGCCATGACGATTTCAGGGGTGCCATCATCATTGCTGTCGGTCCAATTTAGGGCTTCGACCTCGACAAAAGTAATTTCAGCCTCAGAATCAGTTGTCTTGTCAGGATTATACAAGCAATATGTAATTCGATACAAGATTGCTCTCTCGGCATTACCATCATGGTCAGAATCTACCCAATAGGCACGCGCTTCTTGAGAGCATTCAGTATCATCTGTACCATCTCCGTTGTGATCAAGGGTGAAATAATTAGAAAATTCTGCAGAATTCACAGAATTGATGAGTGCTTCATAGTGCTCTGCCTCCATCGCTTCTTCATCTTTTACCATTTGCCAAGGGTCCTCTCCCTCGAATAATTCATCGCGTATATCTGCATCCTTATCCATGTCTTCAATCGGGCTTTCCATCTCGGTTTCGTTTTCTACAGTTCTTCCACTTTCGTTCAACAATATATCATCGTCATGAGAATCTCGTCCGGCCCCAGCGGTATCATTACTATCCGCTACTGAGCCGACGTCATCAGTATCTTTCTTTTGCCATGCATCGATATTACCTTCATCGTGGTTGGCCTCGCCTTCTCCATCAACTGCAAAAGTTTCATCGACATCAAGCCCTTCTTCATCTTCAGCATCTTCAGCCTCATCTACTGTATCATCTCCATCTACATCCAAATCTTCAGTTGGGTCATCATCACTAAATTGCAATTCATATAATTCAAAGGCTGCAGAATCATTGAAGCCAGCAATTACTTCCACATACAGTATTTCTTCAGTAGTACTGAAAGCATCATTGGCACTAACGGTAATGACATATTCACCAACCTCGGCATACTCATGGTCAGGGTATTCTTCATCGATAGTAGTTGAACCATCACCCCAATCTACCGATAAGGATACATCATCATTCTCTTCATCGGTAGTCATTATTACCAATTGTACATCATCTTCTAGTTCAACAAGAATCGTACCTTCTGCAACTGGGCTAGTACTTACATGAAGCACTGGAGACTTGTTTTCTGTTATCGAAACAGTAACTTGACATGTTGCAGTTGAGGAGTTTGAGTCGGTCACAGTTGCGCTGATTGTTTTCACTCCATGGCCGGACCATGAATGATTGCCTTCTGTTTGGTCAGAACTAGTTCCGTCACTAAAATTCACCACTGAGGTTAGAGTATCTCCATCAGCATCTTGCATTTCCAAATTCCAATCTGCCTCTTCTCCTTCGTATACTTGAGCAGTTGCGGTCATGGAACAAGTTGGTGGAGTGTTTACTGGTTCTGGAATTGGCTCAGCAATTGTGAATACTCCATTGAGGTCGATTGATTGCCCGTCTTTTGAGCCAACACTCAGAGTAATGCTATGTTGGCCCGTTGTTAGTCCACTCATAGACAATGTATCACCCATGACAAGCATTTCTGCTCCATCAAGTCTCCACTTGTAGGTATAGGGAGATTCACCGCCAGTTACCATTGCCTCCGCAGAAAAACTGCTATTTTCATCATCTGTTGAAGTTACAATATTGGCCTTTAGTTCATCGACCTCTCCCTCGACGCTGATATCGCAGCCATCTAGGCAGCCTGATAGGGATGCAATCAGCATCAACATTATGGCAGCAATTGGTCCGGTATTGATTTTCAAAGTGCTCATTATTGATTGTGCATCAACGCCAGTATTTGAGTTCTGGGATTTCAAGGCTATTGCATTCTACTTAGTGGAGCCGCTAAATGGCGGCGTCGGTCGCCCGCTGGCTCTACCCAATCAATAGGTCCAACCGTATCCCCAATCCACTGAACCTTCG
>DUDM01000051.1:0-14331 GCA_012959275.1 Candidatus Poseidoniales archaeon
GAATGAGGAGGAGAGAATGATGCTAGGATGTAGAAAATGCGGAGCGCCAACAACAAGTGGTTATTGCCATATATGCAAATCCCAACGAGAAGATATTTGTCGCGATTGTGGCAGACGTATTCACGATGGGATAAGAATGAGCGAGCGGTTTATCTGTCGGGATTGCTTCAATAAATAAACTTAAATGGTGATTAACCATGGTATTAATTATGAAAGAGTTTGACTACCTAGTAAGTTGGGTCAAAGAATTATGTGATAAAGTCGAAAAGGCTCAATTTGAATCTGCCCTTCTTGAAGCAGAAGGCGGGCAAAAAGGATTACCAACAGTTTGGTATTATATTTCGTGCAAAATTTCGGACAAACTTAATTCTCAAAAAGGAAAGTCAAACCCTCGCTATTTAGGTTTCCTTGACCTTTGCAAAAAAAACCCTACATTGAGGGGGCCGTACGGCGAGGAAGATTTTAAGAATTTTCTGGGTTTCCAACTTGATCAGGTGATGTATGCGAAATATCCTGAACACGACGCTGCTGGCGTCCCCACCTTCCGTCATCCCTCAAGTTTCATACCGTGGGATCAAGAGAGTAACGAAACCGTGCAACGCGAAAATGATCAACCAATGCCTATGACGAATTTTTTAAAGGATAAATTTGATGAAGTCTTCTAGTAAATACAATAAGTGAAAAACTAAAGGTGAGAATATGAAGGAACATGAAAGAATGATTCGTTTTGTTTGTGAGGATTGCAATTACAATATGCTCATGGGAGTAGATGATAGTGGTACGAGATTTTATTGCCCCACGTGTAATTCTATTTTGGATGAGCAATTGATTGATGATGATGAGATGTAATCGCAGATTAGAAGGTAGTCTTTACAGCGACCCCCCAGTTGATCCATTTTCATTGTCGCTAATCTAATTCGCTCAATATGTCATCAATCACAGATTCATCGAATATATTCATACAAATCCAACCGGGCCGTGTTTCATCGTCCATTAACAGCGCCATTTTGTCGCATTTGGGTAGCGAATGAAAGATGACTGAACCATGACGAACGCCCTCAGGTTCCGTTAGTGTGTCGCGAATAGTATTGATGTAGTCGGCAACTTCAGGATTAGAGACCTCCTCAAGATTATATTGAAAATGTTCTTCAACCCAATCCCAAGTGATTTCGTAAAATCGGTCTGGATATGTCTTATGCTTTCCGACAGGGAACGAAAAGGGTGCGTAGTCGTTCTCCTCAGGGTCAACCGGAGTGATGAGCAGGGATACGTCTCTGAACAGTGGCTGCAACGAGGCTTCCTCTTCGAGATACAGTTGGTATGCTGATGAAGGGGCATCCTTGCCAAAGACCAATTGCACGAGTTGCTCTATGCAGGCGGGTGTCACCCCATTTTCATCAAGGACTTCATCAAACTCACCATACCCGATCCCTGCTGTTCGAAGCCAACGAAGAAGTCCCTCTCTTTGTTCCGTTTCCATCGAAACTGAGTGTGAGTGCACCGCGCGAGCGTTAGCGGCTGACTCCTCAAGACGGCGAATCAGCATACCTCCTTTTCCAACTACCAGATTCCTATCGCTGTACCGAAGCATCGATTTCCCAGCATTCCTCGCATTGCCTTCCGCAGCACGAAAAACTGTACTCTCGAAAATAAGGTGGAAGAACTCGTGCTGCATCACATGTTCCAATAGGTGTTGGATTGCCGATTGGGCAGTCAACCCTGGGATGAACATTGACATATGAGTAACATCTAATGAGACATTTTGTGCTTCATAAATGATGGTATTCATCTTGCCTTTTCCGCCCCCTCTGGGAACATAACAACCTAGGTAACCAGCCATGACCTATCCCTCACATCACTCAAATGTGAAAGTATTCACAGGTATTGTTCAAACAGGTCCATGCGCTAATACGGGCATTCCAAGCCAATTCTGATTGACAGGCGCAGTGAGGGGTGCTCAAACGGTAATCCATCTCTTCTCTCTCAGCAGCCTCCTCCGCTTGTGCCCTCACCGCATCATCCATGCCTTCTTCGTATCCGCCCATGGCGGACGGAGGGAGAGGGTGAACATTACAATTTCCACCAGCGATAATGAACTCGATTGAGCAAACCGGCGCTTGATGAAAAATATCCAATAACCAATAGGTAATTGAGTATTGATTGTAGATTCAACCTAGAGTCTCTCGGACCATGGTTCAGTCTGGTTTGAAATCTCAAGGAATGATTTGTACAATTGACAAACTGTTAGAGATTTAATTGGGCGTTCGCATTCATTCTTTTCAATATCTGCCCTTATTATTGAACATATCGTATAGTAAAGCGTATTTATATTGAACGTTTGCTATGATTTAACAGCCAAAAAGTGAACACATTGTTCATATACCGTCTTCTATGGCAGTCTCTCCGATAAGCATGGTAGTAAAGGCAGAATACATTTGGATCGACGGCTCAAAGCCAACGCAAAAACTTCGTTGTAAAACAAAAATCCTTCCCGACCTTGAGGAAGTAGTAGAACTTTCAGAACTTCCAGTTTGGGGCTTCGATGGTTCGTCCACAGAACAAGCAGAAGGACATGCTTCAGATTGTGCACTCAAGCCAGTAAATTTCTTCGTTGACCCAATTCGTGGCTATCCCCATGTACTAGTAATGACCGAAGTATGCGACCCATTAACAATGGCTCCTCACTCCTCAAACACTCGAGCCCCCTGTGTTGACATGGCTGACAAGCATGTTGCTGAGGAATGCTGGTTCGGGATTGAACAAGAATATACTTTCTTCGATGGAATCAAGCCTTTAGGATGGCCAGACAATGGATTCCCTGCACCTCAAGGTGGCTACTATTGCGGAGTAGGAGCAGACGAAGTTTATGGTCGTGAAATTGTCGAGGACCATATGGATGCCTGCCTCGAAGCAGGCTTAACTTTCTCGGGAATAAATGCTGAAGTCATGCCAGGACAGTGGGAGTTCCAAATTGGACCTGTCGGTGCCCCAGATGCTGGCGATGAATTATGGATTGCCCGCTGGCTATTATACCGAATCGCCGAGGACTACGGAGTTAGTGCAACACTCGATGCAAAGCCAATCAAGGGCGATTGGAATGGCGCAGGGGCTCACACTAATTTCTCAACAAAAGCAATGCGTGAAGATGGAGGCATGGCAGTTATCGAAGAAGCCTGTGAAAAACTCGGAAAGCGTGCCTTAATCCACGTCAAAAACTACGGCGCTGATATTGAATCCCGCTTAACTGGGGCTCACGAAACTCAACGCTGGGACGAATTTTCTTGGGGAGTTAGCGACCGCGGCGCATCTATTCGAATTCCATGGAATGTGGCAATCGATAAAAAGGGCTATCTTGAGGATAGAAGACCAAATGCAAACGCTGATCCATACGTAATTTGTAAGCTGATGATAGAGTCAATTTGCGACCTTTGAGCAGAACCAAAAGGGTGTTCGTTCGTCATAGCATTGATATCCCGCCATGATGCCCTACGGGCATAGGTGGCCACGTGACTCGCACAGACTCTAATCGCGGTAAATTGCTATTGCCGTCGTTTCTTGTGCTGTTGATGTTGACATCAACGGCCTCCGCAGGAATCTCTGTTTGGGTTGGGCCAACAACCCTTAGTGGTCAAAATCAAAACATTTCGACTGTCTGGGAGATTCCCGGAAATGCAACAGTCCTCGATGCTTGGTTGAATATCAACGAGGATGGGATGACCGGATATGGCAATGGCAGTGGTTGGCACGGTATGGATTTACCCGGAAATTTCACAGCCGGCCAATCAACAGGGACAACAATGGACCACTTTACCAATTATCTATCTCTTGAGCCTAACCAAAGCGTTAGTCAAATCGAGCAATTCGGTGGTGCTTCATTCCAACTTCCATTCGGCTGGACTGATAATACAGGAGTCTGGGGAATTGGCCCATTGACCAACATCACAGGTTCAGTTAGTGGACCTACGCGAACTGTGCCTTACGGTCAAATCCCTGCCCAACCGTATTCCGGTAGTCTTTCTGCTGCTACAATGGCTGGTTCTGCTCTGCCTGCAAATACCGACTCCTCTCTTGAAACTCCCGGCAGTACATTACCCGCTCCGATTTCAAATTTCAGTTTCAGTTTCCAGCATTGGTATCACCTCAACACCTCTTCAAACACTAATGGCGATGGTGATGGTGCGTGGATGGAATACAAATTAGACAATGGCAATTGGACCTGGATTGAGCCTCAAGGGGGTTATCCAAATACCATTTCAAGTTCGGCTCCAGTGCCAACAGGGGCGGTTCAAAACGGCAGTCATGGATTCCCAGTCTTTGCATCGCTTAATGCAAGTGGCTGGGATTTTGCTAATTTCACATTAGACAATATTTCCGGAATTTCTACAGCCAACCAGATTTATTTCCGTTTTAGAGTATGGACGCAAGCCTTTGGTACTCAGCGTCCTGGCTGGTTCATTGATGATATTGATTTTACAAACATTGGAAACTCTTCTGGTGTTTGGCATAATGGCTGCTACAATTCAAACGGCCAAACTTGTGGCTACTCAAATAATGCAGATGGGATTCTTGAATTTCCCGTCATCGACCTTTCTTCCGCAAACAATACACTTACTGTTAGTTTTAGAGCCGATTGGGACCTTGAAGGGTCAGCATATGACAATTGGTGGCTGGAGGCCAGCACCGACAACAGCACTTGGTTGGATGTAACTACCTCAAACACTCAATTCGTCACGACAGGTTGGAATACTCCCGATGGAATACCAACAGATGGCGTCATTATTGGCGGCACAACCTACAATGATGATTCAGGAGGTTGGGTCAACATGAATCTTGATTTGCCAGCAAGTTTCATTGGCGATGCAACAACTTGGATTAGATATCGGGTGGAAACTGATGGAAGCATCACCTATGGAAACAGTCCGGATTCTCGTGAAGGATTAACTTTAGATGACATACGGATACACGAATCAAATTCAACATTTTACTTCTGGGAATCATTCAATTCTTCTTTCACTGTAACTCATAGCGGTTTGAATAACCTTGCAGATGATTGGCAATATTTGTTGCTTGGGATGGGAGGAGTTACTTTCCAATATGGCTTTGAAGATGCACCGGCATTACCCCCTGGCGGTTGGCAAGTTGTCAATATACAGGGTCAAACAGGTTGGGAATTCGGAACGTTAGGCAGCACAGGGCCATCATCATGGTCTTCTCCAAATACCGGTTTTGGAACAGTACTCAATGGTGCTTATGACCCAAGTTCTTGGAATCATTTCTACACGCCAACTTATACTATTCCGGCTGGAGCAAGTTCAAGATTTATCTTCGACCAATGGATTTGTGCAGAATACGGTTGGGATGGTGGTGCAATCTACATCTCGGTCAACAACGGTACATGGAATCATTTCGACCCTTCAACAAATAACAATAATTGGTATGATACTACGATTCAATTCAATACCAATAGCCCTCTAAATGGCCTTGGAGTCTTTGATGGAAATATAGGTTCCACAAACAGTTGTACTCAAACTAGCCTTGGTTGGAGGACTACAAAGGGGGACTTGTCAAATTATTCTGGTAATGACGTAGCATTCCGGTTTTCATTCACCGCTGATACAGCGGTACAATATGATGGCTGGTATGTTGATGATGTTGGCTTAGAAGTCGATTGGTTCGATACTACTGGCGAATGGCTTAGCCCTCTAATACCTCCAGGTGAATTAGGACTTGGTTTCATTGATATTGATGCTAAAATACCTAATGGCACTTGGATTTCAGGAAGTTTAGTCGATACGATGGGTAATGTAATTGCGGGTTTTGAAAACGATACTTTCCCAATGAGTTTGTCAGAACTCGATATTGATACACATGCTGCAGGGGTTAGTTTCAGGCTTAATATGGGGACTAATAATCCAATCCTTACTCCCTTAGTTTCCTCGGTTCATATCGGTTCAAAGCGAATGATGAATGGGATAGGTGCACAAGAAAATGGTTGGACAATTCCCTCTGGAATGACCATTAACAGTACTGGTGTATTGGTCAACACAGGTGGAGGGACACAGACAATAACCTCGGATTTCGTAATCAGCAGTCAACCATTGGATGGATATGCTCTTGTAGCTGATGCTAGTGGAATTACGGTTTCAGTGATAGATATTGACGGTGTTGGATATGGAATGATGAGTGCGCCGACTGCTACTGCAGCAATGAACGACGCACATCCGGGGTTTGGGGTGGAAATCCTAGTATCGCCAGGTGGTTGGATAAACTCCCTTTCTTTGACAGGACAAATGGTTACACCCGCTCTTGACCCAGCAATTGATATCGCAATGGATGGAACTATCGATTGGAAATTCCCTTCATCGCCATTCTATGGGAGCATGGGTTGGCAGAATAGAATTGCAGGTTCTGGCTTGAATAATGCGATGCCAGTTCATGCAGAAAGCATCACTGTAGCAATGGGAAGCAGTACTAGTATCGCTTTGCCTGCTGATGCAATCATCACTGCAGGTCTAATTTCAGTTGCGCCTGATGGCTCAATAGGCGATAGTGTCTCTATTGAGGTTGCAGGTTCACCTTTGCAGTCATTGAGCAATGGTTGGCAGGCTCAATCACTCGTTTTTGATTCGGCAATAAGAAATTCAATACATTCTCTCACCTCCTCTCATACAGACTCAAATGGTCGAGATTGGGTTGAGGTAGAAATCGGTTTTAGCGGTACTTCTCAAGATTTGACAATCCCATCGGTTATTATCGGATATCGTTTATTCGAAAATATAACCGGCCTTGCTCCAGTAGTCAAGACTCACCATGAAGCAAACAATGATGGTGGTTCAAAGGATATCGTTGACATCCCCTTAGTTTTCACCTCTGGAGCAGGAGGGATTACAATTGATGGTGGAGTTTATCATGAATTGATGATAACAAATGAGCCATTTAGCGTCCCAAGTACATTCCACCCAGATGGCACTTTGCAGAACTTCACAAGCGGCCATCACCACCTCTATGACCAAACTGAAATCGCGGAAGTCAAGTTAATCGGAACTACTTCTGCTGGCGATCAAATTTCTTGTACTGCCAGTAGTCTTGGGAATGGAGGGGTATTTACTCAAACATCAGGCTCTGATATGATGCAACTCAACACCACTGCATCCTCAGTCTCCTTGATATCAGGAAGTTGGCAAGTTGATTGGCAATTTGAGATTTTATGGGATTGGGATGATGAGGCCAAAGTCGAATGGTCTGCCCAAGCATTTAATCACACAGGAGAGGGATTGGCACCTGCTATTGCAATAAGTGGCGGTAGTGGTTCTCAAGCAAGTGAAAATGATTTAGAAATCGACACTTGGCTAATATTCGACCAATTTGGCAATGAACTATCCAATTCATTTGACTCATCATATCCATTCCCTGCAATGGCAACTTCGATGTTGAATGTCAGTGGAACAGTTAGATTCCAAAATACCATTGAAACAAGGCCCCAAGTCGATGACTTCATCGTTAGTGTCAATGTTTCAGGGATTGACATCGTCATGAATAGCACGGCTGCTGGAATCTGGTCAGGGCAAATCCAAGTACCCTCTTTGGGAGAAATGGCTAACATCATTCCTCAAATTGTCAGGGTTGGACCAATTATCGGAGCAGCAGGAGCCCAAGATGAATCCTTACTCTCGCCACATTCAGCAATCATAGATTCACAGGCCCCTCAATTGACCAGCCTCAAAGTCGATACTACCAATGGTCTGAAAATCGCTGACGGTTTTACTTGGGACCCTTCTCAACAACTGAAAGTTTGGGCAGCATTTAACGAAAGTATCGCTTATTCGGATTCAATGACCTTGCACTACTGGAGAGAAGGAATGGATTTACCCGGTGTCTACCAAAGCATAGATGCCTCAATGCCGGACTTATCAAAAGGAGAGTGGACAGTTTCTTTCGACAATATCGACCTTTCTCAAGTACCAACAAATGGCAATGTTTCACTCTATTTGAGTGGCAATGATTGGGCGGGAAACCCCCTTGCAGGAGGAGGAGATACTGGAATGGAAAGAGATGCCGCAACACTAGTTGTGGCAACAAATGTCGACCCACAATTAGACACAACTCAGTTGAGCCTAGACCGATTTGATGAATATTTACTCCCAGGCAGAGAACACACCTTCTCAATGCAAATTAACGAGCCAAATGGCCTTCACACCCTAGACCTAATCGAATTGAGATTAGCAGGTTCTGAGGAAGAAACATTGGCAGTAGTCAGAATCGACCCACGCTCAAATAGCCTTTCAACACCTGCTGATTCTTTGCTAGAAGTTGGAAATATCACTATCATGGATGTTGGGGAAGGAGTTTACCTTATCCAAGTATCTTTCACATTATCTTGGGAACTTTCTCCAGATTCTCTCCCTGATTGGGCATTACCTTCTGTTATGGTATTCGATGATGATTTAGTCAATCCTGTAATTACCGTTCCAAATTTGGGCCAATTACGTTGGCAATTAGATTCCGGTCTGATGGCTGAGACTATCCTTATGGAAGACCTGACTCCTCCTATTAGCCCCTCTTCAGAAGATGAACTCTACGTCGGCCTTGGTGATGAGGTAAAACTGAGTGGAAATGTTATTCACGCAAAGAGTGGAGAGGTTACGAGCAAATTACCTCAGGATGTTTCCTTGACCATAGAATATGAGCACGGCTCTCAACCAAGGATGATTACAACTGAAGTTTCAACAGAAGGACTTTGGTCAACCGCATTTGTACTTGATAATCGGCGTGTAGATGACCCACGCCTGTCAATGGCATTAGCACTTCATGGCCTACCAGGGCAATCTTTTGACTTAACCGATGAAATATTTCATGTCATTATCGACAGTACTGCACCAAGCCTACTTTTCGAAGGCCTACCAGTAACTCTTGACAGCACTTATCTGCTGGACCAATCATTCATTGTATCTGTCAATGATGCTGGAGGGATGTCGGGAGATGACTTAACATTGTGGTGGGAGTTTAGAAGGCCAAGTGCTGGTGGAGATTCTAGTTCACTCCTACCTGCTCCTTTCCATACGTCACTATCATTGAGTGAAGCCGCAGGTGAATTCTGGAAGTATAGTGCAAACGTTGATCTGACGAACGGAAGTATTCTCGGCCTTCTTCCTGGTGATTTAATCTTCATTTGGGTAGAAGCCTATGACCAAGCAGGAAATTCGGCTTTGGGTGTTGGAACTGAAGATGACAAATTATCTCCTCACCTTAATGTGAGGCAATTCGTGTTATCCTTGCCTTCATTGAATATCGCACTGGCAGATGGCTCAACTCCGAGGGGAGGAGAGGTGTCGGAAGGGGATGAATTGGGTATTTCAGTTTCAATCCGAAATCTTGGTTCAAAGACCGGTCATCTAAGAGTTGAATTATTCCAAGAAACCGGTCAAGGCAATGCGTGGGTCTCTCAAGGATTCAGGACTATCGACATCATGGAAGGCCAATTGAGAACTCTCGAGCCATTCATCTTTGAGACCTATGCTAGTGGTGGTCAATCCCTTCATATCAACATTACAGGAGATTTCGATGATTGGGATTCAAGGTCGTCACCTCCCGGCTGCATCTTGAGGCAACAAGTGATTACATGCGATTTGAGCCTTGAGCAAGATATGCCGGCAGTTCTTTCAAGAGATTTATCAGACGGTGAGGGATTGGATGTGCTGACAATAACAGCAATGTTTGTACTCATTCTAGTTATTGTGTTACTCGTTGTTGTGGTCATGAAGAAACAAGGTAATTCAATTTATGATGATGAAGAATGGGAAGATGTATCAGATGATGTCACAGAGACCATGACTTATGATGCCCCTTATGCAGTTGAAGAAGCAAAATCATTGGCACCATTACCTGAAGCCAACGAAGAAACTCCAGTTAACACAGGTCCTCCACTTCCAGAAAGCGGCCTCCCAGAAGGTTGGTCGGATGAACAATGGATTCACTACGGTGAGCAATGGTTAGAGAAAAACCAGTGAGACGGCAGAAATAGAAAGGCCCCCAAAAGCCCTCGGACTGTGTTTGTCAATCGTTACATATAAGAGTCGATTTGTCTGTTTCGCCAAATAGAAGAGACCTAGTTTCTTCTGGATGGGATGGGAATGACACAAACAAGCGTAGCAGGGGAAGACTTGCCAAGCGTTGAAGCATTGAAAGAGCAAGTTGACGAGTTACGCAAATTAGTTCATACTCTATTGAACGTCATTTGCGAAGAACCAGATGGTGTTCATTCAGGTGCTGCTCCAGTGCCTGCTGGGGCATCTAAGATTGGACTCTGTATGTGATGCGTTTACGCATCACAAAAGCATCAAACAACGATGCGTAAAACGCATCATCTAGCGTGCGCTGAACACCAATAAGCAATACAGCCGCGCACGCGACGGTTTGGAAATGACCTCTCAACAACATAAAGCGTCATTTCCAATGCGTTTTACGCATCATCTAGCGTGCGCTGAACACAGATAAGCAATACAGCCGCGCACGCGACGGTTTGGAAATGACCTCTCAACAACATAAAGCGTCATTTCCAATGCGTTTCACGCATTATCCCTTAATCACTGCCACTGGCCGTAACCTAGCAACAGCCCTTGCCAATTCGGCACCTTCTGTCAAAGCAATAACTTCATCCACATCCTTGTAAGCAGCAGGTGCTTCTTCACTCAAAATATTCCCGGTCTTAGCATGAACAATAATTCCCCGCTCCTCTAAATCCTCAGCCAAAGCATCAGAATCAATTAACTTCCTTGCGGCAGTACGAGATAGGGCTCGGCCAGCCCCATGACATGAACTTCCAAAGGCTCGATTATTTCCGGCCTTAGGACCGGCCAAAATCCACGAGGCTGTACCCATATCCCCTGGTACTAATACAGGCTGACCGACTTCTGAAAACCTCAAAGAAATATCACCTGAATCCCCTGAAAAAGCCCGAGTAGCGCCCTTTCTATGAACACAACAAGAGCAATTTCTACCGTCGATATTATGATTCTCAATCTTTGCAATATTATGTGAAACATCGTACAATAAAACAGCCTCCCCATCTGCACCTAGGTGCTTATTCAAAACTTTTCGAGCCCGTTGAGCCAAGGCTGAGCGATTAGCAAATGCAAAGTTGCCAGCAGCATTCATCGCTTCGAGATATGATTGTCCATGTTTTGAGTAAATCGGTGCTGCAGCCAGTTGGCGGTCAGGTAAACTCCAACCCCATTCTTCGCTGTACCATTCGTCACCTCGGGGGGAATACTTTCTCTCAATAATATCCACATGTTCTGAACAAACTTGGTGACCAAGTCCACGTGAGCCAGAATGGATCATCAAACAGATTTGACCTGGTCTAAGGCCATAGAGAGCTGCTGCTTCTTCATCTACAGTTTTGTCAACGCATTGTAATTCTAAGAAATGATTGCCACTACCAAGGGTGCCGAGTGATTTCAAGCCGCGTTGCATTGCTCTTGAACTGACGGCATTCCCTTCATGTTCTAGTTGCCCTTCACTTTCTATGGAGGCTAAATCCTCATCATGACCCCAACCCAATTCCACTGCTGCCTTAGCTCCTTCATTCAGAATGCCGTCTAATTCTGACTCTGTGAGTGGTACTCCTCCTTTGCCACTCGCTCCTGCGGGAATGACTCCCGCAAGGTTACTTGCTAGTTTCTTGATATTTGGGATGTCATCTATTTCGATTTCCAAGGTTAATAATCGCACACCGCAGTTGATGTCGAAACCAACTCCGCCAGGGGAAATAGCCCCTCCTTGTTGGCCGTATTCAACATCGGTTCCAACAACTCCACCGATTGGAAAGCCATAGCCGAAATGCCAATCTGCCATTCCCCACGCTTCTCCTACTGCCCCAGGTAAGCAGGCCGAATTGACAAGTTGGCCTGGACTTCTGTCATCAGATTGTTTATTCCAATGATTTTCGTCACAAACAAGCATCGCATCAACATTCATCTTCCCGTGTTTTTCTATTTTCAAGGTGTGTTGATCAACCCTTGTCAGGTGTTCCATCCACGTTGCAGAACCCTTCATCATCGGCAACCTGCCAACATCGAGATATAAGCACATGCATGGCTCAACAGCCGTTTCATTGAAGGCATTGATTCAACCGCCTCGTCTTGGAGGAGTAGCATGAGCCTTGGTGCAGTCGACTTACCATACTTTTCAGAGAATGGCTTTAGGCGTGCTCAATGTAGTGCTACAGGCCTTTGGTTTTGGTCTCGAGATGCAGCAAGAAAAACTTGTGGAGATAGCCAAGAAGATGAATACACCTTCATTGGCAGTCCATTGATTTCTGGTTTTTCAGAAACAGGTTCTGCATTGAAAGATAAGATGCGCGAAACTTTCCTAAATTTCTTTGAACAACAAGGCCACACACGGGTAGAACCTTACCCCATATTAGCAAGGTGGAGGGATGATATTCACCTTACTATCGCCTCAATTGCAGTATTTCAACCTCATGTGACTAGTGGGCTTGTACCTCCACCGGCCAATCCCCTAACTATTTCTCAACCTTGTATTAGGCTGACCGATGTTGATGCTGTTGGTGCATCTGGACGCCATTTAACAACTTTTGAAATGATGGCTCACCATGTATTCAATCGACCAAAAGATGGTGAGGTTCACTATTGGATGAATGAATGTGTAGAGTTTTGCGACCGCCTCTTCACCGCTGCCTTGGGAATTGATGCAAACGAGATAACCTATGTTGAGAATCCGTGGTCAGGGGGCGGAAATGCTGGTGCTGCAGTCGAGGTTATCGTTGGAGGATTGGAATTAGCAACTTTAGTTTTCATGAATCTACAAGAGGATGAAGATGGAGATGTCGAAATCAAGGGCATCAAATATTCAGAGATGGATTTGCAAATAATCGATACTGGCTATGGTCTTGAGCGCTTTTGCTGGGCAGCGGCGGGAACACCAACGATTTACGAGGCCATTTATCCTGAAAGCGTATCGTGGTTGAAAGAACTTACTGGATTCTCGCAGATTCTTGAGGGTACTGATATCAACTTGGATGAATTATTGGGGCAAATGTCTCGTCTTCTCGGAATAATGAATATTGAAATCGGCTCTGATGAATCATCACTTCGTAAGGTTTTGATTACACGCTTAGCAGAAAGAGGTGTTGAAATCGATGAGCAAACCTTACTTTCAGTTTCACAACCACTTTCTAGAATATATGCAATTCCTGACCATATGCATGCTCTATGCAATATGTTGGGTGATGGTTTAGTACCGTCAAATGCAAAGGCTGGTTACTTAGCACGAATGTTAATTCGTAGAGTTCTAAGGATGCGAGATGAACTTGGTTTGAACGTCAGTCTATCTGATTTAGCAGAACATCATCTTCAATTCAACTTTGAAGTCTCCAGAATGAAACAGACAACCGCTGGTTTCCTACAAATTCTACAACTTGAGGAAGAACGCTATAACATAATGCTACGAAAAGGCGAGAATGTTGTCAAAGGTATGCTCAAATCCTTACCCCTCGATGCAGTTGAAATACCCGATGAAATTCTTTTCACCCTCAATGATACTCATGGAATGGCGCCTGCATTGGTAATTGGAATTGCCAAGTCAAGCGGTTGGTCAAACGTTTCCCTGCGTAGTGGATTTGCCGCAGAATTAGCACAGCGCCATGCCAGCCAAGCAAAACAAGCTGCAAAATCAACATCCAAGAAAAGAGGCCTTCCAGAACTCCCGCCAACAAAGAAACTCTACTATGATGATGTTTGGATGACTAATCACAATGCTGAAGTTTTGCATTGTAGCAAAGAAGGAGATGACTGGCTAGTTGTTCTCAATCAAACTTGCCTCTATCCTGAAGGAGGCGGACAAGCCTGTGATTTGGGAAGCATAAACGGAATAGAAGTCGTGAATGTTCAAATCGAGAATGATATCATCATTCATACAATCTCTAACTCTTTGGATGTAGGTACCCAAGTGAGTGTTGAATTGAGTATTGATAGGCGCCGGCAACTAATGGACCATCATACTGCTGTACACATCGTTGGAGGTGCTGCAAGAACCCTGCTTGGGCCACATGTCTATCAAGCAGGTGCGAACAAGAATACTGATTCAGCTAGACTGGATATCACCCACCATAGTCGTTTGAGCAGAAATGACCTTGATGAAATAGAGAAGTTATCAAATCAGGTATTACAAGAAATCAAGACAACCGAAAAAATGGAATTACCTCGCGCCCAAGCAGACAAGGAATTCGGCTTCGACCTCTACCAAGGCGGGGCGCCAAAAGGTGGAGATGTCCGAATCCTCAAGATTGGTGAACATGATGTGCAGGCTTGC
>DUDM01000051.1:14551-14864 GCA_012959275.1 Candidatus Poseidoniales archaeon
CTCAGCGCAAGCGAATCGAGTCTTTGGAGGCTGAAGTCACCCGCTTGAAGACCGAAGGAGGCAGTGATTCTGCTACCGAGGTGGATGGAATTCGTTATGTTTTCTTAGAGGTTGATGGTGGCAATAAGCAGATGGTGGCAATGGTTGGTGAATTGACTAGAGATAGCGACAAGCCAACGGTTGCAGTTATTGGAAGCAGGGATGGAGGTGGAAAACTCCTAGTTGCAATAACCGAGAATTCGATTGCCTCTCAAAAGCATGATGCAAATGTAATCCTCAAGGCGATTTCACACCATATTCAGGGTGGCGGCGG
>DUDM01000052.1 GCA_012959275.1 Candidatus Poseidoniales archaeon
ACAGACACGGCGATGATCGCTACTGATTGAATACTCCGCATCATTTGTGTCGAATAACTGTGCATCAATATAGTAAAATCCATCAGCCAATCCACTGAACATAATTGGATGCTCTCCTTCACCGATATGAGGTTCAATACGGGAATAAAGTTCATTATCATCATTACCAAGAAGTTTGACTGAAAATCCATAGTCCGTATTCTCATCGAGATATTCAACTGTTACATTGAATTCTAAGTCATCACCTGACCCAATAACATCGTTCTCAAGAGATAATGAAATATATTCTGAGTTCTGATATACCCATATATCACCTGACTCATCGAGAACGATATTTCCATCAGAATCAATTAATTGAACTTCAACCCGATATTGTTGGTCTTCATTAAGGTCGAAAGCGATGTTGATATATTGCCAGTCGTCAATTGCAGTGAAATTATGAGTCGCTGCTGAATCCCAGGCCACATCTTCATTTTCTTCGTAGGACCAAACTTCAATATCTAAGGTATATTCATCACTTTCTTTAAGGTCCCAAATACTAAACTCAATTTCTCCATCACCGTTCCAGCCGAAGTACATGCCAGGATATAGCCAGCAGTTAACCTCTCCAATTGAGAATATATCTCCTTCGATATCTCCTTCTGTTTCATCGATCAAAGTCCCTGCATCATCATAAAGTTGTGAGTCTGCATAATAGCATCCATCACCCAGACTACTGACATTGTAATAGAAATTCACTACATCATTCGTTGCGAATTCTGATTCTGAAACATTGAATACAAGATTGTTATCGTCATCAAAAATCTGTGCCTCGAGGTAGTAATCATTTCCGATATCGAGGTTAACTGCCTTTAGTTCAAAACCATTTTCATCCCATTCATTGAACCAAGTTTCAATCTGAGGTGGCCAACAGTCTCCATCACCGGTTGAGAACATCCATCGTGAATAATCGATATAATCACCCATTGAGTTAGATAGACCAACTTCAATGGTGAAACACTCGTCATCGTTGAGGTCCATTGCAATCACTGTGATGTTTTCGAGATGCTTTGGCCCCATATCTGTTGCATTGAAGTTTCCATAAACAATAGTAGTTCCATCTGAATCATCAATCTGCCAGAATGCAGAGTAGGATTCTTCAGGTTTCCTATCTTCTACTACTACTGTAAATGATACGTCCTCGTCATTTTCAAAGGTATCCTTTCCTTCAGGGCTATGAATCCAAATACTTGCATCCCAACAGCCATCATTGCTTCCAACAGCAAAGTCTGCATGTTCTTCACGGTAATCGCCATTCGGCTCACTCCATGAGACCGCTAGGCCATAACAACCATCTGATAAGTTTCCAAGTCCGAGCGACATGTTCTGTTCATTGGAGTTGATTGTAATGTTGAATGAACCATACATTTCTTGCAGTCCATCATATTCATATAAGTCATAATAAAACTCGATGGATTGGTTAATTTCTCCACCATTGAGTCTCATATCAAACATGATTGTTTCGCCTGTCGTCGTTGTGTTCTGGTAGACTTTATGGCGGTCTAGCATTTCTAAATGAGTACTACCACAAAATACATCTCCAACCTTAAACCATTCTCCAACATTGGTGTAATCGCCATCCTCTCCAAACAAGTATATCTGTACCATGTAGCAGCCGTTTTGTAAATATCCGAAATCTATGTAATCATAGGCATATTCGCTCCATGCCATGAAATCCCAAGTTGTTTCGTTGAGAAGATTATTGGCATTAAATAACTTGAAAGTTAAAGAGTAATTTGAACCATTCATCATATTACCCATTTCGAATGAGAAATTTGCTGCAGATGCCGGTAAAATGTCATAAGTCTGCATATTTACGTATAGTGGATTACAATCAATATCTCCAACGCCGAATTCTTGGTTGTCTGAATCCATGTATGCACCTGTCGACCCCGAAATATCATAAAGAGTGATTTGCATCCAGTAGCAGCCCTCTGAAAGTCCAGATGCATTAATCGTGGAGGAGTAATATTCAACAGATGTGTAACTTAATTGCATTGAATTATTGTCTACTACAGTCAAATCCATCATGTCATAAATCTGCCATTCCATGTAATATGAATTGTTCAGAGTCAAGTCATTGAGGTCGTAGTCCAAATCTATTGTTTCCCCTAAATCCCAATGGTCGCCATCATTCCATAATTCGACCCATGCTTGGCTGCCTTGAGTATTGCAGCCTTGGCCAACGTCGAAGTAGGTGGCGTCATAATCAAGAGAATTGCCTTGCTCATCCCATATTTCAACCTCAACAGAATAGCAGTCGTCAGGCATATACCAAAATGAAAAGGTATTCTCAGACCAGTCAGTATTGCTTATGCTATAATTTGACCAATTATACATATTCCAATTTGAATCATAAACATACCAGTCAACTGTGTAAATCATAGTGTCATCAAGGTCATGCGCCTCGATAGTAACTTGCACTTCAGAAGTATTTGAATACCAACTATTATCTGTGTCAACCCAAATACTTGGTTCTTCACATGTACCGCTACCAAGTTCGAATTGGCTGTCAGTATCTTGGAATGCATTGGTGATCACAGTACCATTCACTGCTAGTTCTGCCCACAGAGAATAGCAATCATCAGCCCATCCTGTAGTGTTGATATTGGCTTCAAAATCATAAAAATCGGAAGTTGAATTGTAAGATGTGAAATTCCCATAATCTATCAAAGTAGTATCATTCTTGACTTGCCATTCGATAGTATATGTTGTTCCAGGGTTGACATCTACAAGGTGGAATATTGCCTCTAGGTCATCTCCAGAGTTGACCACGTCATCCTTCATATCTGTGAATACTGTTGTACAAGTGCTGTGCAGTGCCACAAAGTCAACAACATATGGTACCTCATATCCAGTTGTTTCATCGTAGGCAAAGCCAAATGCCAAATAACAACCTGAATCGATATGCATGTTATATGATGAAAGAGTTGTCGAGGTGTTTCCTGTTGAACCTTGAACCTCAATAAATACCACTTCATCGCCAGTGCCATTCATCACCCCGATGTAAAACGAATAAGTGTGGTTTGCGTAGAGGTCATCGATTTGTAATTCAAAGGTATAGTTGGCACCATTGCCATTACCCCAGTCATATTCCTCTGTAATATTGAGATTTAGGGTTGGGTCAGTCGAACTTTGATTTCCATTGCCCCCAGTTCCGTTCTGGTTGTTGACCATAGCGTAGAATTCGTAATCTTCTTCGATTGCGGAAGAACCTGTGAAGGTAATGTAGACATATTCATCATATGAATTGGTGTTATTGTAGAAGTAGACGCTGTCGCTATAATTACTGGTCAAATTGTAGTAGGAAGGGAATTGGATTGAAGAACTGTTTACCTGCATATCGATGGAGCAGTTGCCGGAAGCTGTGTAGCAGTTAGCATCGAATTCAAGTTCATCACCAGAGTAGAGAACGATGTAATAACTGTCCGAGGAATCATTGCCACCAACCGTTCCCTGATGGGTATTGCTGAAGCTAGTCAATTGTGCCCATACAACATCGCCTCCGGTTCCCATGTCATTCTGACCTGAACCATTGGTGCCATTTCCTCCGCTACCACCTCCACTTGCGTTGTTGATTGCAAAGTATGAAGATACGACATCAATCAAAGTGCCAGAATCATGGTTGAACAGGTTTGCCGTCAGTGCATAATATCCCACACTCATGTTGGAAGCGATCTGAAAACTGTCACTGTAATAATTATTGAAACTCGAATTAGTCAAATTCATCGCCACAACCGTACTTGTATAGTATTCGTAAACCAACCAGGTCACAGAATAATTTGTTCCACTCGCCGTATTATTGGTCCAAACACTTCCCCAAATTACATCAGAGGTAGTATAATTGGTGTCATAATCAGTGGCAGTACCATTAGTAGCCCAATTGGTCAAGCTAATTCCTGGGCTGTTGGTGCCATTTCCTCCTGTGTTTACACAGGGTCCATAGCCATAGTAATTGTATGATGTCAGCCATTGGCTATTGTTGCCACCTACATCATAGAGCTCCCCATACATGTAGATGGAACAGTCAGAATCTATGACACTGAGAGTGAAAGGTATTGTGTTGTAACTGGCGGATGTATTTAATGAATGATTAGTAGAATAACTATTACTACCAATATAGATGCTGCTGGTCAAGAGATAGTTACCAGTTGTGGTGAGGTTGAATACTTCCCAAGCCAAACTGTGGTTTCCAGCGCTCAGGTTGCTGCCTAGGGGTCCAGTGACCTGTGTGCCGTTCCATACTCCAATGTCAACCTGTTCTGTTGTCTGGTTGCCGCCACCGGTTCCGTTAGTACTAGTTATCTTGGCTTCAAACAGATATACTGAAATACTCTGTAAAGCATAATTATAGAATCCAAATGTGAGGTTATAGGATGTGCTTCCATTATTCGTATGTGTGAACGAAGTATCAGACATATTTGTAGTCAAACTATTATTGTAGTTATTTGTGCTGAAATAGGTGCCACAATTAGCAATAACACAACTGGCTTCAAGGTCCAAAGTATCACCGCTAAACATCTCAATATAATACCAATCTTCTTGATCAGAACTATTGAGAGTTCCATTTAGAACTACATCAAAAGTGGTAGTCTGAGATGGGGAACTATAGTTATCAGATGCGTCAGAACCATTAGAGGTTCCGTCAGCAATAACGGTATCAGCCATCCAAGGCATTGCGGTCAAAACTACTGCCATCGATGAGGTAATCATCAAGGCGGCAAGCAGCAGGCTATTCAGGGGGCGAGATGCAGTAGCACTACTCATACCACTTCAGCATGACCTGAGGTATTTGAAATGTCTGCCGACAGTTCAGTGCCCAAATTGGCTCAACTTACTTGTTCACTCTTCTTCACGGCGTGAGAAGACCAAGAATGCGCCTGCGAGGGCGGTCATGGTCAAAACAGCAGTAAAGCCTGGAACGAAACTTCCGGCACTGGTGTCATCTGATTTTGTGTCATCATCTCCTCCAGCATCACTGCCCTCGAGTACGTTAACGGTAACTGTACCATTGCCTATGTTAGTACCATCTGTCCAATCATAATCGAATGACATCTCGCCAAGTGCAGAGGTTCCTGTTGGTATTGCGAATTCATAGTAGCCACTTAGAGAACCATTGCCAGTCATAGTTTTGGTATTGCCAATGGATGGGTCAACAGTTACAGTAAGTTCATCGCCTTCTGCATCATCGCAGTAGAACATGAGTGTATATGTTGCTCCTTCTGTTAATTCAATGTCGAAGTCGCCGGTTGTTGTGCCTTCATCGGCTTCGTGTCCGCCTTCCTTACCATCAGCTAGGGAATCATCAGAGCCATACCAGTATACATCACAGGTTGGAGGTGTGTTGACTGTTGGTTCTGGTTCCTCAACAACACGGCTGTAGGATACCGTCATGTTTTCTGATGGCGAATCCTCACAGGTGAAGGTTCCATGATGATATCCAGCATTTGCATCGTAGTTGAAGTAATCAGCATCGTTGTCGATAGAAGATACTGCCCAAGTGGTTGAATCCTTGAAGTAGACATCGAGGGTTTCATCGCAGGGATCTTCACCTTCTCCGGGTCCTTCGTCGCCGCCATCATCTGGTTCTTCAGCAATGGATAGAATCTGAGTTGCCTCACCGTTATCATTCAACATGAATACGACGGTCATTATCATCTGGATGCTGCCAGTATCTTCCGTCTCATCTGCAGGAACTGTGCCAATAAGGCCTACGATTTCCGTGCTTTCTGAAATCGCATCTTCCTTAGCAAGCAAAACACCATTCCACATGAGTGGGGGTGGGCCATCATCTTCATCGTGATTATCTCCTTCATCGTGATTATCTCCTTCATCGTCGCCGCCATCAGGACCCATCATCTCAAACATGAGGATTGCATTGGCAGCCTCTGACGCGTCGACTTCGCCGTCGCAATTTCCGAAAGCACAATCAACGTCACCTCTGAGCAAATCACTCATTCCAACCTTGACGGTCATGGTCAAACTAGTGCTTCCATCAGCAGAATCCTCTATCGTGATGAAGAACTCAATCTCACCGGTATCGTAATCCATGTCATCGCCTTCGCCATCTCCGCCTTCATCCATGATTTGTAAATCAACAGAAAGGAAAGTGGTTGAACCGTTGGTGAAGGTTGTGTTGTAAAGGCTCCAAGGTCCATTGATATTCATTGCACCATAATCATCACCAGTATCTGGGTCTTGGCAACCAATACTCACTATCACAACCCAATCACCCTCTGGCAATCCAGTCAATGTGTAATCTCCGGGTGAAGTGACGGTTTGCCAATCCATCCATACTGGGCCTGGGCCATCGTCCTCATCGTCTCCTTCATCTTCTCCATCTGTCATCATGTCCATGTAGATTTCATCATAATCGAACAGCATAACAAAGCCACCCATGCAGTTGGCGGAATCATAATCGCCGAAGGTGACCGAAAGATTGAGTGAAGCGTTTCCAGTCATCATGTCTGGAGGGCCACCGCTTTCGCAGTCCGCACCGAGACAAAGGTTGAATCCATCGCTGTCGACTTCCCATGTGTCGCCTGTGGCATCGGTCTCTTCAAGAATGACTTCAACCTTGTAATCGCCATCACCAAGCATGCCGAGTGAGATATTGCTGCCATTCATGTCCAGATCATGGGTACTAATCAGTGTAGCACCACCAGTACCGGAATTATCCGTTTCATCATAGAGATTGAGTGTAGCAGAGATATCTCCTCCATCGCCTTCACCCTCAGGTGGTCCAGCGGCTTCTCCTTCATCTGCTCCGTTCTCACAATCCCAGTGGCCGTCATTCACGACATCCATGTTGACTCTGCTTACGTTGGCATCGTTGCAATCAAACCAACTGTCATGGTCATTGGTGAAGTCTCCATCACCATCGGAATCGACACTTGAATCCATGTCCTGTGGCTCATCGCTGCCATCTTCGCAGTCTTCATCACCATCGTTGACCCAACTGAAATCTATCTCATCACCGTTGCCACAGACAAAGGTTGGGCCATCGCCGCCTTGTCCGCCGCCAGTTCCGCTATCGATATAGTATCCCACGAATATCTCATCGCCAGAATGGGGTTGGCCCTCTAACCATGCAGAGATTGTTGGACCATCGTGGCCGCCACCGCCGTTGTAAACGTACAGCGTCATGTTAGATCCTTCGAAGAGGATGCTGTCATCTGTGAGGTCTGTGACTTTCAATTCCATCGCGTATTCACCATCTTCGAATGTCTGTGACGCATCTTCGTATTCGAACATTCCATATTCATCAGCTGTGAAATCCATATCAAGACCGTAAAACTCGATTCCGGCTGCATCTAATATCGAAACTTGAATGTTCAATGATGACTGGTTGGCTTCATACCCATAACTTGAGATCTCCAACGTACCATCATAATAGTGGACATAGGCACTAATCATGGAAGGTGGTCCAGTTTGACAACTTCCATTTCCAACTTCGAACATGAAATTCGCTTCACTGCCTGCAATTAGTTTGCTATCGGAATCCTCAAGCATTCCCTTAATTTCATAGCATGCATCTCCTAATTGTCCAACTAGGATTTCGATTGAAGTTTCTTGGCCTA
The DNA here is from genome assembly GCA_012959275.1 of Candidatus Poseidoniales archaeon. Lineage (GTDB taxonomy): Archaea > Thermoplasmatota > Poseidoniia > Poseidoniales > Poseidoniaceae > UBA226. The sequence goes on from DUDM01000052.1 coordinate 7,620, forward strand.
CCATGGACAGGTCTTCAGAGCCGTTTCCAACTTCCCCATGTTGGCTTTGCATTTCGAGAACTTCCCACATAAGGGTATAGTCACTCGCTTCATCAAGGCCTTCTACCTCAGCAAAGAAGACTACGGATTCATCAGTATCGAACCAAGATGAGCCATTCCACCACATGTGAGGGCCGCTTGGTCCGGTACCTTGGCACATACCTACGCCAACATCGAAGGACATTGAAGAACCATCTACGAATGCCCCACTATTATCAAAAAGGTCTCCAATCAGGTTGAAACAATGTTCGCTTAGGTTGGTGAAAGATAAATTATACGCAAATGAGTCTCCGGATGCAGGAGCAGAAATAGTCTCTGTCCCACTATCAATTAGTGTCATATTATTCATATTTTCTAGTTTCCATTCTACTGTATATCCTGGAATTGAATCTAGGCTACCTCCAGATATGGTAGCATTAACTGTATCTCCGGCATCCCAGTGTCCTGGGGACATGTCAACTTGAATCCATTCTCCGTTTTGGCCAGCAGCGGATGCCAGTGGTATTCCGGCGGAAAATGCCGACATAATCATCATCATACTGAAAACTAGGCTTTTTGCGCGCCTGGGCTGTTCTTTCTCTCTTGCAATAGGGCTCATCGGCCTGCCGTGCGACTATTTGTACTTAAAACAAACACCATCAATAACAGCCTTTTGTAAGCAGACTCATCAATGATAGCCGATTCGAGAAAATATGCCACGCAAAGCGGTTGCTGTTCTTTCTGCAAGTGGGCTAGTAGGCCAACGTTTCCAGCAACGTCTTTGTGAACATCCTTGGTTTGAATTTGTAGCAGTAGCGGGAAGTCCTATGAGTGAAGGGCGGAAATTGAGCGAAATCCCATGGCGATTGGATGAAGCACGTCCGGATTTGCCTGAACTAACTGTACTGGGCTTGAATTCCTTGGTTGATGAACTCCTTGAATTGGAAGTGGAGATTGTTTTTTCCGCCCTGCCTTCTGATATTGCCTTAGATGTTGAGCCAATGATTGCTGCTGCAGGTATCTCGGTCCTTTCCAATGCTAGTGCTCATCGTTGTATTGCAGGAATCCCCTTAGTCATCGCAGATCTGAATCCTCATCATTTAACACATTGGAAAGATTCAGCACTTGGGCCAATAGCCTGTTCTACGAATTGTACGGTCATTCCTATCGCCTTACCTTTGAAACCGCTTTGGGATATGGTTGGCTTCAATCAGGTTTCAATACGAACTGAACAAGCATTATCAGGTGGAGGGCGGGAATTACTTTCTTCAGGTATTGGAGGCAGTAAGTGCGAAATACCTGGTGAGGCAGAAAAGATTGAGCAAGAACTTCTTCATATTCTTGGACGAGTTAGTATTGAAGGAATTTCACCTACAACGATTGGAATCGATGTGGATTGTAAAAGAGTGAGTGAACGCGATGGCCACTTAGTACATGTGGAAGTAGAGTTGAATAGAGAGACAAGTTTGTCAGAAATAAAAGAATGGATGGCAGCATGGAGCGATAGACCACAACATCTGAAATTACCTTCGGCGCCCGATAGTCCTGTTATCATCATTGATGGTTTGCCAACTAGAGAGGAATATCTGATGGCAGGTGGAGATGGATTGAAGTCCGGCATGTCAGTAGTTGTTGGAAACTTAAAAATTGATAAAACAAACTTATCTTTCTCTGCGCTATCTCATAATACCATCAGAGGGGCTGCCGGTGGATGCATCCTTCTGGCTGAGTTGATGCTTGCTGAAGGATTGCTCGATTGAGTACATGCTGTGAAAGGACTCATATGGGATTCGTGGTTGGGACGCGTTGGTGAGTTGATGGGAGAGGTATCTGTTCTTTCAGACCAAACACTTAGTCAACTCAATGATGAGGCTGGAAAACGCTGGCCTGGAGCATGGGATGAATCAACTCAACGGGTTCAGGTACTAATTCTCTGTAAACGTAGAGAGCGAGTAATTCTTGAACAACATGGTGCTACTATTCAGCATCAACAACCTGTCTTTGGATTATTTCACCGCCCGCGCCATTCACTGCATTTGTTTGAGTCTCAAGGCTTCAATCATCGTGATGCATCCTTTCAGTTTCTCGATATTGCAACTGCTGAATTAGGCGCATGGCTCCAACATTTGATTACCAATGATGGCTGGAAGCGAAGTTCCACCACGATATGCCCTCTTCCTGCGGGTGCTAATGTGCCGATGCAAAGACGTTTTGAGAACCACACAATCCTTACATTCAGACATCCGGATTTACCTGAATTACAGAGGCTATATCTCGCAATGCCTTTGGAAAGCATTGTTGGCAAGGCCTACATTTCATATCCGCCCGGTAGTGAAGCAAAAGAATCTGAGCCTGTGCCGAAGGTGGAAAGATCTCCTGTCACAACGCATGTTGCTCCAACCATTCCCAAACCATCATCTGAACCTGAGAAAGAAGTTGGATTGGAAGACCTTGCTGCTGAAATGGAAGAAGAAGAAGAAGAAAATTCGGATGTGGATGAATTATTCGATGGTTTCAGTGCAGACTTATTAGAGAGCGTTACCCACTCTGCTGCCGGTGAACAGGAAGTAGAAACTCCTCCGGTTCCAGAATTAAAAGAACCAGAGGAGCCAGTGATTAAGGAGGTCCCGGTTATTGAAGATGCTCCAATTATCAAAGAAGCCCCCCCGCCAAAGAAAGTAGAAACTTCTGCCGCCCCAACTCCAAGCAATCAAGTAAGACACTCGATGCCTGTGCCTTCTGATGGTGGTGTAGTTGATTCTTTCAGGGCAGTCGTTAGAGAATTGTTGGCGGAAGGTATGGAGGCTTCAGATATGATGGGCGACCCTAGATTTGCAGAAGCCAGTGAATTTTGTGAGGCTGCTGGTGTCGATACATGGCCTATGTTTATGGAAATGACCGGCAATTAGGTTTGTTTTGCCTGCAAAGGATTCAAGACGGGGCCGCGTCAGCCGCTATTTGAACGAGCATGCCCTATTGCACGAATTGTGGATTGCCGCAACAAAACGGCGTAGCTCAATGCCAATCATGCGCAAGTCAACTTCCTGGTCAGCAATTAATGGCAAGGCTAGAAACTGAGGCAGCAAACATTCGTCGAACTGCGTCTGCGAATAACGCCTCTGCTCAACGGCAAAACGGTTTTTCTCAGCCTCAAAATAATCAAACTACTCAAGTTCGGGCCCCGGTACAAGCGCCACAAACGCCACAAGCAGCACCGGTATCGCAAACTTCTACACTTGATAGACTCGAAGAAATGCGCAAGCAAGCAGATGCTCTCGCTCAGCAGAAATACTTGGACCAACAGGGTAGACCACTGCGTTGGTGATTTACATTCGCCTGCGCCAATTGGCCATCAGGCTCTCCAAGTTAAATCCTCATCCACATTGTGATGTTCTCCTTGAGCAATATGCTACTGAAGGAAATTTGGCCGCTGAATGGCTATCAATAATGGATGGAATCGAAGGTTGTAAGGTTGCAGACCTTGGTGCAGGAAATGGTATTCTTGGGATCGGGGCAAATCTGCTCGGGGCCGAAAAAGTTTGGTTGATTGAATGTGATGAAGAAGTTGTTAAAACTGCTGAAAAAAACTGTCAAGAGTTTCCGCAAGTTGAAGTCCTCTTACACCAAATAACCGATGGATTACCTTTGGAAATAGAACCTCAAACTATCATCATGAATCCTCCTTGGGGCACACAAAAAAAGGCTGCTGACAGACCATTTCTCCTTGCTGCAATGCGCTCTTCTGCCAACCTCATTCATTTAATGCACAGTGGCAAAAGCACTCATATTGCAGCAATGGCAGAAGATGAAGGATGGAGTGCCGAAGTCAGAATGGAAGCAGAGTTCAGATTGCCTGCAAAGTATTCCCATCACACCTCAAGAAGCAGTACAACGGCCGTGAAATGCTGGAGATTATGGCGTCGCTGAAGGGGTTGGGTTGAAATGCGGACAGCCAACCGCCCCGCCATATGTCCAGCCCAATGGGTAGGAAGCGGAGTCGATTCTAATGAGTAGTACAAGCATCAAAACCCCCGGTGAAAACATCGCATCGGCAGAAGATTGGAAAGCCGGTGAAGGCACCATGGTCCAAGGAGAACATGTCATATCAACAATGACAGGGATTGTAAACTTCAATCAAGATGATCAAACCATTTCAATTGCTTCAGATTGCAAAGGTGTTCCCGAAGTCAAGGTTGGAGATACCGTAATCGCTGAGATTGCAAAGATTCGAGAATCTATGTTAGAAGCAAGAATATTGCACGTCGAAGGCGACGATGGAAGAGAGCCAATGCCACAACACCTTTACGGCCAAATTCACGTAACCAAAATGGTAGACCGTTATCTCCATGATGCCAGTGATGGTGTACGCCGAAGAGATATCATCAGAGCAACTGTCACTGATAACAATCCGGTTATTCGACTCGACATGAGAAGTGGCGATGATTGTGGAGTTCTACAAGCGATTTGTCCTCAGTGCGGAAACCAATTAATTACCGCAGAGCATGAGGATTGGAATGTGGCTTGCAGTTATTGCAATTACCTCTCATTTAGAGCATTATCTAAATCATTTGGACTTGGATATAACCCTTCATCAGGCGACGCTCCAGATTACAATAAATCAGGCAAGCGATGGGGCAAGGAAGCAGAGCAGTATTTTGCAATCGGCCCTGCTGCCCGCTCAAACTTAATCGCCACTGATTTCCGCAACGACGGTCGAGAAGTTGAGCACTTCCGTTTTGAAGGCACAGGCGGCGGTGGCGCTGGACGTGGTGGAGGCCGAAGAGAAAGGCCCACTGGAAGGAAGATTTTCGTTGGAGGATTATCCAGAGAAGTTAGCGATGATGACCTACTTGAAGCCTTCAAGAAATACGGGAAAGTCGTGGACCACGTAGTAATGAAAGACCGAGAAACCGGTAATAACCGCGGCTTCGGATTCGTCACATTTGCAAAAGATGAGGATGGAGATAAAGCAATTTCAGGCCTCAATAAACAGGACTTCATGGGGCGCAGGCTAACTGTCAATGATGCAGGCGACAAAAAAGGCGATAAAAAGCCACAACAGAAGGTCGAAGGAACTCGACTCTATGTGGGTGGCTTACCATGGAAAATCAACAACGAGGGACTGACCAAAGTTTTCTCAGAACATGGTAAGGTCAACGACTGCCACATCGTTATGGACGGCGACCGCTCGAAGGGATTCGGATTCGTCACCGTAAGTGATGAAAGCGCAGACAAAGTCATTGAAGCACTTGATGGGCAAGAAGTTCAAGGCCGCAGATTGAAGGTAGCAAAGGCCAAGGCCCGCAGCGATAGCAGGGGAGGAAGAAAAGACAGCCCCCCTGGTGGAAAGCCTCAACGCACCTCCCGTGAAATGCAAGCACGTAAGGAAGAAGGTCTGAAGGATTGAGTGAATCATAATGGCAGAGGAAGAACCTGAGTGGTTACTTCTCGACGGCTATGAAGATGAGCCAGCAGCATTTGGAGTGCCTCCCTACGTTGGATTCCACATTAGATACATCGCAGGGGTCTTTGAATCTCAGAATATACCCTACCGATACATGACTATTGACCAGTGGAGACGGCAAAGATTCTCTCTCCAAAACAGTGCCGGAATCGTCGTCTTTGCTGGAGCAGT
>DUDM01000053.1 GCA_012959275.1 Candidatus Poseidoniales archaeon
TGACTAACTTCTGATGTGTTTTCAATTTCTAACAAATTTGATTCCATAAATAATGGAGATAGTGATGAAATCATTAGAATAATACTCAAAAAAAGAACTTTACCTGTATAAGCATTATTTCCCATAGAACGTGCCCTAACGTGGCTCTTAATAGTATTTACACCGAATTGGGTATTATCCCCCTATGTGTGGTACAGGGGCTCTATCTAAATGGTGCACTGCTCTAATGTTTAACTGCCCAGAAGGGGGGCTGATTAATGACTCAGGGGGTTGCGCAGAGGGTCTGGATCTATGCTGAAATCCCTCTGGTTCTTGTTCACTAATTGCAATGCCAATCTCGGAGGGTCGAGAGGGCTGCTCAGGTTGCTCAGTGGGTCCGCTCATGGACTACCCCCTGAGCAGTAAATTGGTTCAAATAGTTCAAGGACACACCGTGCTCAGTGTCAATCAAATCAAGTCAGCAAATGCACCAGGCTGGTATGTCCATCGCAGTGAACCTTCAGAGATATTTGCATAATGTGCCTTTATTCTTGGTTCGTTAGCGACTTTGTCATGATACTGTAGTAGACCTGGATAATCAGCCAGAGTTGATTTCTCTACACCATCAAAATTACCTGAAAATAGGCCAAATAAAGCAGTGAATACTCTGATATCTGCAATATTCATATCTGTGGTGCTAGCAACCCATCCTGTAGTTGATTCGGCGATTTTTTTCTCCAATAATTTGAGATTTTTTGTGCCTTCGCCTTCTTCTTCGAATACCGCTTGCCGCGCTCTAGTTCTTTCGTCGACATCTTCTATCGAAAATGTGCCACTTAGGATTTGTGAAAACGGTTCAACTCCATCAATAAACTCGTCGACTTTTGCTGCATGGAATGGGTCTGCAGGGGTCAATCCAGCCATGTTCCCAATATATCGCAGAATGGCAGCGGATTCTGCCAGCACTCCATCCGGAGTTCGTAACATTGGAACCATCCCCCATGGCAATTCTCCATTGCGTTTCATCTGTCCATATTCTTCAAAGTTGATTTCATTATCCTTCCAACTCAAATTAGCAAGAGACAATACCACGCGACTTGCTTCTGCTCTACCAGGGATTGGAAAGTAATACAATTGGTAAGGTTCTACTGTGTTTGCAATATCCTCGCTTTGGGCCATATACATTCCAATGTAATGCAATATTCAATCATTTCGTTCTGCTTAGATGAAATGCATTCAAGATTGAAAACTCCTATTTGAGAAATTAACCAATCAATTCTAGTTTTACAAGGCTTCAAACCGAGGATGCTTGTGGACAGGATATGGCAGAGTTCGTAGTCGCCATAACAGGCGCTTCAAGTGCTATCCATGGCAAGCGTCTTGTCGAGGTACTTTGTGAATTAGGGCATCAGGTATTATTGGTAGTTAGCGATGCAGGTCATCTAACTTTAGCCCATGAATGCAATACCACTCCCGAAGAATTAGCCGAGATAAATGGGGTTCAGTTGGAGGATAATGCCGATATTGGGGCTCGCTCGGCTAGTGGCTCAGCAAAGATAGACGGCGTTATCATCTGTCCTTGTTCAGGGACAACCATTGGCAAAATCGCCAATGGAATTTCCGACAATTTAGTCACACGCTCGGCAGTAGTGGCGATGAAAGAGAGGCGGAAACTGATTATCGTGCCAAGAGAGGCTCCTTATGCTACAGTTCATCTTGAGTTGATGGCAAAGTTATCTGGCTATGGCGTGGTTGTCTTACCTGCAAGTCCAGGCTACTATAACCATCCAAAAAGCATGGATGAATTAGTTGATTTTATTATCGCAAGAATTCTTGACCAATTAGGCCTTGAGCACACAATCGGCAAGCGTTGGGAAGGACTGAATTAAGCATCACATGCGAGGGATTCTCGCCAATCTATCTTCGTGCTTTTTCTCTGCAACTTCCCAATCATACAAATCTCTGCCACCTGAGACGGTGTCGGAAGTTGAGACATAAGAAGGTGCGATGGCGCTTTGCACATTTGCGACTTGGATAGCAGATTGGGCTGCAACCACCGGCAATTGATGATGAAAAACCATGCTATTGCTAATGAAGGCGGTGGCGGCTCCCATTGCGGCTGAGGCTATTCCAAACAACGCATATGGGAGCATATCAACGAAAAGTCCACCTTCATCAAACGACTCTGAATTCAAACTAATAGAAATCATAAATGAAGCACTAATTATCACCCACATGATGACAAAACCAATGCCACAGGAAAGAGCAGAACATATTGCAGAATCGATTGGTTTTGTAATTTTATTACCATTTACCAATCCAATCGGGATGGCTGTAAATATTGAGATTAATATCGTAGAATTGGATAACAATACAGCCAAAACTAAGAGTCCTAAGGGGCTATCATTTAGCATTACTTGAACAAAAATACTGATGCTAATAACTACGCCGATTACCACGTGTAATGCGATGCCCCAAGTCAAGTCGGTCGAAGAATAGCCCTGTTCCATGATGACACAGTTAGGCATTAGGGACTTGAACTTGCCTAAGTGATGTGAATCGCATGACCAAGGGTTGCAAGCACCGCTTCATGGAAGGATTCGGTCATTGTCGGGTGGGCATGAATTGTGCCGGCGATGTCTTCCAGCAAGGCTCCCATCTCAATTGCCAAGGTAAACTCACCTGATAATTCACTAACATTCGAACCTACTGCCTGCACTCCAAGAATTCGGTGGTCATCTTCTCTTGCCACTACTCTGATGAATCCGCCAGTCTTCTCGGCTTCCATTGTTAGGGCTCGCCCATTTGCGGCGAGCGGGAATTTGCCAGTGATTACCGGATGTCCGGCTGCTTTTGCTGCTTCAGGTGATAATCCAACTTCGATAATTTCAGGTTCGGTGAAGACGATTGCCGGTACTGCAACAGGGTCCCAAGCGCGAATTTCTCCAGCGATGACCTCTGCAACCATCTCTCCTTGAGAGGAGGCATTGTGCGCCAACATTGCGCCGCGCTCTGCAAGGTCGCCAATACAATAGACACCGCGCATATTCGTTGCACAGCGCTCATCGACGATAACGAAACCATGTTCATTGCTCTTGACTCCCATTTCTGCAAGTCCCCAGCCCTGATTATTAGGCCTACGTCCAACGGTTACCAATACTTTGTCGGCTTCGATTGTCTGGACCTTCTCTTGGTCATCCTTTGGCGCATACAAGGCATTTCCATCTTTATCCACACCTTTTGCAAATACTCCAGTTAGCACTTTGATTCCTAGGCGCTTCAAGTTTAGTTCCACAGGTCGGCGTAATTCTCGGTCGAAAATTGGCAGAACTGTATCCATCGCTTCGAGGACAGTGACATTACTTCCTAAGTGAGCAAAGGCGATTCCGAGTTCAAGGCCGATATATCCTCCTCCAACTACCACAAGGTTGTTTGGAATCTCTTGAAGGTCTAGGGCATGGCGACTTGAGATGACATCGCCGCCATACTTCATGAATGGCAACTCGGTTGGAATTGAGCCATTTGCAAGGATGACATTTTCTGCCTGAATAAAGATATCTCCTGATTCTGTGGCTACCTTGCAAGTTTTTGCATCGATGAAGTTTGCCCAGCCGTTGATTAATTCTGCTCCGGCTTTCTTCAGTAAGTTCTCTACTCCTTTGTTGAGCCGACCGACGATTCCGTCTTTCCACGCAACAAGTTCGGACATATTCAATTCAGCAGGTCCAGGGATTGAGATTCCCATGTGGCCACCCTCAGTTGCCATCTTAGCCAAGTCATGCATTTTATGGGCGGCGTGAATCATTGCTTTGCTTGGAATACAACCTCTAATCAGACATGTGCCACCGGCTTTTTCTGCTTCAACGATTATTGTTGAGAGTCCCAGTTGACCTGCTCTAATGGCTGCTACATAGCCTCCGGGGCCTGCTCCAACCACTAGGACCTGACATTTTTTCTGTTCAACCATTTTCAATCCTCCTTTCACATGAAGATGGTTGCTGGGTGCTCGAGATATTTCTTTAGGATTTGAACTAACATGGCTCCATCAAAGCCGTCAACTACCCGGTGGTCCCATGAGGAAGAAACTCGCATCATTCGGCGAATGACGATGTTTCCATCGCGAACTACTGCAGAGTCGGCAGCATTGTGAATACCAAGAATCCCAACCTCTGGATGATTGATAATCGGTGTTGCACCAAGTCCACCCAAACGGCCAAGACTGGTTATAGTGAAGGTTGAACCTGAAAGGAGATCGAGGGCCGCGCTACCATCTTTAGCAGCATCTGTGACTCTTTGCATCTCACTAGCACATTGCCACAAATCCATGGCCTCGACATTCTTGACAACTGGCACGTAAAGCCCACGCTCAGTTTGAGTTGCAATACCGAGGTTGATTGCTGAATGACGGATGACCACTTGACGCTCATCATCATAGTGGGCATTACATTCCGGTCTCTCTGCTAATCCCTTGACCAAGGCTTGCATAATGAAGGGTAAGTAGCTCAACTTGGGTGCCCCCTCTGAACGGTTTGCATTGAGGTGTTGACGCAAGTTCTCAAGATTAGTTACATCGATTTCCTCAAAGTAAGAGAAGTGAGCGATTTTGCTGTATGACTTGTGCATTTGTTCAGCGATTTTGCGGCGTAATCCGATGACAGGAACTTCTGTTGTTCCACTCAGAGCACTCCGGCTAGGGCCAGCAGCAGCGACTGGGCTGCCGGCATCCTTCCAAGAATCCAAGTCTGATTGAGTGATTCGTCCCGCTGGTCCACTTCCGTTGACACTTGCAAGGTCAATCCCTGCTTCATTTGCTCGCTTGCGAACTGCAGGAGATGCCAATGGGCGTGCACCTGATGCCTTCTCAACCACCTCAGGTTTTGGCTCTTTAACCTCAACTTTTGGTTTCTTTGCCGCTTTCTTTTTTACTTCAGATTCTGGCTCAGGAGTTTCCTCTTCTGATGAATTGCCATCACCATCTATATCGAATGAGATGCAGATATGACCGACTGCAAGGATATCACCGACATTTCCTTTGCGGGTACGAACTACTCCATCTACTGGACTTGGGATTGTAACTGTTGCCTTATCTGTCATGACATCGAGAATCGGGTCATCTTCTTTGACGGTGGCTCCGATTTCAACGTGCCAAGCAACTACTTCGCCCTCGACTACGCCTTCTCCAATATCTGGCATTTTAAATGCATAAATTCCCATTTTCATTCCTCCTGTGTTCTCTTAATCGCTTCTGCTATTCGGCTTGGGCTTGGCATGTAATCCCATTCTGTAGTATGGGGGAAAGGGGTGTCCCAGCCCGTGACTCTCTCGATTGGTGCCTCCAAGTGGTAGAAGCATCTCTCTTGAATACTTGCAGCCATTTCAGCACCAAATCCGCTGGTCTTTGGTGCTTCGTGGACTACTACAACTCGGCCGGTCTTCTTGACTGAATTAACCACTGCATCTCTATCCCAAGGCACGAGGGTTTGAAGGTCGATTAGGTCGCAAGATATTCCGCAATCTTTGATCGCTTGTTGTGCAACATGGACCATCGTACCCCATGCAATAACAGTGCAGGCATCGCCTTCTTGAACCATATTCGCTTGACCTAATGGGATTTCATAATATCCTTCGGGGACATCTGCATCTTCATGACCTTTCCAAGTTGGAACATTATGCGGGTCGCCATAGAATGGTCCGCGGTAGCAGCGTTTTGGCTCAAAGAACACCACTGGGTCATTGCATTCTATCGCACTCGTTAGTAGACCTTTGGCATTACGTGGTGTTGAGCAGTAGACCACTTTCAATCCTGGAGTGTGAGTAAATTGTGCTTCTGGAGATTGTGAATGGTGGTGGCCACCTCGTATTCCTCCACCCGCGGGAGTGCGGATTGTTACAGGGCAGGTAAACTCGCCGCCACTGCGGTGCCTGACTTTGGCCATTTCATTGACGATTTGGTCATAAGCAGGGAAGATGTAATCGGCGAATTGAATTTCCATAACGGGGCGTAGCCCATTGATGCCCATGCCGAATGCCATGGCTGCAAAGCCACCTTCTGCAAGAGGCGCATCGAAAATTCGGTGAGCGCCGTGCTTCTTTTGTAAGCCATCGGTTACTCTGAATACTCCACCAAAGAATCCCACATCTTCTCCAAATACAACGATGTCTTCATCGGCGTTCATTCGTTCATCAAGAGCGCTATTTAGGGCTTGTATCATGTTCATTTCTGTCATAATATTCACCTCACTTTCCTAATTCCTCGCGCTGTTCTTGGATATGCCAAGGAACTTCCTCGTAAACTTCTGTGAATATTGTTGAAGCAGGCGGGTATGGACCATTTGCAAGATCGCCATTCTTTACCGCTTCCTTGTAGGCTGCCATAATTTCCTCATCGAGGATTTTTTCCAAGGCTGAATGCTTTTCTTCGGACCAAATCCCCTTTTTGATAGCATGTTGCTTTAGTCTTTCAACCGGATCTCCGCCTGGCCAATAATCTGCTTCATCAGCATGCCGATAGACGCTGGGGTCATCACTGCTTGAATGAGGTCCTGCTCGGTAAGTATAGAGTTCCATATGAGTTGGGCCAAGTCCAGCATCTATGCGCTGACGTGCCCATTGAGTTGCCGCAAATACAGCCAAGAAATCATTGCCATCTACGCGCAGACATGGAATGTCGTAAGCCAAGCCACGGGCAGCGAAATTTTGACCACCAGTTGCTAGATTTTGGTGTGTGGAAATGGCCCATTGATTATTGACTACACATAGAATAACTGGGGGTTTAAAGGTGGAAGCGAAGTTTACTGCATAGTGATAATCACCTTCTGCAGAAGCACCATCACCAATCCAAGTAATGCAGGCTTCATCCAACCCCTTGTAGGCGCTAGCCATCGCAACTCCAATGGCTTGAGAAAACTGCGTCCCAACCGGCGAGGAGACCGAAATAAAGCGACCTTCTTTCCAAGTATAGTGAACTGGCATTTGCCTTCCTTTGACATTATCTTCAATATTTCCAACACAGTGGTTAATCATCGAAACCAAGTTCCGACCGCGTACGAATTGAGCCCCAGGTTGGCGATATGTCGGGAAAATCCAATCCTGTTCCTTTAGGGCCATAGTTTGAGCAATTGCAATCGCTTCTTCACCAAGTGAGCGCATGTAAAAGGATAATTTCCCAGTCCTCTGCATCTTGATCATCCTATCATCAAAAACGCGCAACTTCATCATGTATCCAAGACCTTCTAAGAGAGTAGCATCATCCATTTTAGGGTCCCATTCTCCTTCAGCATCAGCAGCATCAGAAAGTACTCGAATCAAACCATGAGCATGGTCATGGGTATCAGGAGCAGAACAGGTGGCTGGGTCGGGGCGAGATAAGTCGCTAGGCTTCTCTGTCCAAGCAGCAAACCCAGGTTTACCATCGGGACGGGCAGGAGGCTTCCCAACGATATATGGGTCCGCGGTAATAACCTCTCTTTGCTCCCCCATATTTCCACCCAATCCTTGTCTACATATCACATTTCACATGTCGCTTTGAACAATTTGTTCCAGCAATTCACCGGCTCGATAAGATGAGCGCACTAATGGTCCGCTGGCTACTGCTTTGAATCCCATATCTTTTGCTATATCGGCCCATTCCTCGAATTGGCTGGGGGTGGGGAAGGAAGACACTGCGAGGTGTTTTGCACTGGGGGCCAGATACTGGCCCAAAGTGACGATATCAACATTAGATGCTCTTAGCATTTGTAGCGCCTCGACAACTTCGGCCGGAGTTTCTCCCATTCCCACCATTATCGATGACTTGGTCATGATATCCGGCCTCAAACGCTTTGCTTCTTCTAATATCGAAAGAGATTGAGAGAAAGATGCACGGTGGTCCCTGACAGTCTTGTCGAGGCGCGGCACACATTCTACATTATGAGCAAAAACAGCCAAAGGCGAGTCTTGAAGAAGCATTGAAAGAGCAGTAAAATCACCTGCTAAATCTGAACAAAGTAATTCTAATGTAGTATCAGGACATAATTTGTCAACCGCAGCAATACATTGTTTGTAATGGTCAGCACCACTATCAGCAAGGTCGTCTCGATTAACCACAGTTACCACAGCATGACTAAGCCCCATAGTGGAAACAGAATCAGCCAATCTCGCCGGTTCATCAGCATCAAGAGGTGGAGGTGATTTGATGGTGCCAACAGCACAAAAGCGGCAGCCGCGAGTACACTCCTCGCCTGCGATCATGAATGTGGCAGTGCCGCGCCCCCAACACTCGTGAATATTGGGGCAGCGGGCTTCTTGACAAACCGTTGCCATGGTGTTTTTAGTAACCGTATTCTTTGTTTGATTAAAGGCGGATAACTTCTCTCCAGTTGGTAAAATTGTGCGAAACCAATCTGGTAGGCGAGGGCGAGTAGTGGCTTGTTTAGGAGGAGAAGGAACAGCCTTTTCTTCCGGCGCCATAACTAGTCGCTTAGCACCCATTAGCCATCTCTCCGAGATTAGCGGCTGGCTTAGAGCAAACAAAGGTTGCCTTCAATATAAAACAGTAAAATTTCAATTTAATACTCTCAATTGATAGAGCATGAAACTAACAATATTCACAAATCATATGGCACGGATTGATTAGAGCGACCCCATACGCACACAATGGCAATACAACTGTCTGGCCGCAGTATCCTAGTCACAGGAGGAGCTCGCCGCATCGGTGCAGCAATCTGTAGAGAGTTTGCAAAGCATGGTGCTAACGTGATAATTCATCGTAGAGCCTCCGCAGATGAAGCAGAAAAATTAGCAGAGGAAATCAATGGTCATGTTGTAGTCGGCGACATAACAACTGAAGAAGATAGAATCGCCATCGTTGCAAATACCCGCGCAATCATTACTGAAGCAGGTCATGATGGCTTATTTTGCATAGTTCATTCCGCCTCAGTTTTTAGCAAGGCAGCATTAGAAGATATCACCAATGAAGAGGCCGATTGGATGTTTGCCGTCAATGCCAAGTCTCCGCTTTTGTTGACCAGAAGTTTGGCCAAGGACCTAAAAGATGCAAAAGGCAGCATTATCAGTATTACAGATACATCATGGGAAAGGCCTTGGGCCAACTATTCTACATATTGCGCCACAAAAGCAGCATTAAGGACATGGACTTTGGCACTGGCTCAGGAATTAGCACCTGATGTCAGAGCAAATTGTGTGGCCCCTGGGGCGATAATTCCGGCCCCGCATGAGGAGCATTTGATAGAGTCGATAGCGGAAGGGATTCCGATGGAGCGGTGGGGAGAGCCGCTAGATATTGCTGAGGCTGTTGTGTTTTTGGCGGCAGCCCCGTATATCACAGGACAAGTTTTGGCTGTTGATGGTGGATGGAGTACTGCGCGCAATCAACCCTAAATTTGGAAACCTGCTACAACATCCCTCAAAACCGTGATACCTTCGACGATTTCACCCTCTGTTGTATCCTCCGAAATGCTAATCCTCAAGGAAGACAAAGCCTCATCCTCAGTCAACCCCAACCTCAACAAACTTGCATCTGGAATCCCTGTCGATGTCGTACAGCCACTACTCGCAGACATATACACTCCCGCAGCAGCCAAATCAATCAACACAGCCTCCGCTGACACCCCTTCCAATGAAACGTTAATGATACCAAGAGCCCTATTCCTTAAGGTATTAATTTTGAAACCAAATGCTTCAACTTGTGAAAGTAAAAACGAATCCAACTCTAAAGGAACCTGTAAGGGTAGAGAAAATCCTTGAAGGAGAACAGCCGGAATATATCCACCTCTTCTTCCATCTTGTTCCCCTCCTCCATGGATGAGTGGATCAATCCTGATTTTTGGATTAAATGCTAATGCTCCAAAACCATCAAACTGCAAGGCCAATAAATCGATGTGTTCCATGTCAAATTTAATCCTCCCCATCGCTGCACAGCCATCAACAATCATTATCGAATTATCTGACTTTTCAATATTGTAGATTTCACCAGTTGTTGAATCAACTGCGGACATACAGGTTATCGACACATCACCCTGTTCATTGAAGCCATTTTTTCTTAACCATTTCACTGTATTCCTTATCGCCAATGATGCTCCTTCTTCAACCTTGATTGCACCTTTGTTTTTTTGTCGAAAAGCAACTCCTTTGATGGCATGATTAACCGCCTCTATTCCTGATGAAGTGAGGATGACTTTGCAGTTTCCACCTAAGTGTGTTGAAATCTGAGTGCAGATTTGCGAATAATCCATCCCCAAATCATGTAGTTTTGATGGAGCAGGGCTAATCGACGTACCATCGAGGTGATTTAACCAGATTCTCCGTTCCATCTCATACCCTCGCAGTAGCCACTGCTGGAAAAGATGCGCCTTTAATCCTGATATAGCAATGCGTGTCTGGACCCCTCATGGTGTGGCGGCAGGCAAGCGACCTTCGCGAAATCCGTGAAGGCGATGATTTACGTTTTGGCACTACTGTTAGTACTCCTGTAGAACTTGAAGTCCATAAGAAAGGAATCGATATCAGGGCTGGGCCACTGAGTCGCCATTGGGAGTCCACAGACATATCTTATGTATTGACTCAAGAGATTCCTAGTGCAAGGCCAAAACAATGGTCACTACACATCGATTCTCGCAATGATGGCCTTATTGAAATTCTTCGTTCCTTTAATGAATTACATATTTTGAAAATGGCTGAAGCGATTGCTGTATCTTGTGATGCGAAGTTAGCAGAACATACTGGTCGAAGAGTGCGAGAAGATGAGCATGGCATGAGTGTAATAACCCAGTTAACGGAAGTTGGGGAGAGATGGGATGAACCTGTTGAACTAGACAGTCTTCGATTTTCATTCAAAAAGGACACAAATGGCTATTCTGTCAAGTTGCCTACTGAGATGGAGGATGGTGCTCTAGCTAATGTCTTATGGTCAAGCCTTGCAGCATTAGTACTTGGATTCATGATTACATTAGCGACTATCCAAACTGCAAACTTATGGGTTGCAGCCTCTTGGAGTCTTGGTTTATTATTGCTTAATCTAATCGCTTGGGCCCGCTTAGAAGGGCCGACTGGTAGTTTGGAGAATAGGCATCGCTTAACTCTGACAAAACATACTATTACAATTGGTGCAAAGTTGTATGGAATTATACCAAAAACCGTTGGACAGTGGCGTGTTACTGACCTTCTTGACCTTGATTGTAATGACAAAGGAGAAGCAACATTCCTACTCAAAGAGCGGCGCGTGAAATTGCGTTTATTGCGCCCTGAAGCGATTTACTTAGTCGCTTCCTTTGGAAGGGCAATGCGTGATTTGGGATTGGCTCCAGAAGCATCTTCAGAAGAAGAGTGACTGCATGAGTTGGCACTGGTGGATATCTCTCAAAAAGTGGAATTGGAAGTAGGAATGATTCACTTGTGGATTGAAGAATGCGGACCTCAATTGCTGCCTACAACCTTGTAGTCATCAGAAAGTGGTGTTGCTCCAGTTTCCATTGAAACTATTTTTCCATTCTTAAATCGCATGAAGGACAATACTGCTTCAGATGTAGAGCCGTTGGAGAAGTGCACCACAGAGTGAGTCACTCCAACTTCATCGTTTTCAAATAGAATTCTGTCATTTTCAGAGGAGACTGCATTACTTCCTGCAAACCCCAATAAGTCTGACTTGCCCATTGTTAAACCACCAACGTGTGGGTTGAAGACAAATTCATCATGAAGGATTTCTGCAAGTGCATCAACATTTCCAGTATCCCATGCTTCATTATATGCTGCTATTATTGACATGTCTCAACTGAGGTTAGACTTATGTTTAAATCCGTCGCATGTTGGAGACAATTACAAATAATCACTAAAACAATTTTTTTGGCATGGATGCTTGATTTCCTGAATATCAAACATTCTTTAGAATGTGCCTAAATTGGGTACGGGGGAGGGATTCGTACCATGTGTAAAACCGTTGTACTGAAAGCACACCCCGTGTGTAGAATAGATGGATTCATCGAGTCATAAATCAGTAAAAGTCAGTGTTATGTTTTGTTATTCGTTTCATAACTTTTACACGCTTGGCGTGTAATAATGATGCGTATTATTAGGCACAACCCATGCCAGTGATGTGAAAGAATCTTGGGAATGGCTGAAAAAACGTCCTAACCTGATGATGATTATTGGGTTGCCGATGATGATTTTTGGAGGCGTGATTATTGGCCCTGGTGCTTGGATTTCAGCTCAGCGACCTATGTCAATCATGTGGCCAATTTTCGGCCAATTTATTTGTTGGCCGGGGTGTGGGTTGTTTATTTATGGGCTAATTCTTTCAGGCAAGAGAGAAGAAAGCGATGCAACAGTTGTTATTGTCAATCCAGGTAAAGATCAATGATTTCATTTTGCTATCCGAAAGGATTGTCAACTGACTGCCTTATCACGGTTCATGGAAATAGCAAAGATGCTCAATACAACCATACTAGCCTGCCTACTGATTTTAACCGGATGTCTCGGACTTTTCGATGATGACGATGTCATTGACGATGCCGAAGGGGGAACCACTACCACAGCGGCTGGAACCGCTCCTGCAGTTCAATTGACACAGGCGTCATTTCCAGAACCGGTACCTGTTTACAACTCAAGTACTGGGGAACTGGTGAGTTATTCCGGACACATTTTCGCAGTGTATTGGGCCATGATGGATGTAGATGGTTCAATCGCCTCTGCAGGCTTCGATATTGACCTTGATGGCACAATCGATGTTTCGGTAACTACTGCCAAAGGGGTAACTAATCTCTCAATTCCTACAAGTCAGTGGGTTTCCACCAGTAGTGTAACTCCATCCAACTCTGCACTGATTACCACAGTCGCGTTTATCGCTACTGATGATGATTCATTATCTACGGTTCAGATGATGACTGTTTCTACCGGAGATTTGTATTTTGGACCAAGCATGTATGTGCTATCCACCGCCGACCACGCCGACGATGTAGAAGATG
>DUDM01000054.1 GCA_012959275.1 Candidatus Poseidoniales archaeon
TTTCTGGAGTTTTTTCCAAACCGGTCAGTATGTGATGAATCTCAAATGGAGAGCGGGATTGAACTTGCAATCGCTCGACCATGAGCGTTGGGATGACTTACATCATTTCAAATGTGGTTTCACAATTTGAGTAATACGTAGCAAAGGGTACGCATTGCTCAGAGTTGTTCCCACTCAGCATCAAAACTGGCTCTTGTGAACATGTTTCCACTACCACTCGGCCACTCAATCTGCTCACTACCACCGGACTGCAAAGCCCCCATGATATGACTAGGTGGAGCCTCGACTGGCACATCTTGAATCGCAGGCTCATCCAATCCTAAATCACCAAGGATATCACCCATGACAATAGGCTCAGGAGCCTCGACCACCGGTTCTGGAGCGATCATAGTTGGAATATCGGAGAATGAAGGCCCTTGTGCATTATCCAACAACGTCTCAGTTTGCCTTGAAATAATGTCTTCTTCCATCGCATGCCATTTATCGCCAGCATTACTCTTCTTGACTTGAGCAAATGCCATTATTATTAGCACCAAAACAAGAATTCCAATCCCTGCTGTCAATGGCACAATAACTTCCTTATCGAGTCCTGAAAGATATTCTGTACCAAGAATACCGCCTTCATCCTTTGGATTTTCATCCTCAGGTTCTTCCGGCTTTTCTTGATTAAGGTCAAATGGATCCCATGTAGTTTCACAGATATCTCTTGCGTCATCAAATTCATTTCTATCGATTATTCCATCATCATTCTTATCCAATTCCTCAAAAGTGAAATCATTCTTCCACTCAAACTCGTTAAATGAATCTTCATCCATATCATCCTTCCAATCTTCTGCTAAGGTTAATTCCGTTTTGCAAGAACAGGCGAACAGTAGTACTTCATTGAATGATAGGCTTTCGTCTCCATCTGTGTCAATATCGGCAAATTCAATTTCTCCATCATCAGTTTCGCTGGTATCATCTGGCCTTCCTTGGTCATCTGGTCTTTGACGTCCATTCACAATCATGTCTTCGTCTTCCCAATCCCAATCCTCCCCCACAGGCTCAGACTCTCCACCTTGCATGCTGAATTCCTCTTCGCTTAGTTGCCCATCGCCATCAGAATCAAAGAATTTCATGACAAACTCTGCTGTTGCTTTGCAGTCGGTTTGGGCTTCAGGTGGGATTACAGGGATGTCAGGGTTGTCCCAAGAATACCATTCTGCTCTAATAGTACTTCCATCGAAATCAGCGGCTGCTACTACCTTGACATCATAGCGGCCTGCTGGTGATTCTTCTATCCACAATGATTCCCATGGTCCACGTCCTGTTGAATCCCAGGAATCATCTGCATTGCTAACAAATAAGTTTGGATTTCCATTACCAAAGTTTAGTGATACTGAGAGTGAGTCAGCATCTTCTTCCAAATTAAAGTAGAATAGAAGTTCATCTCCTTCTGATGCCCTCAAATGATTGACGGCTTCATTGTTGAATAATTGGATTGGTTTGATTTCTGGTTTATAGTCGCTGCTTTCGGTGAATGAGGCTGTAATTGTCAAGTCGTCGAATAATGCATAGCCAGTTACTAGGATGAAGTATTGTCCACTTGGTGGCATGTTGTTGGCTACGAATTCTGAGTTTCCGAAGTTTGATGAGCCAAGTTGATGGTCATCTCTGCTTGGAACCTCTCCAAGGCTAACGTATAGGTCAGCATCGCCGTTTCCTCCTTCGAGTTGAACCTCTAATCGTTCAGTTCCTTGTGTTACGTTGATGTGGAAGTAGCGGTCTGATTCTTCATTCCCACTGACTGGGAAATATGGTACACCTGGTTGTAATTCGATTGAATGGATTGGGTCTGCATTGGCTGGTGGATAAGAGAAGCGGGCTACGATATTCAAATCGCGGGTATTCTCAAATGCTTCAACGCCGATATACCATATGCCTTCTATTGGGTTGAGGATAGTGACTTTCTCATCATTATCTCCTCCTACTGAAGAACCATATCTTTCATCTCCTGAAATTAGCGACTTATCATCGTCCCCTGCTTGTCCTGGGCCGCCGCCGGATTGCCTGCCATTTGCTGAACCTTCTTCCACCATATCATCAATCCAGAAATTACCTCCTCCGCCATTCCATTCGACTGGGTCAGCGTCATAGGCAACATAGAGATCTCCATCTCCATGGCCGCCGTAAGTGACAATTTCGATTTTGTCGATAGGTTCAGTAACATTGACGTAATAATATGCTACATCATTAGAATCTATATCTTGGTCGGGTACTGCAATTCCATTGTGGAGTTCTGTCATTTGCTCAAGTGCTGGGGGTTCTGGAACTTGATTCATCCATAGACTTAGACTGTATTGTTGGAATTGGTTCTCGCCTTCTACTGAGACCCACCATACTCCGGCATCAGGCCATGCGAAGTTGCCGTAGCCCCAGCCGATATCCCAATCTCCGCCACCTCGGATATTGTCCTTTGAGGAGTAGTCATTGACCTCTTCTGTAGGGATTGCGCCTTGACGGATGAACATACTGGCTTTACCGTCCCAGCCCCAGAATTCAATGTTCATGAATTGTACACGCTCTGGAACATCAATCCAAAATAGGTGTCGAGTGTTTTCTTTTCCGGATAGGGAAAAGGAGTCATTATGCTCTAATTGTTTTGCATTTACAAGTGGCTTTCCATCGAGGTCAACCCAAATTGTCTTTTGAAGTTCTAATTTTGAATCATTTACATCGTCAAATGAAAATCCACCGCTTCCCTCATCGAAATTCAATTCAATTTCAAGACCGCTATCGTTGAGCAAGATTCCGTTTGAGGCATTCTTCATTTCATCCGCAGTTAATACACGATTCCATACTCGCACATCATCGAGGACTCCAGCGTAATTATTACAATCGCATCCTGCTCCTTGGCGAGCGATGTAGAATTCATCGCAATCCTCTCCGCTTTGGTAGCACTGGTTGCTACCAAAGTCTCCTGCTGGAATCTGGGAATCATTAGCATCTATTGCCCCTGCATACTCGCCGTCGACCCAAAATGCTCCACCGACTCCTTCCTCGATTGTTATTGCTAAGTGTGCCCATTCATCGGTGAGAAATTCAACACCTTCGAGTGAGGGGTGATTGCGGATTGCATAATCATTAGCATAATGTAGGATTCCGTCTTTGAGTTGCATTCCCCATCCATAGTCTCCCTTCATCATTATGAAACGGCTACCGTCCAATTCGAAGGGCATAACTCTTGCTTCCAAGGTTAATTGGTTTGAGATGCTGATATTGTCAACATCTTCCATTATTGCCTGAGGTGCTGGTTGTTGTTCCTTCTTTGCAGGGAATAAGATTGCGTTATCGGCGCCTTCGCCGATTTCAACTAGGCCATGTGCAACTTTATCTTCTGTTTGGTCAATCCATTGGCCGATTTGGATTTCCCCCGATGCATCGCCTGAAATCATCATGTAATCTTCGCCCTCTTCCATAGAAGGCTCATCTTTTGCCCAGTTTCGATACCACGCTGGTTGAGGCAAATCCCATTGCCAATATCCTTCTTTGTCGGCATCTGTCAGTCCACTCCAAATATCTCGGGGTGTTCCATTCCAAGAAGAAAAGGTGGACACTATCCATTGGTTTTCAGTTGGCCCGTTGATAGTGACTAATGCCCCGCCGAGAGCTTCTGCATTGGCTATTGATTCACTGTGATTTCCTTCTTCAAGGAGATAATAGGTGTGGCTATTGACTGGATTTGTATATTCAGCAAGCACATTGAGAGTAGTAGGGGGGTTGTTTTCTTCAGACACTCCGCCTTCTTCTGCCCCCACTATCATAGAAAAAGGAGCAAGTAACATCATCAAAATTAGGGTGATGGGTAAAATTCCGCCAACGCGAGGGCTGATTTGCATGCTGTTGGCTAAAAACGCTCAATAAATAATGTTCCGCATTGATGACATATGACCTATGGTCATATTATTAGCGCATTTTTTTGCCGCCAATTCTGATACTCGTCTTCAGCGGCAGTTGATGTTCCCAAGCGAATTCCTTGACGATACGCCATCCTGACTCCTCTCCAACGAAATCCGTGACGTCGATAATTTTCTCTCTTGTATTGGCCTTGAAAGCGGCAACTGGTTCAGCATTTCTAAACACCAAATAGGCCGAGCCAAAGCCGAACCTTTGGCGTAAAATATCGGAAAAGTATGGTGCTAAATAGTCAGAAGGAGGGAGAACAAAATCACGGATCGGTGCTATGTTCGCTGATTCTTCCAATAAGCCCTTTCTTCCCCAACAAACTTCATGTAAATCATGAATTAAAAATCCCTTAATGAGTGTGCCATCTTCTTCAAATTCAGCCAAGATCGACTTCACTTCTTCAGGCTTAAAGGCTGTGCCCGCTATTCGCTGTAATTGTTTCAATGTCAAGACGGGGAATGCTTTGACTAATTTGCGAAGATATTCCTTGCGTAGCACTGGCCTATCGACGTTTGGTAATGGGTCAACTGTCTTGAATCCAGAACGGTAATCTTGGACTAAATGCCCAGTGCGAAGTAGAGGTTGAATCAACTTCCTGAATGCTGCTCGCTTCATCGCCGCTCTTTCCATGAATAATTTAGGGTCGGAATTATTCCCAAAGAAATCAAGTACGTCCCATAGTTCATCATCAGGTTCCATTCCTCGGATAGTTACTAATTCACGGAAATGGTCCAAGGATGCCCATACTTGATGCCCTCTCAAGTTAATTCCCATGTGTAGTTGATTTGCAGTGGCCATACTCTTGAGATTGACCCGATATAATTCACAGCGTCCACGCAAAGCAAAGTCATCCCTTGTTTCAGTCATGTGTTTGAGAGCCATCGTCTCATTTTCAAGTCTTGAATGCTGGTGTAAATGGTGCTGGTGGAAAAGTGCTCTCTCTGCTAATTCACGCGGTTGAGGGTCGATGATACCTCCGCGGATTAGGCGCTCTCCTGCCTTCTTGAAGCCTATCCCTTCCAATACCTTCAGAGAGGTTTCATCGAGGTCTGAGACGGGTTCACCGTTGAATGCGGTCATTACAGCTACGTCGATTAATTGGTCAGACCAATTATCTAGAAGCACTTCAAATGCTGTGCAAAATTCATCTAAGTATGCATATGGCACTTGTAAATCCTTGACCTCAAGATAATCATTAACCCTATACATCAAAATTTTACCAACTGGGTCAACTCCCTTGAATACCGGTAAATACCATCCACCCTTCAACTTAGAGCGAACTTCCCAAATGAATCTCGAACAATATGGGTCGGATTGAGTAAGGATTCTCAAAGTACGGTCTTCTCGGCGCGGAGTTCTAAGGAATTCTGCTTCCTCTGGAGTACAATAGAAATCAGTGGGTTCGGGTTGTAATGCTACAACTCTAGTGATGCGGCCTTCTGCTTCGAGATTGCGCAGCGCCATCGCCAAGATTTCTGCTGCTCTTGAGACATAGAAGCGTAAGGTGTGCAGTTTTACTGGACCCATTCGCCTAATCAATTCAAGTAGGGACTCTTCAAATTCCATTGGCTTTTCTACTACTCTGCGGAAATAAGTAACTCTGCGGCGGCGTCCTTCTTGGTCTTCGAATTGCTTGACCACGACCAATTGCCTCTCCAGATTTGAAAGGCTGTTTTTGAGGTCTCTTTTGAGGGCCTTATATTCATCGCCTTTTGGATAATCACGTAGTATTTCTTGCCGAGTAATAAGGTCCCCAGGTTGTATTTTATTGAGTAATTCCATGTCTAATTCATTAAGCCATGGTTCTGGCCTTAATCCAAGCAGCATTGGCAGATTTGCCAGCGTAGTATAGCCGATTCTGTTGTGTAGCAGCCTGCCCATTATGACGTCGGAATCTAACTGAAGGTCCTTCCAATCTGCAAATCTGAAATCTTTGACACGATAGAGTAATTCCTGTTGCTTCTGGAATAATATATGGTCATCGAATGAGGCGAAGATGTCATCGTGAACCTTGAATGATTTCTTCAGAACTAAGTTTTGTAAGGTGCGATATTCTACAACATCATCCTCTCCACCGGTGATTCGGTGTTCGTCGACCTTGAGGATGTATTCTGCCTCGGTGGTTTGTCTGAAAAAGCCCACAGAAATAACATTTCTAATCTCCAATTCATGGAGGATCGTCTCGATTTGTTTTTCAGGGAAAGGTAGTCTTCCAGTCATCATATCTGATTCCAGTGGCCCTTCACTACCTAACATCTCAACGACCTTGACTCGTAATGCCTCGTGCGCATCCCCGATAGATTGGTCCTTCCATTTTGTAGGAGTTGTACCATCAAATTCTGTTGCTACCTTGAAAGTTAAGCCGCCGGCATATAGGTCGCGTAAGTCATCGATTTCACTGCCGCCATTAGTGGCTAATACACCTAAAGTACCATGGATTTCCGCCATATATTCGCTGAACCACTTGCCATCAACTTCGGAGTTACCTGTGCCATCAATCTTTGTTATTAGGCCAGTTTGGCATAATTCCTCTACCCAGCCTTTGATATCCTCATTGTCGATATCCTTTAATTTCTCCTTGTAGAATGGGTTACTCATACTGCGTGAAAGTCCTCCCCCGTGTTCCATCAAATGGAGCAAACTCTTGGGGTCAGTTGGAATTGGAACTTTATCGAGATAGTATCCATCTAATTCTTCCTTGGTTAATTCTGTAGCCAAAGAACGTCGCCCCAGAAGCCTCATCAGAATCTTCGGGTCCATATCATTTATCAGATAAGCACGGGTTCGCATACTCATTAAATCTTCAAATGAAGACATGAATAGACTCATTCCAATCTTCGAAGGAATAGATACCTTGGTATGGACTAGGCGAACATTTTCGTCCTTGGAACGCTGCAGGAATTCTTCCAATCCTTTAATATCGATATCTTGCCAAAAGATTTCGTTTTTCGCTTCTCTAATCAAAAGGCTATCTTCCATGGTTCGATGCTTGACTAATAATGCATCTGCTTTTTGTTGGAATTGTTGCGGACTAACTTCTTCGGCCCCGATTCTACGGGGGATAATCATCGAACGTCCAGCAACTTCCTTGAATCGCTTGGTGAATAATTGAGTTGTAATGATATAATGTTCGATAACCTCCATGTGACTTTGAGTTTGGAATAACTCGTATAGGTCCTGAGGGTCGATTTCATGGCTGGTTTTGAATAAAATCCCGTTTTCATCAAAGGATAATTCGATGACATTGATTTCTTTTGATTGAGCCAGCCCTGCAAGGAAATAACCTAATGCTTGATTGAAGCCTCGGCCACGACAAGTTGTGAAAAGATAAGTTGGCAAGCCACCAATGATTTGCTCAACCAATAATCGATTAGGGTCAGGAACTTGGAACGTATCGACAACATGTTCTCGTAAATGACGTGCAATTGCAACAGACACTATCTCTGATAGACCATATACTTCAGTAAGTATTTTCTTTGGGTCTTCACCGCGTCTTAAACAAACTACGATATTCTCGATTAACTGTAATAGATGCCCTGATAATTCAGGTGAACGAGAACGTGCCTCACCACTCCACGAAGGCACGGTTGGCCGATGTCCAGTTACCGGGTTGACATTGACCCTACTACCTTGTATCGAATTAACGCGATATGTAGAACCGCCAAGTAGTATAACGTCTGAAGGGCGGAGGTTAGCAACGAAAGAGGAGGATAGTTGGCCCAAAATGCTGCCATCTTGATTGAACACTAAGAAATTATTATCGGGGGCGATTGTACCTACATTTGTATAGTAAATCATTCTTGAATAGCCGCGCTTTCCATAGATGTTTTCTTCCCAATCTATCCACACTCGGCGCTCATCTTCTAGCATATCCAGAACTTCGATGAAGTCATCATAAGGCAAAGTTCGGTATGACCATGTTCGTTTTACAATATCATAAATTTCATCGATATCGCGGTCTTCAATGATTACTTGACCAATTGCGAATTGTGCTAAAACATCTAAACAATTCTGAGGAAAGTTCAACTTATCCATATCGCCGATTTGAATGGCCGCTTGAAGGGCTGCCATCTCAAGTAAGTCATCAACACTTTGAGGTAAAAGGCGAGCTCTTGGGATGCCACCAACTTGGTGGCCAGCACGTCCAATCCGCTGAAGTGCCGTTGCGATACTACCAGGCGAGCCGATCTGAACAACCAAGTCAACACTGCCGATATCAATTCCCATTTCCAATGAACTGGAAGTGACAACCGCCCTTAATTCGCCTTTCTTCAATTGGTTTTCTACCCCTAATCGAATCTGTTTATCCATCGAACCGTGATGTCCTGCAACTAAATCCCCCATTCCAAGGACCTTTAGGCGTTGCACTAATTCCTCGGTCATCTTTCTTGTATTTGCAAAGACTATTGTCGTATTATGAGCCTCTATTAAATCCTTGACTAATTCCACATTGTTGTCGAGAATATCTTTTACTGGTAGGTCGCTGAAGCGTTTTGAGGATAGTAAAATATCCAAATCCAATTCTCTTGCTCCACTGACTTTGGCGATGTTAATTTGTGATTCTTCACCGTCAATTTCTCCAGATGAAACTAGGTATTCTGCTACCATTTCTAATGGTTCCATCGTTGCGGAGATTCCAATTCTTTGAACAGGTGCCTTCAGTATTGTGTCTAGATGAGAGACTGTCAGGGCTAGATGGGTTCCGCGCTTTGTAGGGACAAGGCTGTGCATCTCATCGATGATTAGCCATTCACAACTATCGACGATTGGTTGAAACCGTTTGCTTGAAATTGCAATGGCCATACTTTCAGGGGTTGTTATCAGAATGTGGGGGGGTTTACGAAGCATTTTTTGGCGCTCGGATTGAGGGGTATCTCCAGTTCGAAGACCTACCCTAATTTCTTGGGTATTGTCTGGCAAATACTTGGCTTTGATTTCCTTTAATGGTTTAATCAAGTTCTTTTGAATATCATTTGCCAAGGCCTTAATTGGGGATATGTAAAGACAGTAGACTTTCTCTTCTAATTCCTTGTTCAAGGCTTTTCGTACCAATTGGTCGATGATTGTCAAGAATGCTGTCAAAGTTTTTCCCGAACCGGTTGGAGAACAAAGGAGTAGGTGAGATTTGTCTATTATGGCTGGAATTGCCAACTTCTGAGGCTCGGTAAAATCAGGAAATGTATCCTTGAACCAATTTCTAACTGGAGGGCTCAGGCACTCCAATAACTCCTCAGTGGAAGAGGGTTCATTCAGATAGCGAATCACTGTAATGCAATATCCCCCCGTGATGGTGATGGCCAGTCGGAACGATACTATATATCAACAATTGCATTAGAAAGGCTGTTTTTGGCAAAATAAGGTTACTTCTTCGGCTTTGGCCAAGAAATTGCTTGTTTGGAAAATCTCTCAACAATTTCAGTCAGGTATTGTGAACTAGGATTCATCAGTGGAGAGACTTTGGAATCAATCGGTATCGAGACTTCGAATAAGGCACCTGTTGGGCATGAGCCAATACAAGAGAGACAACCTACACAACTTTTTTCGACGACAATCACAGGACGTTTTCCTTTTTCACGGGTATTTACTGCCAGCGGCAATAATGCCTCAAATGGGCAGAACGGAATACACAAATCACAACCAGTGCAATCCTCCTCTGTGATAGCCACCATCGCCTGTCCCATTGCTTTGGCCAAGCCTGTCATTGTCATCAACTCTTGCTCATCTCAGGTCATATTCATAGGCGGGCAGTTATGCGCTCATTTCGGTATTCATGGATGATGCAGTAGGGGAGAGGCTTGAGCGCCTCAATTCCATGCTCAAAAGAAGAGGTATTATTCTCCCCGCTTTTGAGATCCATGGCGGTGCAGCCGGACTTTACGATTTTGGGCCGCTTGGAGGAAGATTACGAAATAGAGTTCAGCAAGTATGGTTGGAACATTGGCTCTCTCAAGGTGATATAACCGAATTAAGTTGCCCTACAATAACCCCGTATTCTGTGCTTGAGGCAAGTGGACACGTTGGTGAATTCAGCGATTTCATAACAACTTGTGTTGCTTGTGAAGAAGCATTCAGAGCCGATACTCTACTCGAAGAATGTCACTCCAATCCAGACTCATTATCAAAAGATGAGTTAGCACAGGAATTGGCAACACATTCCCCACCTTGTCCTAATTGCAGGGAAAGCGAATGGGGAGAGGTTAGTGCTCAAAATTTGATGTTCAATACCCGCATAGGTTCAGGTAAAAGTGGAAGGGATGGCTTCATTCGCCCTGAAACTGCACAAGGGATGTTCACCAATTTCCAATCTCTTTACCGACACTTTAGGCAACGCTTACCATTTGGAGCAGTTCAAGTTGGCAAGGGATACCGCAATGAAATCAGCCCTCGCCAAGGCATGATTAGACTGCGTGAGTTCAACATGGCCGAATTGGAATATTTTATCGACCCTGAAATTGAGGCAAAACATGATTTTACTGCTTGGAATAGTAAAGAAATGAGATTAGTTCCAGATGATGGCGAAGAAGTTTTGATGAGTATACCTGCCGCATTAGAGTCAGGAATCATTCGCCATGCTACTGTTGCATGGTATATGGCAAGGACTGCTGACTTGTTGGAAAACCTTGGCATCGACCTTGGACGATTACGCTTCCGCCAACATGTAGGGGCAGAAATGGCTCATTATGCAAGCGACTGCTGGGATGCTGAAATTCACGCTTCATATGGCTGGGTAGAATGTGTAGGAATTGCTCATCGCGGTTGCTATGACTTGTCTGCCCATGAACAATATACTGGTCAGCGATTGAAAGCATGGCGAGCATGGAGCACTCCAAAGGAAATAGATGTAGAAATAATAACCAGCAATGCCGCAGTAACAGGTCCTGCCTTCCGAACGCAAGCAGGAGCCGTCAAACAAGCCTTGGAGGCACTCAACGCAA
Source organism: Candidatus Poseidoniales archaeon (assembly GCA_012959275.1). GTDB lineage: Archaea > Thermoplasmatota > Poseidoniia > Poseidoniales > Poseidoniaceae > UBA226. Next base: position 10,881 of record DUDM01000054.1, read on the forward strand.
CACCAACCGAATTCCCGTTCACCCTCCAACTAGAGGATGGAAGTGAAGTCGAAATTGAAGAACAACATGTCAAAACTGAGCGCCGATGCGAAACCATCAATGGCGAATGGTTCACGCCCCACGTAGTTGAACCAGCATTTGGAATTGACAGAATAATTTGGCATATTCTCGACCATGCTTGGACTGAAACCGAGAAAAAGGGCGAGCCATATTCATTGCTGAAACTAAGTCCAAGTATCGCCCCACTAGATGTAACAGTGATGCCATTATTTGAAAAAGGCGGGATGGAAATAATAGCCGGAGAATTGCATTCCAGCCTGTGTAATACTTCAGGAATCCTCTCCTCTTATGATGCCTCGGGTAGCATCGGAAGACGCTATGCGCGAGCCGATGAAGTCGGAATCCCTTGGGCAATTACAATCGACCACCAAAGCCTTGAGGACAAAACTGCAACAGTCCGAAATAGGGACACACAACAACAAATTCGTGTGAAAATAAATGAAATCCCGAACCTTATTCATTCATCTTCAATGATTAATTTATTCTAGGCTGCAACGTCACCTTCAAGGAGCCTCGGTAACAAGCCCCCATTATGGCACCGACTCAACCTGCTGACTGGTGCGAACGTTATCGCCCAGCAAGTGAGTCTCATCTGATTGGGAATAACGGTCCAAGGAGGCGTGTCAAGACTTGGTTGAAGGCTTGGGAGAGTGGACGACCTTCTAAGCGCGGTATCCTGCTGGTTGGACCGCCAGGAATTGGCAAAACTACAATTGCCCGAGCCATCGCTAAGGACAGAGGCTGGGATGTTATCGAATTGAATGCCAGTGATGCAAGAAATGCCGCCTCCATACGCAAAGCAGCAGGTGAAGGAGCAATGCATCACTCACTCTTCAATATCGGGAAGGAAAATGCCAAAACTTTGATCCTCGTGGATGAAGTTGACCACATCCAAGGTGGACTTGGAGTCATGGGAGAAGAAAAAATCAGAAAAATGATTAGTGGTGATGATGAAAATACTGTTAGCACTTCTTCAGGAGATAAAGGTGGTAAGGCCGAGCTTATACGGGTGCTTACAGATACAAAGAATCCCATTATTTTAGCCTGTAATGATGAAATGGGCCTTTGGGGGAGGGGTTCAAATTGGTCAGAAACTAGAACAAGATTTGAAAAAGTGGTTGAAGTCATCAAGATGACGAGAGTTAGAAAACAAGAGATGAGAGATATTGCTCGCCGCGTCTTACAAGCAGAAGGCCTAACTATTGACCCAGAAGGAATGGATATTCTTGTGAAGAATAATCCAGGTGATTTACGGGCTTTGATTAGAGATATTCAAGCCATCGCTGTTGGGGATGGTTCACATATTAACATCACCTCTGTAAAATCCCATATGGTAGATGGACAAAGAGACCAACAACTAGGCAGTTTTCCTGGTCTCGATAAATTATATGCTATGAGGAGTGCCAAAACTGCAAGGGAAATGGCTGTTAATCTCGACCAATCCCCTGATGATTTGGTGAGTTGGATCGCTTGGAATAACTCATCCTTATTCAGCAATCCAAATGAAAT
>DUDM01000055.1 GCA_012959275.1 Candidatus Poseidoniales archaeon
AATTTTATTTTCTACCCTCCTAACCTCATTCATATAGGGCCGCTGAAAAAGCCATTCCAACGACAGGTGAAGAATGCATGGCGACAAAGACGAAGACGAAGAGTTCAAGCAACGCCGCTGACAAGGCGGTAGAAGAAGAGATTGAGATTACCCCCGAGGTGAAGCGGTTGACAGAAGAAGAGATGGGTGAATTAACCATAGAAGATTTGCCTGGCGTAGGTCCGGCTACTGCAGAAAAATTGCGTGATGCTGGCTATGAAGAACTTCTAGCCATCGCCGTAATGACTCCGGCAGACTTAGCAGAATCAGCCGAATTAGGCGAAGCGGTAGCCTCAAAAATAATCATGGCCTCTAAGAAAATGGCCAATATCGGAGGGTTCGTTAGTGGTGATGCCCTCTTAGAAAGACGCCGTGAAGTACTGAAACTTTCAAGCAAAGTCCAATCCATAGACGACCTACTCGGTGGTGGCTTTGAAACTCAGGCACTAGTAGAAGTCTACGGTGAGTTCGGTTCAGGTAAAACTCAAATCGGGCACCAACTAGCAGTAAACTGCACTCTACCACTCGCCGAAGGTGGCTTAGATGGTGATGTATTCTACATAGATACTGAAGATACATTCCGCCCAGAGCGCATAACCCAAATGGCTAGAGGGCATGGCTTGGATCCTGAAGCCGTATTGAAGAGAATTCACGTAGCCCGTGCATACAACTCTGCACACCAAATGCTGCTGGTAGACGAAGTCAAGAGAGCATCCAAAGGCCTCAATGTAAAAATGGTAATTGTCGATTCTCTTACTAGCCACTTTAGAGCTGAATACATAGGCCGTGGAATGCTGGCAAACAGGCAACAAAAACTGAATAAACACCTCAAGGAACTAAAGCAACTTGCCGATATAAACAATGCCCTCATACTGGTAACCAACCAAGTACACAGTAGGCCTGATGCCATGTGGGGAGACCCCACAAAACCCATCGGTGGCCACGTCCTTGCGCACGCAAGTACATTCCGTCTATACTTACGAAAAGCAAAAGGTGGACGTAGAATTGCACGCTTAGTAGACTCTCCAAACTTACCTGATGGAGAATGTATATACCAGGTCTGCGAAGATGGACTAAGAGACTAATCACAAACCTTTGTCTACTCAAGTATTGTACTGTTGACAGGCTCCACACCAATGGAAATCATGTCCTTGATGCGCTATGACTTGAGTAGTCCCACCACAGCGGGTGCAGACGGGTTGGGCAATGGGACTCAACTCTGAATATGTGGAGTCATTGAGGAGATTAATTTCCTCAGAACCACGACGCCTCAATAGCAGGATGGAGGCTCCGATGAGGAGTACCAGCCCGGCTGCCCCGCCCCACACCAACAATGAATTATCGGACTTCCCAGACCTGACTTCTATTTGGCTACTTGAATTGCTTTCATTTTCAGAATTGTTTTCCTCGGGAATAGGGGTATCGTCGGTTTCATTATTAATTTCCACCGGTAATTCTTCACCACTATAATTACTCCATTGTTCTGTGGTAGTTGAGTACTGTAAATTAGTTGATCTAACCACAATAATCAGCCTAGTTGGGCCGCTTCGTTCAATATACCTTAATTCATCAACATATCCAGCCGGCGCGGGATTGAAAGAGAGGCTCGCATTTCCAATGCATAATTCATCACAATCGACAGATTCATTCAATTCAATGATGAAAACTTCAATCATCTCGGTATGTTCTCCTCTTGAATGCCAAGATATTTTCACTCTCCACTGAGTCGAGTTCGAAGTAACGAAGATGTCTAGGTTTTCAGGCAACGAAGGCTCTGGGTCTCCTTGGCAATTACTTGCATCTTCGGGATAATTATCGATTTCGCTGGCAACTGTGCTATTAGGTGGACAGCCATCTCCATCTAAATCCGACCAAGCGAGTGGGTTTTGTGGAAACGCATCTCCCATTTCAAACCTCAACCCATCATCTCCTATTGTAAATGAATAATTGTCACCATAACTATCTCCATCTTGGTCACTACATTGATGAGAATTATTTGGAAATGCATCACCAATATCCACTCGCCACAATCCATTCAAAAACCATGAATGATTATCCCCGCAACCATCTCCATCAATATCGCTCCATTGGCTAGAATCATCAACAAATGCATCGCCACTTTGGTTAACCCGTAATTCATCAATTATATCGAAAAAGTAATTGTCACCATAACTATCTGAATCGCTATCATTCCACTGACTGGGATCTTCATCAAATGCATCAGCAATTCCGATAGGATGCGGAGGCCAATCTTGGTCTGCATCGGACCAGCCGTCTGAATCAGAATCTAAGCAACCCAATCTATCGTAGATACTTCTGCCTGAAACAAGAGGGCATAAATCTCCTTCACTTCCATTTTCATTATCGCCATAGCCATCGCCATCACTATCAGCCCATTGAGATGGATCTTCAGGCCATAAGTCTACTGAATCGGGATGTCCATCCTCGTCAGTATCTTGCATCCAGACGGTCCATTCACCTGTACTATTTGCTGCAATATATCGTTTATTTGAGGCAGTTCCTGTTATTGCTACACCGCGTGGAATTCCTTCTGTTGACCACGAATCAATCAGGCTGCCATTGTTCGCATCATAAATCAAAATTTCTCCTTCACTTGAATCCGAAGCCATTCCTGAACCGATGATTACCTCAGGTTCCTCTAGAGAAAAACCAGCAGAAAATCCTTCAAAGGTAATCGACCTACTCCAAACTTCAGAACTTCCATCGATGTCGAATAGTACTACTCTCTTATCCCAACCTACACTTAGAAGTAAGTTACTCCTTGGAGACCATTCTACTACCCCCGTATAATTTCCATGACTATGTGGACTTTCTAATTCTAACCAGTCAGAGGGGGCTGCCTCAGAAGTTTGCCAAATTCTTATTTTCCCCGTTTGCTCAGCAGTAGCGAGTAATGTTCCATCTCTGTTAAATTCCATCACCCAACAAGTATCATCACAATCCCATGTATTTGCAACCTCCCATACTTGAGGAGCAATTCTAGTCAAAACTCGTACCTTTCCGCCAGTCAAAGAATCGCTACCATCTACTACGCTGGTGATGACAAGTGTGTTTTTGTCTTTGACTGCCAATCTGCCAAATATTTCGAATACACCCAAAGTTTGGGTATCGAAGGTTTCCTCTGAATCTACAATTGAACACCATTGAATTAAGCCATCTGTATAGCCGATAACTGCTTTTTCCAAGCCATCATCCACCAACCATTTGACACTTTTCACATATGGAACATCTTGGCTAGAATCTCCCCAGTTAGGATGCACGCAGGACTGTATTTCTTTTCCAGATTTAATGTCTTTAATGCTCAGAGAACCAGAGCCTTTGGCAATGGCTACTAGTACCTCTGAAGGGGATATTTCAAACTCCCTCATTATGCTCGAATCATGAGCAGGATGGCCTCGGAATTCTGCCATGGACCAAATTACAACGGTGCCATCTTGGCCGACGCTTGCCATTTGATTTCCACTAGCATCGATATCTAATGCTCTGATATCGGAGCGTGAACTTCGATATGCATGCCAGCCCTTTTTCTCAACTACTTTTCCAGCAGCATCCAATTTCAGGACCTGCCCTTCATTCAGTAAACCAACATATAGGCTATCGGTCAAAGTTGACCATGCTATTCTAGTAACATTTTCTTCTAACGGACTGTACCATTCAAGTTGACCATCCTCAATGAAATGAGAGACTACGCTTTCTCCACTGCTCTTTGTCCATGCCACGCTGTATTGAGAACTACCTTTCCAATCTAAATGCCATCCTGAAGAGCCGGTGGCGATATTGTGTAGGGTAGTTTGTTCGAGGCTAACTGAGTCATAGACGCGGATACTATCTCCTCCACTTGACCTTTCAATTGTAGCAATTGATGCGCCATCTTCTGACCATCTGCAAACTTTGACTATGTCTGGAGTTTGTAATGAAATGCTGTTTTTCTCGGTTGAAAGACCCAGTAAATATGCTGTATCAACTACTACTATTTCCCCTCCTGAGTCCGGCCTTCCACCGCAAAAAACTACTCTAGTTCCATTGGCTGAAACCTCCATATCATGCCCCCAATTCTGCTCAATGCCAGTCATATTACTCGACCAATGACCTGAACGATGTTCAATTTGGTCAGAAGGCCTTGATAATCCATCATCGAATAAGGTGTAGACATCCCAATTATGGCGTTGATCAAGTGTGATAACATGGCCACCATCCAACCAATCTACCCCTAACAATTGCATATGGTGATCAACCCTCATAACGACTCTGCCATCGCTGTTATTCCACACACTAAGAGTACCATCCAAACCGACGACTGCAAGATCTCGCGAGATATCAATGCCACTGGCATCACGAGCATAACTGGGGGACCAGGCTACATCCCACATAACAGATGCAAGACTTGGTTGCCAAACTGAAAGAGCCATTTTTTCAGGAGATGCAGGTGATTCTTCTCGAATCCAATCATCATTTCTCCCTTCATCGGCGATAACTGGAATGGTAGAAAATGGCACTAATAGTAGTAGCAGCGCCAGAATCAAAGCACCGCGCCCACTGCCCATGAAACCAACCGGCTCTCACGTTGGCTTGATACTAACGCCACCTTGTTCGTCTCTCTTTAGAGGTTAAGGAATCCCCTTCAAAGCCCCTTCACTGAGGGTCATCTTGAAAGAGGCTAGAGGCCGCATCAGTAGCATGAAGCACTTGATAGAGCGTGTTTTGAGTCTTGAATCGGAAGGTGTTGCAGAAATAATAACGCCCGAAAATGAAAATTCAAAGGCAAATGATGGTGAGTTACGTAAGTTGCTCGAGACACTCCAGCCTAGAATTCGAGTTTATGGAGTTGGAGGTGCGGGATGCAATGCAATTAGTCGCCTTTGGGGTGAAGGGTTGTTTTCATCAAAATACGTTACTGGATATGCCATTAACACCGATGCCCAAGCCCTTCTCTTAACTGAAGTCGAAGAAAAAATCCTAATCGGAAGAAGTGCGAGAGGACGTGGAGCGGGTGGAGACCCAACTAAGGGAGAAGCAGCAGCATTGGAGAGTGAGTTTACCTTACGTAAAATTACAGAAGATACTCAATTGGCAATTATCACCGCAGGAATGGGGGGCGGTTCAGGGACAGGAGCTGCAGGCCACATCGCTCGTTTGGCCAAGAAACAAGGTGCATTGACAATAGCAGTGGTAACTTATCCATTCGATTCAGAAGGATCTCTGCGCCGACAAAACGCAGAATGGGGATTGGAACGCCTACGGGAACACTGCGATACAATCATAGTTATTCCAAATGAAAGGTTACTTGAGATTCAAGGCGTGAAGGATTTACCAATTGCTGCTGCTTTCAGAGTTGGAGATGAACTACTTGTTCGTTCAATCAAGGGAGTTACTGACCTGCTAACATGTGATGGAATGGTTAACCTTGACTTTGAGGACCTACGTTCTGTGATTAGCACTGGCAGTGGAGTTGCAATGATTGGAATTGGCGGGGCAAGTGGAGAGAATAGAGCAGAGAGAGCCACCTTAGAGGCTCTACACAGCCCATTACTTGAATTGGACCTCAGTGATGCGAGAGGTGCACTAATCAATGTCGTTGGCGGCCCTGATTTAACTTTAGGTGAAGCCGAAACTGCAGCCCAAATCATCAAGTCAAAAATCAATGATCACGCAAGAATAATTTGGGGCGCTGCGGTCGAGGAAGAAGCAGGAGACGAGGTGAGAGTCATGGTTGTATTGACTGGAGTAAAGAGTCAACAAATTTATGGCTCAAGCGAAAATACTCAACTGAAAGCGCTTCGTTCAAGGCATATTGAGTTTGTCAACTAAAGATGCTGACTTGACATTAGTACTGCTTTACCAGTTTCAAGTAGTTTCCATTTCCTTGCCTTGCCGCGTCCTTCTGCCTGTACCAATCCTCTTTCATCAAGTTGTTTCATGTGGTATGACATCAACTGCCTTGAAGTTTCCATTTTGAGGCGCAATTCTCCACTTTTCATTCCTAGTTTTCCTGCTGAATCAAGAACTTCAAGAATCGCTTGTTGCATTCCAACAACTGGTTGCTCAATTCTAGATAGTAGCTTTGGGTCGATTCCACTTGAAGCGAATCTTCGCTTTGTGCTATCTAACCAGGACATTATCCTACCTTCTTTTTCCAAAGCATGAAGGTGATGAGCAGTAACTCCATTTGCCAATGATAGTGCATCCCTCAAAGCCGAAAAGTGAATACCTGGGTGGGCTTCAATATACCCTTGAATCCGACCTTTAGTAAAGGTTCCAGACTCTCCACGTTGAGATATTGCTAGAATAGGCCCAATAACAGCCAACATCAAACTCATTCTACCTGCTTCAGATGCTACCAATGCAGTCAACATTGTACCCATTATCCCGACTGCCATGACGGCTGCTAAACTCAAGACTACAACTCTAGTTGCTGGCATTATCCATTTCCCTACATCTTCACCTACAATTTGTTCGCCAGATTCAGGGGGGGCCTCTTGGCTTTTTGCGGGTGCTGACTCTGTCTCTTCACCACCTCCTTGGTCTGGCTCATTAGAGGAATCTTGTGCACTTTGATGGTCTGCACCTGCATCATCTTTGGGTTGGTCCTCTTCTTGCTCTTCGTTGGACTGCTCTTCTGCAGGTTGTTCCGAACTGCTATCTTCAAGCGGACCTGTTTGCAATCCATCGGTTGATTGATCTGCTGGGTCATCAGTTGATTGCCAAGCATCTAGGTTTTCTGGTAGGCTAGGTATTCCTGCTATTCCACAGAATATCATGGTCAGAAGCAACCCCCTCCAGAGCCACACCCTATCTCCTGCCATGATGATAGGTAGCCGGAAATACCTATCAAAGGGGTGGTCCAAATGTTTGACAAATGCCCAAACTTCGCGAGGGTGGTTTGATGAGGGATGATACCGAGGCGCCTTCAGAGTGAATGACCATGTTCATCGATGAGCCAACTGAAGACGAAGATGATATCGACCCATTTGAGGCACTAAATGTTTCAACTACAGCTCCCGCTGCAAGGGGTGCTAGTCTATTAGATGCATTTGCTGAAGATGATGTCGAGGATGAATCATCAGAAGAAGAAGGTGAAGTTATCGCCACCTTGGAAATGGGTGGAATGATGGAAATGAATGAAGAAATTGTTGAGTCAGTCATCCCTTTGAGTGAAGCAGGAGTAAACGAGGAAGAAGAGGATATTGACCCCTTCGAAGAACTAGGCGCGATGCGACCGAATGTGAATGCGGTTGAATCAACTAATACTAATGTTAACGATGCTCTTGCTGCTTTCATGGACGAGGATGAATATCAAGGACCAGAAAACACCATCGTTTTTGAAGGAGAAAGTGCAACCAAAGATGAGCCTATTGAACAAGAAGAGGTTGAAGAGGAAATTCAAGTGGAAACTGAAAAGCCCCGTGCCCAGCCTGAAGAATTATACCAATTTCTATTAGAAGGAGTTTGGGTAGATGATGTACTGGACCCAGCCGAGGTTGCTTTGATGGCCCGAAAAAGAAGAGAATTGGGAATAAGTTTTGAGACCCATTTGAAAATATTAAAACAGATTCTTCATGACTGAGGTGATACATTGAGTATTTTATTTCAGCATGCCCTTGACTTGGCTTGGAGCGATGGTAGATTATCGAAAAGAGGCGCTATCCTCCTTGAGAACTTTCAAGAAATCCTTGAACTTTCAGATTCACAAAGGTCTGTTGTTGAAGAAAAACACCACTTGCAAGTCATTCCTCATTTAATCCCACGTGGACATGGTTCTGGGGCTTCCACTCTCGACCAGTGGATGACTTCATTGATGGATTTAGACGATGAATTACCTCGGTACTTAATTAGCATGGGAAGACAATCCCTTGAAACTGGAATTAGTAAGCAGGCTTGGATTGAAGGCTTTACTGCTGCAGAAAGAATGAAGTGTGAATTTGAATTTGCTAGAGGTGTTTGGGAACCTGAGTTTGAAGTTGAAATATTGGTCTGGCCGGAGGTTCTCGATCCGGTTGCAAAATCCTTAGGTTTGCTTTTGGAAGAAGAGTAAATCTCCTCAACCTCTAAGCATACTCCTTGTTGCTTCTGAAATTATAACTGTTTTACTTTCATCATTTACTTCGAATGAACCCCATTCATGTAAATCATCTTTCATCTCAGCAAGCGTGTCTTGGAAGGCAAGGCTTGCACCTTTTAGTTCAGTAATATCTTGAGCGATTCCAATTACTTTGGTAGGTGCTCCAAGTTCATCCGTCAAAATTCCTCCGATGCAACGAAATGTTCTGACTTCTCCATCGCTGGGGCGAATAATCCTGTGAACATAATCCAATGCTGAAACTGTTTGAAGTGCATCACCTAAGGTATTCATAACGAATTCAGTATCTTCAGGATGGAGCAAATCTGTGAAAGATTCCACTGAAGGTGTGAATTTTTCAGCATCACAACCATACAATGGGAATAGAGCAGGTGCCCATGCCACCTCACCTGAGATAACATCCCATTCCCAACTTCCTGATTGGGATATATTCTCTAGGTCTTCTGAATATTTTGAATTTGCAATGTTAATCGATAATTCCAATATATGCCCCATAGCTTTATTCTGAGATAAATCCTCAAATTGACCTACAACTCCAAGATATTTTCCTTTTTCATCATATTGAGGTTGAGAATGTGAGCGAATTAATTTGTAACTTCCATTCAGTAATTTCAATCTATATGTGATAATGTAGGGTTTACCATCTTCTTTCCCTTGGTCAACTGCTTTTCTAACGGTTTTAAAGTCGGAAGGATGAAGGTTTGACCAAAACTCAACCAAATCAAAAACTACCTGGCCAGATTCTACTAATTTATCACTCACTGCTCCAAGTAGTAGGCGGACCATTTCGGTCTCAACTCTTGCTAAATGTTCTGAAACAGTGGACCTTGAGAGATTTAATTCTCTTGATAATTCTGACATTTTAAGAGCTCTTGGGTTCTCATACCAACCTGCATCCCAAGCACCTTTTACCACTTTGAGTTGTTGGGGTGATACAAGTTTATTTTCAACTACAGAAGCAGGTTGAATAGAAGATGCTGACATTTTATCTGGAATTTGTATCAGTCTAAATGCTGTAATAACTGATTTAATTGAGCTTGCAGGGCCACGAATGACATAAGTGAAACCCTGCTGATTCAAGACTGTTTCAGGTTGAATACTCGCTGATGCTGCTTGTAATTGAATTGCAATTAGATCATTGCTAGCTGCTTCAAAACGCAATTTCAATACCCATTCATCAGTCCATTCTGAATTTGGTTTCGATAGAGTTTCAATTACTGAAACTCCTGCAATCAAATTATTGAGGTCATCCGGCCCACTGTCTTCTGTGAATACACAATGGACTATGATATCGATGTGGTTACTATTTCTTTCAACATAACCGAGAAACTGCATTTCCTTTACAAAGTCAAAGAGGATGTCGAGTTTTGCACGAGTAAGTCTTGCTCTCCCCCAATGTACTGAAACTTCCCGCATAATTGCCCACGCGAGTATTGCCCTTTTGAATTGTATTCCGTTTTGTTAATAATATGCAATACTATTGTTATGGAACATTACATATTTAATTCCCAAGTGATTTTTACATCAGCGGAAAGAGTATTCGATACTGAACAATATTTCTCATGGCTAGCCTCGATTACTCGGCTCACCATCTTCTCTGGTATCTCTTCTCCATGGACATGGTATATCATATGGATAGAGGTGAATTTTCGTGGTGGCTCCTCTGCTCGTTCTGCCTCCATACTGATACTTGCTGATTTCAAATTCCTCCTATTTTCTAAAGAATTAACCACATCTACTAGACTACATGCACCTACCATTTGTAGCAATATTTGCATCGGACTCGGTCCATCTTCCCAATCCATCTTTATTTCCTGACCAGATTGATTAATTCCAGTCATTTTGCTTGAACCGTCCCAGACAACTTCTGCTTGCATATTCTTTGATGAAAGGGGTTTATTCAAGAGCATATCTCAATCCCTTTTTGCTCATTCTAACCGAGCCGTTCATCAAGGAGTGGTCGGTCGCTGCGCCCATGACACAGAAGGGTATAGCAATCAGCATGCAAGATGGTGAGTTGCTTGTACCGGATTATCCAATCGTTCATTACATTGAAGGAGATGGAATTGGCATCGATATAACTCCCGTTATGCAGTCTGTTGTGAACTCTGCAGTTACCAAAGCCTATCATGGTACAAAGCAGATATTTTGGAACGAAGTATTGGCCGGAGAAAAGGCCTTCAATGCAACTGGAGAATGGTTGCCAGAAGAAACAATTGAGGCCATGAAAACGGGATTAGTTTCAATTAAAGGTCCTTTAACAACCCCTGTTGGAGGGGGAATCCGTTCCCTAAATGTGGCTCTTCGCCAGCGCCTCGACCTATTTGCCTGCGTACGTCCTGTTCGCTGGTATTCAGGAACTCCAAGTCCAGTAAAATCTCCACATGAAGTTGATATGATTATCTTTAGAGAAAATAGTGAAGATGTATATGCTGGAATTGAATGGGAAGCAGGTAGTGAAGAGGTTAAAAAAGTCATTAAATTCTTGCAAGAAGAGATGGGAGTTGATAAAATTCGCTTCCCAAATAGCAGCGGAATAGGAATCAAACCAATCAGTCAAGAAGGTACTGCAAGAATCGTTCGTGCAGCCATTAAATACGCAATCGAAAATGACAAGCCTAGCGTTTGTATCGTTCACAAAGGCAATATCATGAAATTCACCGAAGGTGGATTTAGAGATTGGGGATATGCCCTCGCCATTGAAGAGTTCGGGGCAACAGAGGTAGATGGTGGGCCATGGTGTACAATGACCAACCCGATTAGCGGCAATGAAATATTAATCAAAGATGTAATTGCAGATGCAATGTTGCAACAAATAATCCTACGCCCCGCAGAATACAGTGTTCTAACCACTATGAATCTGAATGGCGATTATATCTCAGATGCTTTGGCTGCTCAAGTTGGAGGAATCGGTATAGCACCTGGCGCCAACATCAATTACGACACTGGAATCTCAATCTTCGAAGCAACTCATGGAACTGCTCCAAAGTATGCTGGACAGAATAAAGTAAACCCTGGTTCATTAATTCTCTCTGCTGAAATGATGCTTCGCCACATTGGTTGGAATGAAGCAGCGGACCTTATCATCAAAGGCATGGAAAAGGCAATTTCAAACAAAACAGTTACCTATGATTTTGAACGATTAATGGATGATGCAATTCTACTTTCATGTAGCGACTTCGGTGATGCTATCATCGAACATATGTGAGAAAAATATTTTTCTTTGGATATCGATAAATCGCATCAACGTAGCCAAGATCTCAATTGTTGAGCATTCTTGACAACACCAAATCCAAAACGTTCTTCAAAGGCTCTAGCAAATAATGTGAAATCGCCATCTCTACTTGCAATTAAGATTGAGCCGATTCCATCCAAGTGGGATTCTGCAAGGGAACGTGCTTGCAACATTATCTTCAAATCACTTTCTTCAGGGTAAATTTCATCATCTTCAAAGAGTGCAGTTCGAGTTAATTTCCCATGTATGCTCTTTTGTTTAGTTAGCTGGTCGTATACATCTTCATGGTCTGATAAGAATTTATGTAACTCTTCTCGGTAATCTTCACTTTCTTCCTCAAACCTAACATTAAGATGCTGCCAATCTTTGAATGAATCAACTAATTCGTCAACCATCTTTTGTAATTTCTCTTTTGACACGACTTCATTCCAATGTTCATCACTAACCAGTACGTCACTGAACATGCGGCGAACTCGAGAAATGTCTGAGGCGATATTTCTTATCTCACTGCTCACAATAGTAGGCATGAATATCCTTATCATCCCTTTTTCCTTACAGTTCCAAACTGCTTTGTGGAAATGGCGATGTCCGAGTAGGTCCAATCTAACATCGCTGGAGAGGTCGAGTTTCGAAGCGATTTTTTCTTTCAATGAATCCACTAAAATATTAGTGTCGATGAGAACCAAAGGAATCAACTGAAGATGGCGAAGATGCTTTCTCTGACGAACTGTAATCTCTTTGTGATGGTTCTGATAAACTCCTTGTTGGGCATTCACTAATCGTTTTAGTTGGCGGGGTTTGAAGCGACCACTATTCATTGCTCTCTCTAATATTGAAAGCCCACGTACTGCATCATCATCTGCGGCCTCTGTTGCTAATTCATAGATATCAGAAATAAGAGGTTCAAGGTCTCGATCATCAGAACTTTCGTGCATCAATCTTTGATAGCGCATTTCATCTTCTACTCGGCTTCGGCGTCTGTCCTTGCGAATCAAACTAAGAGCGGCTCTAACTCTTCCTTGGAAGGGCTCTGGTGGTAGTGGTATTGGGTGTTCATTGTGATAGTTGAAGAGAAAATCAAGTTCTTCTTCTGCAAAGAAACTCTTCGTTTCTTCAATGAGTTCTCCATCCTGGCCCTCTACTCTAACTGTCCTTTCACTGCGGACGAAATCCATCAAGCGGCTTGTTCCGGCTCCCTGTTGTTTTCGATAGGCATCATCGCTAACCCTTAGATAGAGTTGGAATCTCTCAGTTAAAGCAGATTGTGATGCCTGCTCTCTATCAAGTAATTCAACCGCTTCTGTCCAAGATTCTGAATGCGCAAAGTGAATCAATGCCTTTCGATAAAGCATCATTCTTTCTTCATATGAAAGGGGTGCGGGTGTTTCAGGGGATGCGGGTGTTTCAGGGGGTTTTGAGCGGTCGGCTGCTAACCTCAAACTACGCGCTGATGCAAGACGGTCTCCATTTGCAGATTGTACCGCTGCTTTGACTATCAATGACCAAACTGAGGTCGGCGCTGCTCGCTGATACCAATCAACTAGAGACGGTAATGATATGTCGTGTTCCATCACCATTTCTCTTGCTGCAATAACTACGGCCAACTTTGGGTTAGTGGTTGACAAAATATCATTCAATAATTGCATTTCATCATTCGATGCACTAGATTCCTGAAGCAACATCGCTGCTCGGTTTAATCTCAAACCATCAACCAAGGTATCGAAAAGACTCCTTTCAACCGGTGTTAACTCGGCTTGTGAAACACTATCTTCCAAACGTTTTAGATTAGATTCAGAAACAAGACCATCCCCCTCTTCAGCCAATGCCCTTCTGCACTCTCTGAAGGCTTGGAATCCAGCCATATCCAATCTATCTGCCATCGAATCAAGTTGACAACGCCCCCCATCTAACATGTTTAACAAAGAAAATGAAAGATTAGATATCCCTGGTGCAGAATTAGAATTCCCGATTGAATCATGGGCCTTCTTTCTAGCATCCTGCAACCATTCAATGATTTCTTCATCACCTGTTGCTGGGTGAAGGTGACATACCAATAATGCCTCGAGTGGATGTTTTGAAGGGCCTTCATCAATACTCTGCAATAGTTTGGCTAATCCTGAAATATCGCCAGTTGTAATCATCAATTCTAACAAGTCTGACTGTACATCGGTATTTCCAGATGAGTTATCCATAAGGCTTGCAGCCTTGAGTTTCAATGATGCTGGGAATCCTTCTATGCCAACTATCTGACTTAATGAAGAATCATCCAATCTTTGAAGTTGAGATTCCAGCCAATCGAAAACTTCGGGTGATTGGACCTTTAGAACAACGTTAATTGCGATGTTTAGGATATCTGTGCGATTGATATTCAATTCAAGTAAATGACTTGCTGCTTCTTCTGATTTACCTGCCCCAACTAATGCAGAAACGATATGCCAACGAAGCCCATCACTACTTGGCCCAGAGTCCTCAAATTCATTCAATAATACTAGGCCAGTTTCCATTTCTGAAAGACTGAGGTCCATCTCATCCATCGGTGCAACTAACCATGCTGCAGTTCTCAACGCAGTAGTCAAGAAATCAGTTCCTTCTTTGGATAATGCTAGTTTCCATCCGTCTGAATTACCTGCTCTTAAATTATACAAAAGGGTCTGATCAGCCATAACTGAAGAAATCTCTTCACTGGTTTCTTGTGAAAGAATGTCAACGGTGGAATCATCTCCTGATGCTATTGCAAGTAGTCCAGATATCAAACATGCTGGACCTTCAGAATTGCGTAAATTACGAGTTAATAATTTATTCAACTTTCCTTTACCTTTCTTAACTTGAATTATTGCTCTCTTCAAATCAACTTCGACTTCAGGTGAAATAGCGAAAGGTAATTCCATTTCTAAAAATGTGGACAATGAATCATTATTTCGTGGGTCTATTCTAGCTGCTTCAGCCCAGGCTCCAATATCTCCATCTTTCTCTCTAGTAATTTCGACAACTGGACAGGCTGCAAATTCTGCAAGTAATGGGGTTTCTTCAGCCATCTTTCCCCATACTTTGTGAACACCTTGGCTACATTCAAGACGCAAGCCAACTAATACTGCTTCTTCATCTTCGCTCCAAGATTCCCTATCTCTTGCTTTGTGAATAAGTAATGTTGCAAATTTGAAAGTACGAGACTCATTTTCATCAGAGAGAACATGGTCCTTTGATGGTAATAAATCTTGGTTTGCAGTTCGCCCACCACGTCCTCGGTTCATTCGCCGAGAAGAGCCAGTTCTTTTCTTTCGTATTGGAGAAGTAGAGGATTTATCATCTTCCTCAGGTGGTTGCTCTTTTCTCAATGCCACCAAGCACAACCCCTTCCAAGGTTTAGGCAGTAAATCCCAGGCTGCGTTGCGGGTTGCATGAAACTGACGGCGCTCTGAAGTATCGCCTCCCTTGAGGCCAGCCTCAAGGCTCTCAAGGAGTCTCTGTTCCAACACGGTCAACACTGGTATTCGCCGGCCCATGGTGCCTCCCTTTGAAGCCACCGCTCACAACCTGTTCTAAAGCGGAAGGTCCATTGCCACTATTCGCCCTCTGGTGGTTGAGGTGAAGATGATGGAAGTCGCTCGCACAGCCATTCTGCTTCTCCATCCACTGCTAGCCATCATTCTGCTTGGATGGATGTTGAAACAACATTCATGGCGAAAGAGAAGTCGAAGTTTGAAAGGAAATGAGAGAAAACTCTCTAGACAACAACATGAAGATTGGGGGAAGAAATTCGTACCCCTCGCCATAGTTGCTGTTGCCATCGCGATTAGTGCTGAAATTATTCGTGCATTGATCGATGGAAAACCTCTATTATTCTATTTTCATCTTAATATTCATGGGATTTTTGGAATTGTAGGTATCGGTTTATTGTTATTTATGACTGGATTAGGCAAGAAGGTTGTTGCTGCAAGAGAGAGCGGTGAAAAATGGAATGAGTTGAAATTAAAGCATGGAAGGGCCGCAGATTTGGTGATGATTCTAGCGGTTTTGCACGGTTTCATTGGCTTCCTATACATCTTTCAAGTGGTATGAATCTCATTCAGATTCGATGGATTCTCTAACATGCTGAGAACCAGGTAACCATGAAGGAGACCACCAATTCCACTTCCCCATCAATCTCATTGTAGCTGGAACCAATAAGGCTCTGACAATTGTTGCATCGATGAGAATTGCCAGTGCCAAACCAAATCCAATTTGCTTTAGAATGAGAACAGAGGAAAAGCCAAAGGCACTGAAAACCACTACCATTATCGCCGCAGCACCTGTAATCAAGCGCCCAGTTCTTTGCAACCCATTCGCTACGGCCAAGGTATTGTCTCCAGTCCGAAGCCATTCTTCATGAATCCTTGAAAGCATCAAAACTTCATAATCCATAGATAATCCAAATACGATACAAAACATGATGATAGGGTTCATGGAATCTATTGGTTGAGGAGTGAAATTAAGAAGTTCTGAACCCCAACCCCATTGAAAAACAACCACCAGCATTCCAAATGATGCAGAAATCGAAAGTATATTCATCACAATTGCTTTGATGGGAATAATAATGCTTCCAACTTGCAAATATATCAGGATGGTCGTTGCAATTAAAATAAATGATATTGCAATAAAAATATTATCTGCAATGGCATCTAATGTATCGGCGCTATAAGCTGCAAAACCGCCGATTAATATTTCAGAATTCGGACCTTGAATCAAGCCATCCATCAAATCAGAGATATCTTCACGCAATGATTCAACGTAGAGTCTGCTATTGGTACTAGTTTGAGGGCCATCGAGAGATAGCAACATGAAAGCAACATCGCCTGAAACAAATTTTTCTTTCAAGTACTCTCTGCCTGTTACTTGCTCAGGGCTGAGATATTCATCAGATGTCAACCAAAAGTCGACTGCTTGATCTTCAGTCATATTTGGCATTGGCAATGCGGCACCAAAGACTGCAGCGACTTCTTTATCCGCAAGATGCTCGCTTAACCAACGATGTTGTTGCCTGATATTTGGTTCTGAAAGTGGGTCTCCACCATCCATCACCAACATTACAAAAGCATCGTTCTGAGTGCTTTCTAGCCATAATCTATCAATATGATTCGAACCTTGTCGAGTCTCGTCTTCAGGTGGTAAGGCTTCGATTGAGGACATCGATAATTCGGCCTGTAAAAATGGCAGTCCGGCGCCAATTAAAAGAATCAGTGTTGGAATCAAGACTGCCCACGGATGCTTCATCACCATCTTTGCAGTTCTACCCCAAAATCCCTCATCACTATCCGAAGAGGTAATTGAAAATGGAACCTTCCCTGCATTCACATTCTCACCCAACATCGCCAACACAGAAGGCAATACAATAACGGAGTAAACCATGGCTATTGAAACTGCTAAAGTGCCACCTAAGCCAAGGCTCGGAAGGCTTGTGTTTTCGAAAAATAGCATTCCCATGAGGCCAATTGCAACAGTTAGTCCAGAATAGAATACTGCCTTTCCTGCGGTTGCAACTGTCATTGCGGTTGCAGTTCTAACATCTCTTTTTTGCTCTAATTCCTCTCTGAAACGATTAACCATAAAAAGCGAATAATCAATTGATACACCAATTCCAATTAGGGAAATAATATTGGTTGCATATTGTGTAACATCAGTAATATTAGATAACCAAATTGTGACTCCCATTGCGGCAATGACAGTAAATAGGCCAATCCCAATCGGCATTAATGCCGCCACGATTGAACCGAATACCAGAGCCAGAATAATCAATGAAAGAGGGCCTGAAATAATCTCGGCATCTACTAAGTCTCCTGCAATTCTAGAATCAAATGAATAACTTATTGCTATATCGCCAGTTCTCCAATCACTGAAACCCTTTTCAATTTTTATCGAATCATAAACTTCAGCATAGGTGCTCTTGGAATCTTTTCTTTCACCGGCCAGAATGATGATATTCTTGGCCCAAAAACCATCTTTATCTTCACTAATTCTAGTGTATCTATCCTCTGGGGAAACTGACCAAGAATAGTTGATAGTAATATCATCACGCTGTTCTAAATCAGATAGTGCAGACTTTACTGCTTCTTGCCATTCAGATGTTGAATCATTCAAAGTGGGATGGAAAACCAAGTAAATGAACACATTCCCTTCTTCGTCTTCGGAAAGAAAGTTTTCCCGATAGGCCTTACCGGCTTGTAAAGATTCTAATTCACCTTCGCCATAAGATTCAGCCCAATCTGCTCCTACTCCCATCAATGAACCTAGGGCTATGCAGGTCAATACACCGATGACCAAAATTTTACGACGGTGGTCATGAGTAAACTCTCCCAATCGATAAAATGGCTTTGCTGCCAACATTCGGGGGTCGGTAATTCCCTCCATAATTGACCCGCCTTAAATCCACTATTTCAATAAGAGGTGATGGAGGATACTAATTCATTCACGCCTTGACCATTCCTCTAGCCAACCTTTGAGGTTTCTCTCAACATCTTCTAATTCAACGGGGCGCTTTTCTTTATGGCCCGAATTTGAAAGCGCTTGAACCCTGCAACCGCAAGCATTCTTGTGACCTCCTCCTGTCTCATCATACAAGGTAGCCATTCTAGTCAAATCAAAGACCCCACCTTTTGGATGAAGGAAACTATTGCTGTAAAAAGAAGTTGATAAGGCTGGTTTTTCAGGTGTGCTAATGCTACCTTCAACCCATCCATGCACTATGCAACAGGCATCGCAATCCTCCCCGACAAATGCAGTTACTGCATAGCCATTGGTTCTCTGCCCTGTACCATCCATTCTCAATATTGCTAATCTATCTCGAACCTCAATTTTTTTAGAAATTATTTCATCCAATTCTTCTGCAGCTGTTCTAGCATTTTGACACCTAAGACTGACATCTTCTTCATGCAATAATTCATCCATGCTCATTCCACTTGCAAGCCTTGCAACAATTGAATGTACATATTCTGAATCTCTGATATCAATAGTTCTTGAAAACCAAAGTAAATCAGGTCCTTCTCTTAATTCTTCAAGGCTAATTTGTCCAGAATCAATCCTATCAACAAACTCCATTGTAGTTTGAAGACTTGGCAACTCCTCATCGCCATTGAAATGATCCCAAGCAACTCTTGCTGCTGAAGGTTTGTCCTCCCATATACAAATACCACCATTGGAAATGAATTCTTTTTCCTCTTCATTTGAAGGGCGGTTTGTTTCATGATGATCCAAATATAGCCCACACTTAGGGTGGAAAGGAAGGTCGCATATTGCAGTATTTCGGTCAATGATATCATCGATGAGGCCACCGCGAATCTCAGCAGGGTGACTGAATCGTAATTCTGCGTTAGGAAAATGTTTGCGAAGAATTACAGCAGCAAATAGTCCATCCATATCACCATCAGCAATAATCCTCTGCAAATTAATATCGCCTGCATCCACTGTTAGAACCCGCCCTCTCTTTACATGGGCAAGCCCTTGGGTGATGAATGAATCGACGTTTCAAATACTAATTTAGTGACAAACATCTTGCCGGTGGGTTCGGGGCATACTACCATGGAGACCTCATGCGGTGTCGTAGTAATCAATCTCGGCAACATATTATTGTTGGAATACCCGCAAGGGCATTGGGATTTTCCAAAAGGGCATGTGGAGGAATCCGACCCTTCACGAATCGATGCTGCAATAAGGGAATTACAAGAGGAAACTGGGATTAATGATATCAAAATAATCCAGGGCTTTGAAGAAAAAACGGAGTATGATTTTCATCATAAGGGAAAAAAGATTGAGAAAGAAGTCTTCTGGTACATCGGTGAAACTGGTATTATGGATGTGGAAATCTCCCACGAACATAGAGATTATCTATGGCTTGATTGGGAACAGGCGATTGAAATGTTAACACATGATGAATCAAAAGCGGTGTTGAAAGCGGCTCATGAACATATGAAAAAAATTGGCAGAGAATAATTCAAGTTTGATTTACCACATCACCAATATCATCGTGATTCGACAATAATCTTGCTCGTTCTGCCTCTCCACTTGACCTCTCACCTATTGGTTGCCATAGAACTTCTTTTCCTCCAAGACGTGTTGTCAGCCATCTACTGAGAACAAAACACCAATCTGAAAGGCGATTGATGTATTCGACTGGAAAAGCACGCATGGCTTCATTATCATCAAGTTCAACCAACCTTCTTTCCAATCTTCTTGCAACTGCTCGAGCCAATTGTAACCAAGCAACTGGGCCCTCTCCAGTTGGTATAATAAAGGAACTTAAAGGTTCTAAATCTTCTAACCATGCGTCCATTTCATCAACAAGAGTTTCTGATGCAATATCTCCCAGCATAGTAATTCCAGAAGGGATATTTTCAGGGGGACAAGCAAGTTCTGCTCCTAAATCAAATAATTCCTGTTGTACCCTAGAAAGTGCTTCTCCCCCTAAGTGGGCTGCTCTTAAGGCACTAGTTTTTGTCCCTCCATCGACATGAATTGTAGAGGCTCTTCCTAATTCCATACGTACTACACCGAGAAAAGAGTTCAACTCATCAACTGTCCCAACTACCTCAATTCTTAGGCTACATTTTTTCACTCTAGAACCATCGACAAGTGAAGTTTCACCTTTATCACCACCACCAGTATGAACTCGGTTTATTTTCACCATTAGTTCACCTCAAGAGGTGTCCTATCATCAGTCTTCTCCAAAGTTAAGGAGTTTGAAGAATTGGCTTTTGCTGGCGTGTTGAAAGCATTTTACTGAGGAGAATCATTCCCAAAATCGCCCAAACTAATGCTTCAATTATAACCACAAGTAGGTACCAAGGTCCCAATAAAGCAATCATCAATGTTGAATCATAGGGTACTCCGTGAAAGCCGATATACAATGCCTGAGAGAGAACACTTGCAGCGAACCAGATATATATGAATGAAAACATTATCTTTCTTGAGAAAAACTTCTTTATTGTGCTCTGAATAGATCTTAATGTTCTTTCCATATTGCTCCCTCTTAGTTTGAGAGCGTTATTCAACGTATATAGGGTTAAGGTTGGGATGCTCAATATAAGATGGGATGTCCCATTACTCTTCTTGCTCGAAATCCATTCCAAGTCTCTTTAATGAATCATCTACAGCCTTAATCCATGCTTCATCAACTGCATTTTTACCGCCGTTCTCTGCTAGTTTCAAGGCCCATTCATCAGCATTAACCAAATCACCTCTTGCATAGAATATCCGCTGTAAAGCAAGGTATGCCATCGGATTGAGATGTTCCTTCTCAACATCCCAGGCTCTTTCAAAACAAGATATCGCACCATTAGGCCCATCAATAATTCCTCTCTGGAGGTTCCTCAAACCAGCCTGTGACCAAGATTGGGGTAACTTTCCAATTAACAATCCTCGGAATACCAAGTAAACTTCAGCCATACATAGGAAAGAAGCTAACAAAAATGCCGCTATTTGTTCAAATTCAGACAATACGCCCCATTCATTCCACAATAGCCCAATAACGCCAATGCACAGGAGAACCCCCGAAGCAGGTGCAATCAAAACATCCATTCGAGTATAGGTCATATGGCGCATTCCGATGACAACACCAAGGCCACCTAGGCCAGTATAGGTAATTAGCCAAACCCTATCAGTTGTTGGACGGGGTGCGGATTCGCTCAATAGACCCAAAAGACCCAACATCAACAATATTATTCCAAAGCGCCGAGATACCTCAGGAAATGGTTGGTTGCGGCTCATCCCCATTAGGACTAGACCCAAAACACAGGCTAAGACAGCATGCTCCATTCCCATTAAACCAAGGGTAGAGGATTTTGGTTTCAAGGCTACCTATTCCCTTTCCTGACGGTGATAGGGACTACCTCGATTAATTTCTGAAGCCCTATACAATTGCTCCATTAATACTGCTGCTGCTAATTCATGTGGCATTGTCATTTTCGAAAGTGAAAGAAGGGAGGTGGAATTCTGCCTCATTGCTTCACTGAAGCCGTCTGCAGATGCAACAGCAAATTCAAGGTCGCTGGAAGCAAGAGAAACTTCTGCAATTAATTTTGAAAATTCTATACTATTCATTGAAATTCCAGATTCATCCAGCAAAATCAAATTACCGTTCAGATTGAGTAGCCTGCCCTCAAAATCATCACTCGATTTATCCTCATGGCACAATAATTTCACTCCGCGACCAGATAATCTCCTTGCAAACTCCTCGATTACCATTCTTAGAGCCTTGTCTTTAGGACGGCCGTGGAGATGAACGGTTATGCGAGCCATGCCTACGGGTTGGGGTTGTAGCCTTCAAATTGCGCAAAGAATCAAGGGCATCCCTCACCAAGGACTTGTGAGCAACATGGGATGGTGGCCGTTTTCGAGTAAGGCATCTAAAGATGCGGGTGATAACCTCCACATCAAAGGAACAAAGGTTTGGCTTGATGATTTACGTGAGATATGTGAAACACATTATGACAAACCAGAGGCTGGAAGGATGAGAATTAGAGAAATGGCGATTGAATGGACTGATGCACATTCAAAATCTGAGTTAGATGACACCTTGTTTGAGGGTTTGGAAAGACGCGCCTTTCAACTAACTAGAGCCTCAGATAAAGAATGGATCAAGTGGCTGGATGATGATGAATTTTGGAAACCAGGGTGGAGATTAGTAGATAATTCTGATTAAAACCTGAAGAAGGGGAGTCCTCCGGCCTCAACACATGGGAAACAAACCCGAGTTATTCATCCTCCATACTTGCCCTTTTTCATGGAAATTGAGAAGCCTCTTGCAACATATTGGATTAGACTATGAAGAAGTTCAAGTCAACCCGTTGAGAATAAAGAAGCAATTGGCCTTCTCAGATGGTTGGAATAAAGTCCCAGTTTGGAGAGATACCGACGGTACAGTTTTGGTTGATTCCACTCCAATGATGAAGGAATTGGATGCCAAATATAATTCGGGGAAGTTGATGAAAAGTGGTGATGAGGCTCGACGCGATGAGTGGTTAGAATGGGTAGATGAACATTTCAAAAGAGCAACAATTCCCATTTTATACGGTGGATTATTCTCGGCTTTGAAAACCACGACTAGAGTTTCAAAGTTGGAGAAATTTGGCTTTTTCTCCAAGAGAATGTACGCATGGGCTGGTTTTCCAATAATGTGGGGAATTATTGCACGAAGTCGAGTGAAGAAGGATGGACGCAAACCAAAACAATTGTGGCATGACCTTCTTAATGAATGGTGCGAAGAAATTGGAGCGGTAGATTTCTTTGGAGGAAATTCTCCAAATATGGTAGATATTGCAGCATTTGGATATATGCGTTCAATTTCACCATTCTCTCAATTCTCTCAATTACAAGACCATGAAAAGGGAATGGCTTGGTATAACAGAGTTGAAGCAACTCTGAAAGTTTGAGACGGGGTGGATAATTCTGCTTGATACCGAAATCCCTTTCGGTCTACCAATGACTGTCATACCCCCAGGGCATGTTTTGATTGGTACAAATAAAGGGGGCTTAGTGCATGGTTCTGAGAGGCCGCGCTACGAAGCAAGTATTCCAGAATTCATGATAATGTATTCATTTTTAACAGTGAAGCAATTCAATCAAATTGTCGAGGAAGAAGGTGGAGAAAACTCGCCGATTGAAAAACTGAATTGGGAAGATGTGGAAAAAATTCTCAAAGTAATATCTACAGAACTTCCAACAGGCTTTGAAGTTCGCCTCCCAAGTGAAGCCGAATGGATGAGGGCAAAACAACACCTTGGGTTTGAATTACCTCTAGCATGTGAAGAGATGCTGTGGGATCATCCTTCAAACAATAACCGCGGGGCTCCAATCGATGGACGACCAAGGTTAGATGAAAGGGTTGGAAGTTTGATGAAACGCTATCGTGCATCAATAAAATCTCACCCTACAAAAAAAGGTTTGACTTTTCGCTCACAAACCCCTATTTTTTCCCCTCAAGCGGATACTTTCATTCGCCTTGTCATCCGGAAAACAGATTCTAGTGAAGCGGTTAGAGTGCCGGAAGAAGCCGATTTGAAAGCAATCTTCAAACAAGAAGTTCTAATTGCGATAATGATTGGAATAGTTCCTTCATTCTTGATCCCTATCTTCAGAGGCTTCTCAGATTATGTTTTGGATGGTTGGGCGAATCTGATTTTTGGAGGCCTATGTATTTCATTTGCCAGCGCCGCAATTTGGAGACCAAGAAGACCAACTTGGTATCTTGATGATGATGGAAAATCCTTGACTGCAAGAAAAAATAGTCTTCAATCATCAGAGGGTATTGTTGACTAATAAGATTCTTTTCTCAGTACATCCATCACACAAATGGCTGACATGTTGACAATATGGCGTACACCATCACTGCGTGCTACTACTTGGACAGGTTTGTTCATGCCAGAAAGAATTGGTCCAGTCATTTCAGCTTCTCCTAACTGCTCAAGTAATTTGTAGGCAATATTCGCCGAGGCAAGGTTTGGGCAAATCAAAACATTGGCAGGGCCATCAAATTCCATGAATGGATATTCAATTTGCACCAATGGGTCTAGTGCTGTATCTACCTGCATAGGCCCATCAATGACTAATTTTGGGTCAAGTTCCTTCGCCATCGCAATCGCATCTTCAATTCGGCCTGTTCGCTGGGCCTTACTACTTCCAAAGTTTGAAAATGATAACATTGCAACTTTCGGTTCAACCCCAAAACGACGAGCGACCTTTGCTGTTTGGACTGCGATTTCAGCCAAAGTTCTACTATCGGGATAAACATTTACTGTTGCATCAGCCAAGAAGATAACTCTGCCTTTGACTGTCATCATGTAACAGCCGATAATGCAGTGAGCGTTACCATCTGCACCAATTACCTCGATTGCAGGCTTCAATACATCTGGATATGCGCGTGTAACTCCACCTACTACTCCATCGGCTTCACCACTGCTAACCATTTGTGATGCAAAGTATGGGCGGCTTTTGAGTAGACGTTCAGCATCACTGAAAGACAACCCCTTTCGGTGCCTCTTATCGAACATGGCCTGAGCATAAATTTCAGTTCTACGCGGGTCATATCTTGGATTGATAATTGTACAATCAAAATCCAGATCTAAGCGATTCAACTTATCTTTAATCTCTTCAATATTTCCAAGTAAAATTGGATGACAAATTTTTTCCAAAACCAATTCCGAGGCTGCCCTCAAGACCTTTTCATTATCCCCTTCGGGGAATACCAAGCGCTTTCCTTTTCCTTTTACTTGGTTAATGACAGTACGCATTACACTCCTTGTTAATCCTAATCTTGCCTCTAACTCCTCTCGGTATTCTTGATGGTCATAATCCTCAATTGAAAGTTTGGCTATTCCTTCTTCAACGGCTGCTTTGGCAACTGCACTCGCCTCCCAAATTAGGACCCTCCTATCGAATGGCTTAGGAATAATATACTCTGGACCATATTGCAAATGCTCTCCTCCATATGCATGAATAACATCATCTGGAACTGGTTCTTTTGCCAAATCTGCGATTGCTCTTGTCGCTGCCATTTTCATGGCTGGTGTGATATCTCTTGCTAAGACATCTAATGCTCCTCTGAAAATATATGGGAAGCCAAGGACATTGTTGACTTGGTTGGGAAAATCTGAACGCCCAGTTGCAACAATGGCATCAGGTTTAACCGACTTTGCAAGTTCAGGCATTATTTCTGGAGTCGGATTTGCCAAGGCGAAGATAATAGGTTTTTCACCCATTTGTTCTATCATTTCTTTACTAACGATTCCGCCTTTTGAAAGTCCAAGAAATAAGTCTGCACCCTTCAAGGCTGAAGCCAAATCTCCCTCTTCAATATCTCTTGCGAATTTAGCTTTGTATTCATTTAATTCGCCAGCATTTAGACGCTTAGTTGTCATAATTCCTTGAGAGTCACACATGATGATATTGTCTAAGTTAATTCCTAGTTTGACGTAGTGTGTTGCACAGGCGATGGCACTTGCACCCGCTCCTGCGATGACGACTTTGATATCTGCTAATTCTTTTCCTTGAATCTCTGCAGCATTTAGCAGTGCAGCACCTGTGATTATTGCGGTTCCATGTTGGTCATCATGCATTACGGGGATATCTGTTCCTTCTGCGATTCTTCGCTCAATTTCAAAACATTCTGGTGCCTTAATATCTTCAAGATTTATTGCCCCAAATGTGGGTGCAATCGCACAAACGATTTCAATGAATTTTTCAGGGTCTTCTTCATCGACCTCAATATCAAAAACATCAATCCCAGCAAAAGTCTTCAACAACAATCCCTTACCTTCCATAACAGGTTTAGATGCCAATGCCCCAATATTTCCTAAACCAAGTACTGCTGTACCATTACTGATTACTGCGACAAGATTTCCTTTGGCGGTATATCGGTATGCATCATCAGGGTTATTCTCAATTTCTAAACAAGGATATGCCACCCCTGGGGAGTATGCTAATGACAATTCCTGCGCAGTTGAGTGAGGCTTTGTTGGCTCGACGCTAATCTTTCCTCTTGGCTCCATCTCGTGATAGTCCAGAGCATCTTGTTTCATCCGCTTATCAGAGGAATTCATAGCCATCCAATCTTTTCGGGCATGGCTCGACTTCAATTGGTTTTCCTCTTGCGTTCACAAATATTTGATAATAATGGATGGTTCAAAGAGTGCGAAAGCCTCAAGCAACCTTTGATGATGTACAACGCTTAGGCCAAGTTATGGCACGCGCCCGCATCATCGGTACAATTGGCCCCGCAAGTGATAGCCCTGAAATATTAGTTAGGCTGATGAAAGAAGGATTGGATATTACGAGGCTAAACTATAGCCATGGCAACCTTGAAGGGAAAACTAAATTGATTGCAAAGGTTAGAGCTGCTGAAAAAGAAGTCGGGAAATATATCGGAATTCTTGCAGACCTACCCGGCCCAAAACTTCGACTTGGCCGCTTCCCCGGTTCTGTTCAATTAAAAAGGGGACAAGAAATCACCCTTAATTGTGGAGTAGAAGAAGCCGAAGAAGTATGCTTTGGAGATGATGTCATTTTACCCGTTGCATATGATGGACTTTCTCTAAATTTAAGATTAGATGACCCTATCTTATTAGCGGATGGATTAGTTCGTCTGAAAGTTATCGATGCCCCGCATGAATCAGCCGCAAAGGTACGCTGTGAAGTTATCGATGCTGGGCCATTATCAGCGAGAAAAGGTATCAATGTTCCAGCCACTATCGTAGACTTACCATCGGTTGGAGAGAAAGATAAGGAAGCGATTGCCCATGCTTTGGCTCATAATGTTGATTTCATCGCGGTCTCATATGTCAGAACTGCTGCGGATCTCAAGCCTGCCCGAGATGCTGTTATTGCATCGGGAGTCCATACCCCCTTGATAGCAAAAATAGAGCACCCTGCTGCACTGGAAGATTTGGAAGCGATTGTTGAGGCTGCAGATATTTTGATGGTTGCACGTGGAGACCTTGGGGTGGAAATCCCTCTCGAACGCGTTCCTGCTGCTCAAGAAAGAATTATTGCTGCAGGCCTTGCTAGAGGAAAACCAGTAATTGTTGCAACCCAAATGCTTGAATCGATGTGTGATAATCCACGTCCAACAAGAGCAGAAGTAAGCGATGTTGCAACTGCAATTCGCCAAGGTGCAAGTGGCATCATGCTTTCAGGAGAAACTGCAAGTGGTGACCACCCCCTCGCAGCAGTTGAAACAATGGCTAAAATTGCAAATGCAATGGATGAAGAAATCAAGGACCTCGGTGAACTTCCTGCTCTTGCAAAATTCACTTCAACAAGGGCGGTTTCAACTGCTGCTATTTCCTTAGCAGATGGTATGGATGCAGACCATTTATTGATAGCAACTGAACATGGCACTGCGCCTCGATTAACTGCTGCAATGCGCCCCCCTCAAACAATTTTTGCATTGACAAATAGGCTGCGCGCTTGTAGGAGAGTAACTATCCTACCAGGTGTAATTGGAGTACATGTCGAAGAGCAAGATGATGCTATGGAAACTTTAGAATCAGCTGCAAAAACTTTAGCTTCCAAGGGGCTCATCCTAAGCGGCCAAAAAGCCGTAGCAGTCACTGGCTCACCTCTAGCGATGAGTGGGCGGACTAGCACCATTCGTATTTTGATGATTGGTGAAGGCGGCACATTAAATGACCTTGAGTAAGAATGCCATACCTATGGTATGGCGATTATAATGTTGTCACATCTAAGCATTTGTTTCATATAGTGTTGAACAACCGATTCAAAATATGTCTCCGCTTAAAAGCAAGATGAACAACCGCTCAAAAAGTCTGTTTTTGGCAGCCTTGATGGTGATGTTCTCATTTTCTCCAATATTGACTTCCCCATTTGTCTCCGCCGAAGAGGCTGGAAGATTTGCCAGTTGGCCATTAACGGGCTCAAATGATACTGGCTGGGTCCAACTCGATGCAACTGGTGCAGATCCAATGACAGGAACTGGAGCATATGTTGACTTTGAATTGCAATTGCCCCCTGGTGCAGAAGTATCCAATGTCAGCGTGGGGCTCATGGCTGATGGGGCAAATGGAATTTCAATTGATGAACCGATGATGCACAGCATATACAGCAGTGACGTACTCTTTGATTGGAGTGGCTACGGGTCCTTGGGAACTGCTGATTCATTTTCTGGAAATAACCCTCATATCTCAAGAATGGCTCCATTCAGCGATAATGGAGCGGGCTGGCTCCTCCCTACGGGTGCACAAGTTGATGATTTAGTGATTGAAGCATTAGCCCCTGTTGATCCAATCGTTTCATTCACACCTTATTCTTTGGAAATAATGGCTACTGCTATCCACCCAGAAGATGGTAGAATGTACATGGCAATTGGAGACTCGTTATTATTACTCGATGCCAATTCCGACCCTCTTGTTATTGACTTACTGGAATTCCCTGCTGCAGATGAAATATTCGACCTCGATGTAGATGTGAGCAATGATAGATTACTAATTACTACAAGAGATGATGGCATTCATGCGGTCTCCTTGACTGATGGAAGTGACGTGGGCGCACTTCCTCAAAGCCCAGTTCCAGATGATTGGATGGCCCAAATATTTTCAAATGGAAGTGATTTATTTGCTGCCAGTGAAGAAGGAATTTTTTCAATCAACAGTGCTGGTTCTGGCTGGACAATGGAAAGAGCATCTGGAACCACTGATTGGCCAACAGGTGAACCTACTGACATTTATGAAATTGGAGGAGTGCTCTATGTTTCAATTTGGGGAGGGGGAATTGCACGCTGGGACATGGTAAACAACCAGCCTCTTTCAGTTTGGAATACTGCAAATAATCTGCAGAGCGATGAGATTCACGACATTCATGACACTGGTAGTCAACTTCTATTCTCTTCATATGATGAAGGGATTTCCCGCTATAATCATCAAGGTGACTTCTGGCAATCAACTTGGTCTGATTCCAACTGGATTTCTTCCAATCAGGTTGTTGGTAGTGCACAATCTGGAAACACTCTGGGTGTATTAGCAGGTGATAATCTACACATGTATGATACAACTGTCGGCTCATTTACTACAACCTACTCACTCAACAGTCTTGGCCTAGTTAGAGAGGGGATGAACTTAGCATTGTGGCCAGCAGGTGGCTCTCGAGCACCCGCTACTGACCAGATTCTAGTCAGCGATGGCAGTGGAAGATTAGTTGTCATGGAACCTACAAGTTCACCACTTCAACAATCTGATATCGTCATCGCAAGCGGCCCAAGTGGTCTTTCAATGCATGATGTTCTTCAAGAAGGAAACATTGTTTGGATAGCAGTTGACGAATATATCGATAGATTCGATATCGGTGCACAAGAATGGCTTCAGCCGTTGGACCTTGGCTCTGAGGCTTCCGCGCTAACAAGTGATGGGAGTAGCATTTTCGTTGCAACTGAAGATAGGGGTGTGGTGCAGATTAACCTGACCTCCGCTATGATAGTTTCAGAATGGAATACTAGTTCTGGACTGAATGCTGATATTGCAACCTCACTTTCAACCGATGGTAATTGGTTAGTTATTGGCCACCCCAACCAAGGAGTGTCAATCCTCGATTTGCAATCTGGTTCAGTTGATCAAACTTGGTCAAATTCCAATGGACTGGACACAAATCGAATTAATGATGTTGCAATTCTCGATGAGATTGCCTACCTTGCTCAAGATGAAGGAGGTATTTCAAGAATTGATATTGTCAATCAAACTGAATTATCTCCTTGGCGCTCAACTGGAGTTGACCAAGTCCAAGAGGCCCCAATCGTCGTAACAGGAAACATCCTTTACATGGGCTTGTATGGTTATGGAGTCATCAGGAAGAACCTTCAGACCGGACAATTCCTTGAGACCTGGGGTAGCAGGCAATTACCAAGCCTCAATATCTTTGCTTTGGATGTAGATTCTAGTGGACACATATGGATTGGCACCCAAGGAGGAGCAAGAGTGTGGGATGGCCAACATATGAACAATGTTAATTCAGGAAATGGCTGGACACGTCCTACTCAGTTCTTCGACTTTGATAATGCAAATGGTGTATCATATGCTGCAACTAATGCTGGAATCTGTAAGTTTTCAACAACGTCATATTCACTAGATGAATGTTGGGAAGATGATGATGGCCTGCCCTCAAATTGGATGAAAGAAGTCAAATTAGATGGAAATAACTTGTTTGCTGGTTCTTGGTATGGTGCCGCATTAATCGACCTAACTACCGAAGAGGTAGTCCAATCATGGGAGGCAGGAGAACAAACTGGTAATGCAGTCACTGAAATCATTGGAGATATCGCCTACGTTGGGTTATACAATATGGGAGTTGCAAGATTCAATTTAACCACCTCTGAATGGTTGCCAATGTGGGTAGATGGCTCGGGTGGATTACTAGATACAGACCAGATAACATCTATCGCTGCTGATACCAATCCAAACCGTATTTGGGTAGGTGGTTCTGATGGTTTCCAATGTCTTGATTGGGTAAATGGAACCGAAGAAATTGATATTGAAAAGAGTTCTAGTATATTCACAGGAAATGGCGACCCAGTTGAGATTATTATCGACAATGGCATTCTCCACTATATTCCAACTTACTATAGCGGAGATAACGTTCACAGAATTGATATCACAACCCTGACAAAATTGAGCAGCCTAGATGCTGGTCAACAAGCGGGAATTAATGGCTACATACATGGATTTGGAATTGTTGATGGAAACTTGGCAATAGGTGTTGGACCATCATGGAATAGTGACGCCCAAGGTGCAGTAGCGTTGTGGAATCTAAGTACTCAATCGTGGGAATCGAATTGGGATGTAACAGGCTCTGTTGAGAGAGTGGAGATTTACGAATCCTCAAGTGGCGACTTCTGGGTAGCATGGGGAAGTGTCTTCCTTAGACGCTATGACAGCAGTGGTCAGATAACTGGAGAATGGGGTGACACCGTAATTGATTTCCCTGTCAGGGAGATTTTGGAGTATGATGGTGAATTACTATTCGGAACTCAAGATGGAATTGCCCGTTATAATGAGACTAATGGTCAATGGCTTAGCACATGGACCCCTGGAAGTGGAATGCCTTCTTCGTCAGAAGAAATAGTGATGGACCTATATGTAGAAGGTAGCGATTTATGGGTTGGAACTGCAGGTTCTAATTGGTGGGGTAATCCACAGGATCCAATGATTCTTCGATTAGACAGTAGTGCAACTTGGAATACATGGGATGGTGGACAAGGCTCGATTCCAAATGGCTTCCCAATCTCATTCGCTCGTTGTGATGACATCTTACATGTCGTGATGTCGAATAACTTCAATGGGGGAGTCGCTAGATATGACCTAAACACCGGCTCTTGGACAAACTCTTGGACTCAAAGTGGTGGAGACCTTTCTGACGATGCGCCTTCTGCAGTAACTTGTGATGACCAAGATGTACTGTACATCGGTTATTACCAAGCAGATGCAGGAGTAGACCGCTATGATTACCAAAGCGCCTCCTTTATTTCGCAAATAGACCGTGCATCAAATGGAATTTCTTCCGACCGCACATGGTGGGATAGTATCGAGTGGTCAAGTGGGAAGTTGGCCATAGGACACGGAGTAGGAACAACTGGTGGTGCTAACGGTGGCACAGAAGTTGGCGGTTTCTCAATTCTCTCAGCATCTGGAAATAGTGCAGGCCAAGCAACCGTCATGTCGGTAGGAGCCAGTGTAACCTCTTTCCTCTCGGATTTAGGTGACTTCTGGATAGGTCAGGCAGGTGGTTCAAGTGGATACTCAAAGATTGATTTCTATAATTCGCAACTCGGATTGAATACTATCATGGACCTACCCGGTTTGGTTAATGGAAATGTTGGTGAATTCATCTCTAATGGTACTCATGTCTGGGTAGTTACTGCCTCATCACAAAGTATTGGTCAAGGCGTACTACAAGGAATGATTTTACCAAATGGGACTGTTAATTGGGAATTTGGTTGGAGTAATTATGGGGGGGAAATCGAAGAGATTACCCTCCAAGGTGGCTTTGTTTGGGCTACTATCAATGGTAGAGGACTTGCTAAGTTAGACCCACAAACGGGTTTGGCAATGCTAATGACGAGCGGTTTGCATAACATATTAGATGGAATTGAAGTCTATAATGGAAACTTGGTAGTTGGACTACAGGGCTCTTGGTCTTCAAGTGCTGGGATTGGAGTGTTTAATCCAGCAACTCACCAATGGGTTGCAGGAAGACTTCTATCTGGATTACCTAGCAATATTGTCAATGATTTTGCAATAATCGATGACATTGCATACTTTGCAACTGATGGGGGCATCGGTCTATGGAATATTACTTCAGAAGAATGGATGGATTCACTAACTACGATGGATGGACTGCCAACAAATGCTATCAACAGTCTTTCGTATGAGGCTGTAATGATTTTAATCAATAGTACAGTTATAACGTGGGACATGCTATACATCGGCACAAGTGCAGGCTTAGCAAGGATGGATATGATGAATAACACCTTCCTCAGTACTTTGACTACTCAAGATGGGCTGATTGGAAATTCCGTAGTTTCGAGTGTGATATGGGGCAATCCGGGCAGTAGAAATTTATTCATTGCTCATGATGGTGCTGGTAGTACAAGGCCTGGCGTGACGGAAATCGATGTCACAACTGATAGTGTCGTTGACATTCATCGTATTGACCAAATTCCAAGTAATAATGTTCTCGCCCTCGCAGCTGATTGGTGGGGCTTACATATTGCCACTGACGAAGAGCCAATGGTGCATTGGAATTCAGCAACTCTTGACTTTGAAGATGGTGCGAGTTCTTGGCAGATGAATGGATGGCCTGTCGATAATCTAAAGAGTGATGGAAACCATCTGATTGCAACAACCTATTTCGGAATTACCTTACTTGATATTAGTGGAATGGGGCATGCTGTGCTCGGAAGACATGCAATTTCTGAAACAACAAATGCCTTCGCAAGTAATGCTGGATATTGGGTCACCAGCGACTCAGGACTCTATGGCTGGGGTCCTGCACCTGCATTCAAAGAATATGACCGGTTGATTATGAGAAGAGCAATTCCGCTCTCTGCTAAGTTCATAGGTGCAAACAGCGATATCTCAACCAAAACTCATCCTGGGATGGACATTACTCTGATCAATTCTTCAAATCCTCAAACTGTTCCACAAAGTGGAGGGACTCCTGGACCTAATGACATTAGTATGATTATGATGCCACTTATCTTATCTTCACCTGTATCTAAAGGGGCTACTTGGGCTGCAAGTAAATCATTGAATTATAGCGGCATGTGGTGGTTGAATGAAACCGATTCTGATTTAACAATGCGTTTCCAAAATATTGTCGATGGAAGTTTACTACAGAATGGAAGTAGGAATGTTGTGTTGAGACTATTCAGCCCAAATAACGGTTCCTTGCAATTCCGAATTTCATATGATTGGGTGAGAACTGATAGCCCAGTCGATATTCAAGAACTCTATGATAGACCAAATGATGGTGGCGGTGCACTAATAGCAAATTGGAGTATGGTCAACGATGTTGACTTCTCTCGCTACTTGATTTTCCTCAATGAGGGTTCATGGTCGTCAATGCCAACGGAAACAGAGTTAATGGCAAGGAACCCCGATTCCACCGTTAGTATCTATACAAGAACTTCGACTTCGGTTAGTTCAGCCGATTCTTCGCCATTACAAGATGGAGTTGATTATTGGGCAGTTATCATCACTGAGTACATAGATGGACGTTGGGGTCCTATCAGTAGCCCATTTGGGCCTGCAAATTCAAGCGACGAAGTTCCAGCCTCTCCAGTTTGGGCAGAAGCGGGTCCAAATGAAGGTGGAGAAGTTGGTGAATTATTCGTTGAATGGGGGCGCTGTGATGCACTTGATTTGGTTGGAACAAAAATTTACCATTCCAGTACCATGATTAACGATGTCATAGGAATGACCTCTTCAGTAAATGTGCCAAACTCTCAGGGCAATTCTACAATAATTTCCCTTGATGCTGGAAACCCATACTGGATTGGATTGACCTGCTATGATGAGGCAGGACAAGAAGACAAAGCAAATGCTATGATTATCGGTCCTGTTGTACCAACAGGTGGGCTAAACGATGGCATCCCTCCATCGAGAATTGAAGGAGTTTGGGCAGATGATGTACCAGATGATGAAGGAGGCCTCATTGAAGTTGGTTGGACTTTGAGCACTGCTGAAGATTGTGCCTTCTACACGATTTATATTATGGAAGTTAACCTCGATGTTCCTGTGAATGAAGACGGAGTGCCTTTCAATGTAGATGATTTCCTAATTGCTGAGATAATTACCGACTGTGATACGAATGGTACTATCATTTCCTCTATCGATGGCGAACCTCTCGTTGATGGCCGACCATATTGGTTTGCTGTCGTTGCTGCTGATGACTGGCTAAATGAAGACAAGGGCAATGTTCACATCGTTGAAGCAACACCTTTGCGAAATCTCATTAATGTCAATACGCCTCCCGTGAGAATCCAAGCAATCGATGCATGGGATGTACCAAACGATGATGGAAATGCAATAGAAGTTCAATGGACTGCTGATGATTCCAATGATTTCGCATATTACATCGTCTGGGTAGCAGACCGAGACGTCAGTGATTTGGTAGAAGTACATGCAAAATATTCTCCTGACCTCGTGATGTGCGGTTGTATCAAGGTACAAAACCAGAGAAATGGAGATTCTGAAGAACCTTTGACATTGATAGTCACTGAAGCCCTCTATGGCGGTACAAGCCTAGTCGATGCCAGTCAATCAGGTATCGTTCCCGATGTCGAATTATTCGTCGCGATAACTGTCCATGATATCAAAGGAAATGTTCACCTCGACAATTTGGAATCCGTTGATGTTACTCCGATTAATAACAACCTCGATGAAACCGCTCCAGAGCGCATAGAGACAATTCTGCTTGCTGATTATGCAGGAGATTCAGGAGATAAGTTAGTTTTGACATTCGAATTATCTGATGAAAGCGATGTTGCAGAATACAGAGTGTACGCCGCTACTTGGAATTTTGAAGGAGAAGTAGGTCCTGGATTAAAGGGTCCAAATAATGCCATCTTAACTCTTGACAGAAATCCGGCCTTGCCGTTAGTCCTCGATGGAATATTCGATGAACCACTCATTCCAGGTTTGATGGTCCACGTTGCTGTCGTAGTTGTTGATAGTAGTGGAAATGCCCATTATGATGGCTTAACAATGGCTTCTGCTGCACCTGTAGATAATCTTGGAGATGACCCTGGTGCTCACCTACCAACAATTGCAAACCTACAAGTTGAATGGGTATCTGAAGGAAGTAGAATCCTTGTCAGTTGGAGTCCAACTGGAGATGCCGCGGTTCAATCATTCAAGGTCTATATCTCGAATGAAGAATTCGACAATGTCGATGATGCTGACTTAGTAGAAACAGCATATGCATCCAATTCTATCTTCATCACCTCAGAAAACCATCTTGGCTTAGATAATGAAACTACTTGGTGGATCGGAGTCACTACTTCAGAATGTGGTGAGAGTTATCCTGATTGCCCGATTTATCGTCGTGCTATTTCACCACTTTCACTTTCAACACCCAACTCTGAAACTAGCACTGAAGAAGAAGCAAAGAGTGCGGAGGGTGGATTTGATCTATCTAAATATGCAACTGTCCAAAATATTCTTGCAACTGCACTCGGCCTTGCTATTCTCGTCTTGCTGGTGGTTTTGGTGAAAGGCAAAGGAAGGGGAAGAAAAGCAAGTCAATGGGATTTGGAATCCACATGGGGCGTTGGAATACAGCCAAGAGGGGATTGGGATGATGACTTTGATACCTTAGCTGCCCCCGCTCCAGATATGTCTGCTAGCATTATGTCTGCTGCTCAAAATATCCAATCATCAAATGCTGCCCCTCCACCAGACATGAACGCTAAAGTGCCAACTTCAACTTCACCAAGCATGGATTATTCTGGCTTAACAGGAGACCTTTTGGGTGAAACACCGAAGAAAGAGGGTATCGACACCTCCTTCCTTGATGACCTTCTGTGATGCTCTGTGGACGAAGCCGATGATGGAGACCCGTTCTCCAGTGTCTTCACTACATTAGCGTGGGATGGTGCCGACAAGGTTGCTTTCTTCGATCTTCATTTGCAGAGATTGAGTGAGCATGCAAGCCGCCTTCGAATAGATTTACCAGATGATTTGAAATCCTCTGTGCTTATTGCCATGAGAGATATTCCATCAATAGAAAATGAAAAATTAATCCCTGCAGGGTTAATTTCTGTGCGCCTATCCAAAGATGGAAAAATAACATGTAAAGGAAGAATAAACCAACAAAGACAACCCCCTTTAGCCGCAATTTCTCAAGTTGCCCCGCGTTGGTCAAAAAGAGTAACAGGTTGCAAACATGGAGATTGGAATACCTATGATGATGCTAGGAAAAATGCAAGAAGTGCAGGAGCAGATATTGCACTACTAACCTACGATGGGGCAGTAATTGATGGCGATAGGGCTGCTCCAATTCTACTGGATGAAGATGGTGAAGCATGGGTTGCAGAACAAACAAGTGGTGGAATCGATTCTATCACTTTGAATGTGATTATAGGTAATCTGGATCAACATGGGATTCCTGTTAATCGGGGTATAATCAATGAACGAATGCTTGCAAAAGCAAGGGAATTAATCGTCGTTGGTTCGGGCATTGGAGTTGCAAGAGTTGAAGAATTAGATGAACAAAATATTGGAATCGATGGGGGTGCTGAATTATCAAAAGCGGCATCCCAAATACTCGCCAAGGCATTAGAACAGTCATGGGAGGGGTTTCGTTGAAGGGGCATCGCTACTGGAATTGTGCTGATGATTCAGGCCTTCTTCTATCCCTGACTGAAATATTACGTAAAGAATCCCTGCTTTCATCTTCAAAATGGGGAGGGACAGATGAACTATTGCTCCTTTCAGGAGGCCCAATGACCGATTTTTCTTCACACAGTATGATGATGGGGCCACCAAAAATGAGAGTGATTGCCCGTCAACCAGAAATAAACTTTCTACCACCAAGAAGTGATGATTGCTCACCAATGAAAGGAGAAATTACCCTTGGCCCACAACCACCTGCACTGGAATTACAAGTTCAAGAATGGGATGGGATAGAATGGAAAACTACCT
This sequence comes from Candidatus Poseidoniales archaeon, assembly GCA_012959275.1. Lineage (GTDB taxonomy): Archaea > Thermoplasmatota > Poseidoniia > Poseidoniales > Poseidoniaceae > UBA226. Next base: position 37,043 of record DUDM01000055.1, read on the forward strand.
CTCACCATTTTGGAGTAAACTTAGGTGAAGCCCTATCTACACTTGACCAACTACAAACTCCAAGAGATTCTTTTGAACACATAGTAAACCCAGGCTCTTGGGCCGGTGGATTGGCTTATGACTTAGTACAATGGACCCAGCCTTGGCAATTATTTCACCCTCCTGATGAAGGCGATATTCTACTTCTTCTCTACAGAGTAGATAGGTGGATATTGCACGATAGAGCGAGTTCAACTTTGCATCTAATAGTAGAAGGTGATGATGAATGGGGCAATGAAGTAGAGGATTTATTGTCAATTCTTCCAAACCCAATCAATATTCCAACACGCTCTCCAGATACGCCAATCCAGCCAAGCGTTGAAGTTTCAAGCCAAAGTGATGAGGAACATACTAAGATTGTTGAAGAGGTAAAGAAGTCCATCAAAGCCGGAGAATTCTACCAATTGAATTTCGGTAGAAGATGGATGGGAAAATTGCAAGAAGACCCTTGGAATACGATGTTACGTTTATGCAAAAATAATCCTGCACCGATGTCAACTTGGTTGAATAGTCCTGACCTTGATTTAGCCATATGCTCTTGTTCACCCGAATTACTGATGGCCGTCAAAGACAGACAAGTTAGTACTAGACCAATCAAGGGTACACGCCCTCGGAATCAAGATATTCACTTGGATGAACAGCTTAGAAATGAATTGATTTCGGATAAAAAAGAAAATTCCGAACATCGAATGCTGGTTGACCTTGAGCGTAATGACATAGGAATTGTATGCCAACCTGGAAGTGTCGACGCAAGTCAATTCCAAGTTGAGGCGTATTCGCAAGTTCAGCATTTAGTAACTGAAGTTCAAGGCACCCTTCAAGACGAGGAAAATGTATGGAGTGCTTTGAATGCGATATTCCCTGGCGGTAGCATTACTGGTTGTCCGAAAACTGCCACCATTGCCGCTATTGATGAATTAGAAAAACACAATCGTTCATTCTGGACTGGGTCAATTGGTTATTCTGACCCAAGATGTGGTACAGCAATGTGGAATATTTTGATTAGAACAATGGAGGCAAAACAAGGAATTGGAGGTTGGAAAGCAACTATTCAAGCAGGAGGGGGGTTAGTAATGGCTTCTAATGCCAAGATGGAAGTTGAGGAAGCAAAGTGGAAGGCACAGGCTTTGAGGGTAGCAGCGGGATGGTTGTCCGAAGAGCGTTCAACTGAAAATGTAAATTGCCCACATGCCATTTACCCATTGAATATCAAACGCCGGCCCGTAAAACTCAACTCTGAAATAGGTAAAATTGCTTATTGGGAGGAGGATTTGATTGCTCTGGAATCTGAATTAAGAGTCCTTTTCATCGATAATCTTGACTCTTTCACATGGAATATAATGCATTCACTTTGCGAGTTAGGGGCAGATGTAGTTCATTGCCAAGGGAGAGGGGGCGCACCAGAACAATTGACAGATATGTTGTCAAAAGTCAATCCAACTCATATCCTGATTGGGCCAGGCCCTGGGCGACCTGAAGCCTCCCCCCTCTCAATGCAGATTGCCGAGGTAGCCTTGCATGGTCAACTGCCTCCTGTATTAGGAATTTGTTTAGGCCATCAAGCCCTCGGAATTGCTGCTGGAATGAAACTTCGTCAATGCCCAAATGGTGCTATTCACGGCATTCCTGTTGCCATTCATCATCAAAAAGATAGTGTGTTCTCAGGATTTTCTTCACCAATGTTGATGACCAGATATAACAGCCTAAGTCTTGAACAGAGTGAATCATGCCTGAAAATTATTGCTACCGATGAAAATCAAGAAGTGATGGCAATTCAACATAATAATCTCCCTATTTTAGGCCTCCAATTCCATCCTGAATCTATTGGTTCTACAATGGGGATTGACCTAATCAGTTCCTTCCTCTCTTCTCCGGCGCGACGCGAGGTTGAAGAACAGGATTCCCACCGTAGAGATTAGAGGGACAACATGCCAGCATGCCGTTTTTGTTTCACAACTTATCCAAGAGAGTTTTTCATCCTTGGAAATGGACCAAGAAAAGACGTCTGTCAACGCTGTGGAATTGAAGAAGGGTTGATTGAAGAATCAGAAGCAGCGATGCTTTTTGATGCTGGGCTTGCAAGTTCGAGATTGACACTTTTGTCGAGACGCTGGGCTCCAATGCTCTGGGTTCTCGCCCTTTGGGGGATGTGGTTCGTTATTCTCTCAGATATTCCAACTTGGGGTATGTTTTCCCTAATTGTGCTAATTATTGTATCTTTAGTATTACCAGTAAATATGATGTTGAATAGAGCAAAATATTCTGCATTATTCTCTGGCTTAACACCGACTCACCAAAGACCACCTGGTCATTGATCCACCAATTCTTAATTACTGGATTTTCAAGATTTTGAATGAATCTTGATGACATCACCATCTGATAATTCATGATCAGCGCCGATGACTCTCTTTGATTTACCATCGATTGCCTTGATGAAACCATCACCAAGGTCGCTATGGACTGAATAAGCCAATTGCTTAGAAGTTGAATCACCAGGGATGACTAATGCATCGGGGAGAATCTTACCTTCGCCATCACACCAATGAGTTTCATCTTGAACCGGATAGGCTACTATATGACCCAACGATTCATAGAGAACTTTGGAAATTAAGGTTGCAACCCCTGTACCACCAAAACTCTTCATCGTATCTTTCATTGCTTCCAATGCAGTTACTTGTGCTGCTTTCAAGCGTTGTTTGCCGAGTTCAGTTATTTCAAAGTCAGTATCACCAGCGCCATAATCGATGAATTTCATTGCTCCTGCTCTTCTCAAACCTAATTCAGCATCAGCCATAGTTGGCAGCAGAATTGCTCCCTGCTTACTCATCTCTTCTTGTAATTCCTTCCAAGTTTCCCCTGGTGCAATTTCAGCCTTGTTGGCAGCGATATGAATTGGAAAGATGGCTTTGCGGAGGTGACTTGCTAATATTTTCTTGAAACCAATACCCCAATCCCAAGGCTGTCCGGCTTCAGGTTCTGCTGATGTGAATGATTCTAATGCAATTTTTATTTGAGTAGTGTTAGCTCCTAAACCGCTTAATTTCTCGTGAAGATGGTCAACTAATCCCTTCTCACCTTCTGCTTGAACTCGTCTTGCACCTCGAACCCAACCATCCTCGATTATTCCATGAATCCAAGCAGTTATTTCCTCTGCTAAGAAATCGCGTTCTTGTTTTATCGAGGCGATGCACTCCTCTTCTGAGTCGCTGACTCCGATTGGATTTCCTTCGATATCAGTTGTTCCTGCTGCATCAACCACTTGAATCAAAGCATCACATCTTGCCAAGTCGGAAAGGAAGGCATTACCTCTACCCTTTCCAGCATGAGCGCCTGGAACGAGACCTGCAACATCTACTAAGAAAACAGGAACTAAGCGCTTGTGAGCAATACATGAGCCGGTTCGAGGTTCACAAAGGCTACCCGCTCTTGGATCGTCATCACTAACTGGCTCCAATCTACCGTCTTCTTCCTTTATTTGCCTCAATTCTGCACAAGGGCAGGCAAGAGGTGCGGGCAAGAATGCTACCCCCACATTAGGGTCAATGGTACAAAATGGATAATTTGCAATATTAACCTTTGATTGAGTTGCTGCTGAGAAAAATGTAGACTTACCAACGTTTGGCTTGCCGACCAAACCGATTCTCATTCCATCACTCACAAAGACGGGCGATAATATCGCTCTTGTTCCCCTTCGAAGAGATTCCCTTTTCCTCAGCAAGAACAACGAGTTCGGCCTTCTTCAGAGATGATAGGCTGGCTTCATCAAGTGAGGTATTTTCTGCAACCTCATCGGTTGAATCCTTGTCGTCATCTTCTTCATCCTCATCGGTTGAATCCTTGCCGTCATCTTCAGCCGAAAGTGAATTCAAAATACGCATCATATGAATATCTAATTCTGGGATATTTATTTTCCCATCGCCATCAAGGTCCATCGAAGTTACTAATTTCTCAACATCCCAAGGCGGTAGGTCTACGATGTCAAGTGAAGCCAATCCTTCGCGGATTTCATAAGGAGTAATAGTTCCATCTCTATCCAAATCCATCTTCATGAATAAATCAATCGTTGTAGTTCCACTACTCTTCAACCAGCGTGCCAAATCAATAAGTTCTGGTTGGAAGGCTGCCAATGCATCAACTGGTGCTGCCTTTACTGGCTCTGCTTTTGGCATGACCACGCCTTCATCTGTGTGGAGTGCTGCAGATACTCCAACCTCTGTGCTGTCTTCTTCTTCATCTTCTTCAGAAGCAGCGTTGATAATTATTAGCGTGTCAACACCAACTCCTTTGGAAACCAAATCTCGAATACTAGTGCTTCCAGGCTGCAATTCAAAACTATCCATTCCGCTGCTAACTGGAGCAGCATCTGCAACAACTTCATCAGAGAATAGAGTAGAAATGAGATTCACTGCGGCAACAAATGTGCCCATAACTAGTGCATAAAATAAAGCTGCAGAAGTCAGATAATATCCACCTATGTGGCTGGAAACATCTTCAACTCCTGCATCAGTCATCGAAATAGATACAAAGTCTGCCATCAGCATACTAATGGTTGAACCAAGGCCACCCGTAAGGAATAACCAAAATGCCCAGCGTGCCTTTGAACGGCTGGAAAGTCTGCGTCCAATTACTTCAGGGAAGAGTTTTCCCCAAACAGCCAGAGCCATCAATCCTCCAACTAGCCACAATAATCCGTGGTCAACAGTTGCTTGCACTCCACCCATGTTATGGGCACCGTTGATTTCATCAAGAGATGAAAAGAATCCCATCAATGCAACAATTGGTAGAAGCAAAACTGCGCTCGCTGATGCGGCCCCTCCTGGGCTGGCAAGGACTTTCTCCCAACGGCCTTGCATTGTAGCAATCAAATTGCTCGAACTTGCAAGAAGCGGAACCAATCCCAAGACCACCAATACTGCTGCTACTGATAGGAAGGTGTCATCGGCTAATGCGACATCTGACATCATCAGAACTGGCACACTGATGAATAAAGTTGTGAATGAAACCACTGATAGAGAGCGACTCCAAATCGGTGAGCCGCTGATACTGGGGATGACATGGTAGGCTACTGCCAACATCATTGCTAATGGGAACCAGCCTGTAACTATTCTATCAGCCATCCAAACAACTGAACTTGCGTCTCCGGAAATTAATTGTTGATATGAACTAATGTCTCCAATTAGGGATGCTTGAATGGCATTTCCAAAAAGGGCCAAAAACGAACCACGAATGATAAAAGCCCAAATTACCGATGTAAATGCAAGGAGGATGAACCAAGTTGATGCTGAAAGAGAAGTGCTTGGGGTTCTTTCACCTAATGCCAATAATAGATTGAGGAGTAAAGCCCCGAGAATCATTGCCATCGCCATTTGAATTGCTGCGGGGAAGAATAGAAGTTGTAAATCAGTTCGGTCGCCCAATAATTCAAACTTTAGTAGCAATGGAAGAATGATGAGACTGAAGAACAAAATGCCGCTCCATGCAAATGCCATCAGTGAAGCATTTGCCTCACTTGCCAACTTGCCTCCGTTAGCGCGAGGCAGAATATGAAGAGAAGAACCGATGAAAGTCATGAAAAGGAAACCGAAGATTAGGCTTGTTTCGCTGAATCCTGACATAACATCAGCATTGTATTTCCAACCAATACTTGAGAAGGAATCTAGTGCTTGTGCATCGTACTTCAACCAAATGTTGAGGAAGCCAATGGTTGCTGCAACAGTTGCCCAAAGTGCCCCGTGAATTATCCAAGTCCTTGAGCCTGAACCCTCTTTCTTGGAGAAGAAATCGATAACTCCGGCTGGCGCCTTGTCCAACATGAAGACAGTGAGATGGCGCATTGTTTTGCGCATTTCACCCATGCCATTGACTGCTTTATGGGATAGAACAATCATCGCAACGTAAAGAATAGCAAGTGAAAAGAAAATTATCGCAGACATCATGACCACCTCATTCTCCGAATACCTCGGCCAGTAAATTCATAACAATAAAAGCAAATCCGAGAAGTATTCCAACCAAGTAATACCAAATACCACTTGAACCAAGTGCATCGAATAAGGGTACGATTTCAGAAAGAATTGGGAAACCATCCCAACCGAAAATAACAGAGAACATTCCTACTAAGCCGAGCACCCCTAATCCAACTATCGCCAAGACGATTCTACTGGCTTCAGGCTCGGCCATACCTTGGCTCACTTCTGGGAGGGATTCTACATCGCTCATCCTATCACACTCTGACCCCATAGGGGTCAGTCCGTCCACCTGCGGTGTGATGATAAACATTGACGTTAGCAAGCCACCAAATATGCCCTTGGAATGACTCTTCAGGGGGAGCGGAGATGTTCAAGAATTGGCCCTCTTCGAGGAATTCCAACGCCTAAGATAACTGGGGTTGAAGTATCTAAATGGATTTCGTTTAGCCATACTTTCCGGCAAGCACAATCCAAGCCATCAAACTCTCGAAGATCACCGCTAACCGAATAGCGTTCGATTGCAGCCCCAACATGCTTGTCACATTTACCACAGTTGTGAGAACCTCGAACACGGCCGGCTGCTGTTGGATGAATTATGAGTCTGCAAATTTGGTCTTCAGCGCCAGCAAGGCCACCCTTTGGATGAATAATAGGATGAGTTCTTTGAATTAATTCAACCAAAGACCAAAGCCATGGTGGGCGGTATTCTCGAGCCCGGAATAATCTGTCAATAATGGTGCCTCTTTGGATATTCATTGGATTAACAGAGATTTCATCACTTGCTTCAGCAGCAGCAATAATCCATTTTGTACATTGTTCCAGTGCATCCCCTTCATTCATGAATGGGGGTTTGAACATCAAATATGTCTTTACTCTCTGACCAACTTTGCGAATGTTTTCAACCGCCCTAACCCATGATTTTAGGCTGAATCCTTTGTTTATATGGAATCTTAACACTTCATCATCATGCGCTTCAAGTCCAATTGCAACAGTGAAATCAGGATTGATATTTGAAGCCCATTGTAACTTTTCCATGGTGCACTGTTCGGTGCGACTTTCAATAATTAGATGCTTGCCCATCTCTGCACATTCTCTTAACACGGTTTCTTGAAAGTCAACTGGGATTTCTCTATCCTCCAATAGTGAGCCCGAGGTGTAGACTTTGACCATACCCATGCCCTCAAAATTAGATAATTTTCTCTTTGAATATTCCCATTGAGCATGCAAATCCTTGCTCTCGACATCATCTCTTGTATCATTGAAGTAACCACAGAAAGTACAACCGCTGCTCCACCACCAATGGCAACCTTTAGTTCGTAGGATTACTGTTGCTGCTGTTGTTTGCTCCCCATCTGGCATCACCTCTGGAGTGTAGTAAACGGTTGCTGGCTCACTTGCATCCCAAGAGTGCTTCTTCTCTTGTGCCCAAGCGGTATTCTCAGGCGCTTTAACAAGGTCATGGAGGCGCTCAGCCGGCTTGTTATCACCGATTAAGTTGAGTCTGATTGGTGATGTCATTCTGACTCCTCAATTAACGCTTTGAATAAAATCGTCGAACCAGCAGAGACAAATTGTCCTTTTGGATAATCTGGATTATTTGACTCAGCACCGATGACTACTGGCTTGAAGATATTTGCAGGCGCTCTCAAGTCAACTCGGCTTCCTACTCTAATCATGCCATACCTCTCTCCTCTTCGTAAGATGGTGCCAACTCCTGTCCAAGGAACAATTGTTCTTGCTACAGCACCTGAAATTTGAGTCATTTCAACTCGTATTCCTGATTCAGTTTCTAAAACAGTTCGGACCCTTTCATTAAATTCGCTTTCTTTTTTGAAAGCAGGGAGAAATGGACCTCTCCTCTTTGCCTTACCAGTACGATGTTCCATGGCAACAATTGTTCCGGCTTCACAGGCTCGGTTAACATGAACATCTAATGGGGACATAAAAACTGCAACCCTCCAGCAATCATCATCAGCTTCTTCACCCGCTTCAACAGGTTCCCAACGTTGTTCTGTTTGAAATGATAATGTTTCTTCACAAGCCTCTGGATGCCAATCTCCAGTCAGTGAATGATTCTCACAATTGGATTGCTCCTCTTTTGATGGACGGCGGCCGGTGGCTCTTTCACGAACTGCGAACATAACATGTCCATCTGCTGGAGATACTAATATTCCTGCATCTTTTGGGATTACTCTATCTGGGTCTCGAAAGAAATTAGCCAAAAATGCGCTTAACATCAAGCAGATAATTCCTGCAACAGTTACTAAATGCATAACTGGATTGATGAATACAGCAACCATAAGGGTTGAAATTCCCATAATTGCTGTTAGGAATACCGGTGTTTTACCACCACGGGCGAAGAAGGCGATAAGACCACCTCACTTCTCTTCGTGTTCCTTCCATGGGTCGACATCGTCTCCCCATGAAGCGGCTTCCTTGACTTCTCTTGGCTCGGCAGGTTCTTCTTCCTCTTCTGGGGATTCTTCTTCTGCTTCTTCTGGACTTTCTTCTGCTTCTTCCTCAGCAGTTTCCTCTTCAGAAGATTCTTCTTCCTCGTTTGATTCTTCAGATTCTACCTCTTCGGCAGTTTCCTCTTCGGGTGTTTCCTCTTCAGAGGGCTCTTCTGCTGCTTCGGCAGATGAAAACGCTTCAGCCTCATCAATTGTCATTTCGGCGGCTCTTGATTCGATTAATTCTTCCATTCGGTCGGTGATTGCTCTTTGCATGTGCTGACTTTGTCTCTCAGCCTCGACTGAGCGCTCAATCATTTCATATCGGATCTTGATTGCCTTATTCAAATCCTCAAATAATCCCATGTGGTCAACATACCAATCATCTCGAGACTTCATTTCCACGACTGCTAATCGCAAGTCATTATCCAATTCTTCTGCGATTCCGAAGACTTTGCCGAGTCTATCCTTTTCACGGCTGTATTTCTCTTCCATCGTCTGTAATTCAGGCTCCAAGAAATCTACTTGCTTTGAGGACTTGGTGGCTCTCAATTCTAGGTCTCTGATGCGGTTATCCTTTTCTGAAAGTAAAGTTTCAAAACTCTCTTTCTCGATTTCACGCTCTACAATTTCCTTCTCAAGAACTTCGATTTCGGCCTTTAGATTGACCATCTCTTTCTCTTGAAGTTCATATGCATCATACAACTTCAAAAGGCGCTCAGTTTCTTCACCAAGGCGGTCTTCTAAATCAGTAACTTTCACCACTGGGGTCTTCACACTATCTTCGTCATCACCCGACATAGTCAACACCGGAGGCCAAGCCTCCAACTGACCCCACTCACCTCGGGATTATCAAGCCGACGCATTCAATTTTAGGAAACTAGGGCTTATGGGTGCTAAGTATACTTCCTTAAAAGCCTTCAAAATTAAGCCATATAATGTCTTGCATGCGATGCAATAACCTCAGCAACAGAGGCTGTTACTGCTTTTCCGCAGGGGATATGGGTAAACTCATTTGGCCCATGTGCATTTGATTCGGGTCCAAGCAATCCCGTAATCATAAATTCTGCATCAGGATACTTCTCCTGAAGCATAGGCATGAATGGAATTGTTCCACCTTCACCCATATATTGAAGAGGGCCACCAAAATAGGAATTGCTGGCAGTTTCAAGTGAGGATTCTAGCCATTCGGCTAATGGTTTTGCATGAAACCCATCGGCTGGCATCTCGATAGAAAATTTGACCTCTGCGCCGTGTGGGGGGTTAGCTTCTAGAACGGACTTCATCGCTTCTGCCGCAATTTGAGAATCAACTCCTGCAGGTATTCGACAAGATAATTTCAGAGTTGTGTGTGTTCGTAGAACATTTCCCGCAATTGCCATTTCCGGAATTCCCTCTACTCCAGTGATTTCCAAGGAGGGTCTCCAAGTCCGATTTAAAATCAATTCAACAAGGTTTGAAGTTGGAGGCTTTGCCCCTTCTAAAAAAGGAAATTTACTCCAAACTCCTTCTCCTAATACATCTGCTGTAGATATTGCTTGGTCGACCCTTTGAGTCGGTATCTCAACATGAAATTCAGGAAGCAATATTTCCCCCGTTGAACTATCTTCAATGCGGTCTAAAATAGCCCTTGCAATTCTAAAGGTGGAAGGGATAATTCCGCCTGCATCTCCTGAATGGACCCCTGAATTGCTGATTGCTACCTTCAGGTTTCCAATGACTAGGCCCCTTAGTGAAGTCGTCAACCAGAGGTGTTTCCAATCTCCAGCCCCAGAATCCAAACAAATAACCAATGTTGGTGTGCCAATAGTTTCTTCCAATTCATCAAGATAAGCGGGTAAGTCAGGTGAGCCTGATTCTTCACTTGCTTCGACAATGAGATGTAATGCAGCATGTGGAATGCCTTGTTCCTGTATTGCTCTGATTGCGGTTAAACTTGCATATGCGCCGTAGCCATCATCAGCACCGCCTCTTCCGTAAAGACGGTCTCCTCTGCGAACTGGCTCCCAAGGGCCAAGTCCCTCATGCCAACCAACGAATTCAGGTTGTTTGTCAGCGTGCTGGTATAGTAATACAACTTCATCAGTTTGGCCTGGAACAAACATATGAATCAATGGAGTTCTGCCTTCAAGCCTAAGTATTTGTAATTGCAATCCCTCAATAGGTTGTTCTCTACACCAATCAGCAATATGGTTAATCGCTTCATCAATGAAACCATTTTCAGCCCAATTTGAATCGAAAGAAGGAGATAATGCAGGAATGCGGATGTATTCTTCTAGGCTTGGAATGATGTTACCTTCCCATTGATTTTCACATAGTGTTTGCAGCCTTGATGTGTCGATATTGGTGGTTTGCATGTGGGGACCCAAATGGCGGAAGTTGAAAGGCAATTCGCAACTCGGACCTGCCATGCATGAAGAGGACACAACGACTTGGAGGAGTGCTGCCGAAGTGTTTCACCAATGGGCAATTGATGGTAAAGATGCAGGTATGGAGAAAGGGCATGGCCCAGCAGTCGAAGAAATGTTAGTAAGTTCATTGATGCAAGTTGCAGAATTGGGCAAGGAATTCAGGGCTTTGGATATCGGTTGTGGAAATGGCTGGGTAACTAGGAAATTGGCTGCTCATCCTCACTGCATCCAAGCGATTGGAATCGATGCTGCTGAAGCAATGATCGACAAAGCAAAACAAATTGATGAGGCTGGAGAATACTATCACTGCGATTTAATGCAATGGCAACCGGAAGGAGAATTTGACCTCATCCACAGTATGGAAACAATGTACTATCTCAAGGACCCAGGACAAGCCATCAAGCGAATTGCATCTTGGTTGAATGAGGGTGGCTTATTCGTTATGGGAGTTGACCATTATAGAGAAAATGAAGAAAGTATTGCTTGGCCTCAAAAAGTCAAAACTCCGATGACCTTGCATAGTGAATCTGAATGGAAGGATTTGTTCACCAGTGCGGGCTTGGAAATCAGTAATCATTGGCGGGCTGCAGCCAAAGAAGGTTGGGCGGGAACGCTAGTCATTATCGGCCGCAAGGTCTGATTCAATGAATCCGAGTTGCTCTCCTGCGGGTCCGCAAGTTCTGATCTGGCTTTGGTAATGTGGACAGTTGTTGCATTCCTCTGCTTCTTTTCCAGATAAGCGCGGTGCTGCTTCTTCGCCAACTTCGAGTACTTTCATTTCTGCCATTTTGGTTAATAATCTCATCAATTCATGGCGGTCTTCTTTCATTGATTTTTCATCTCCTGCAATTAGTCGGCCATTAGCAGAAACTTGTAATGCTGGAGGTAATATTTGCCGCCGTTCCGATTCAAGTTTGCTATATTCAATACTCTCTAAAGCCAATGAGTAAAGGGCCAGTTGCATTCTATGTTCTGACAATAGATGTTCTTCAGGAGTAGTCATTTCTTGCCCCATATTAGGGATTCTTTGCAAGGGACTTCCCTTCTCAGGGTTGAGTGGGTCGAAGCGATTACCGCAACCTCGAGTCTTCAAATCCACGACTAAGTATGCACCTGTACCATCTTCCTTTCCAAGTGCCAAAACCAAATCTATTCTACCGGTTAGGCTTGTAATCACTGCATCCAACATGGCTTTTGGAATAGGCCCATGGGGAGTCCATGTGTGAAGAAGTAAATCGCTATTGCTAACAAGCCCAAGGTCAAATGGCATTTCTGTTCTCAGGCCTTCAACTTTCCACTCACCATAATGACCTGTTTTACAGGCGCTTCCTAATTCGCCATCAAGTAATAATGTTGCAAGTTCCCTCAAGCGTTGAGTGGTAATTTTTTCATCCCATTCGCCATTTGAATACTCTCCAATTACTTGTTTTATCACATCATTATCGAGCAATCTGTTTTCCGAAGTATTTCTCCAATCAGATGGAATTGCTGTTGTCGACAGAATTTCAATTGCTGGATTTGCTAAGCCAATTTCAATCAATCTATGGAATAATGTCCCAAGCGTTGCTGCATCTGGCAACCCCGTGTTGAATTGGGTTATTGGGTGAGGTAATAATGGTTCAGAGGGCCAAGCCATCTGGTCTTCTAGCCAATGTCTACGGATGCATTTTGAAGCTGTATCAACAGCCGATGGAGCAAATCTCACCCTTCGACGGCGGATTACAACTGCTTGCGGCTCCTCAGGCACAGCAGAAATTAATGCAGACTCATGCATTCTAATTCTCGGTAAAAGCCCTTGCTCGCCAACTTCATTTGTCATGAAACAATCTGGATGATGGTAAAGAGTGAAGCGCGGCATTCCTTCAAGGCCAATACCTGAATCGGAGCGCAGTGATGCTGGGTTAAGGAATAAAGTTCGTTCTGGCGACCCAGGACCTAGCATTTGTTGCTCATTATCATTAGGTAGTAGCCAAGGGGAGTATTCCACTTCATTTCTGATGGCGCAGGCTCTTAGCGCATCCAAAAACATAGTACCCATGCTTCTTCTTGCTCCTGGTTTATGTTTGCTCTGAATCATTCCTCCCTCAGAAAAAGTAGTTGTTCCAGGGTTTCCTACCAATATCAAATGTGATTTCACTCTGGTCATTGAAACATAGAGTAGTCTACGAACTTCTGCCTCGCTTTGAGCATGTAAAAGTGATTCTGCCAATAACCAGAGACCGTGTTCTGAAAGACTCCCTGAACGCCAAGGTTTAGCTCTCCCCGTAATCAGTTCTGGAGTTACAATCAAATGATTTCTAGTAGTATTAGACACAGATCTAATTCCTGCAGAGAATATTCCTGCAATCACTACAACCTTGGCTTGTAATCCCTTTGATGCGTGAATTGTCATCAATCGAACACAGCCACCTAAGGCGGGAGTTTTGGCGGCGGGGCCATCTTTTCCTAGTGCTAGTAGTTTTTCAAGATGTGAATTTATTCTACTCACGTCTCCACCCAACCTTTGTCGTAAATCCCTAACCAAATCCAAAAACATCTCAATTTCATTTCTTGCGGATGCTTCAGGGTGAGCGAGTAAGAGGTCGGAATGGTCAACCGCTTCCTGTAATGCCTCGAGTACTGTACCGGCCCGAGAATGTTGTTGCCATCGTTGCAATAACTCCCTTTCTGTATCATGATTTGCAACCTCGATGAGAGCATCTAGTGGGTTTTTATCTCCAATATTCTCAAGTGCTGATGTTAGTCTTAGGTCATCCCATCCCAACAAAGTTGAGCGGGCCAATGCAACTACAAAATCACGTCTTTTTGAATCTGAAATTACAGCAACAAGGTTTCTCAATGCTCTGACTGAGGGGCGTTTTAGCAATGGTCCCATTTTATCCGCAGTGGCAGGAACTCCCCATGCTTCAAGGCGACCCATCAAATCATCAAGGTGAGTTCTTGTCGGCAATAGTACCAAGATATCCTCAGCAGCAACTCTCTCAATTATCGGCAAATGTACCCAAGTTGCTTCGGCTTCAGGTTGAGGAGAAGAGATTTGAGTTCCAAGACCATTGATTAGACAATGCAATCTTTGAGCAATCATCTCATTTTCAAGGTGGGATGACTTGGCTCTTGGTGAAGTAAAGGCATCCAAAGGATTCTCAAAGTCTATACCGGGGTCTCCCTGAGAAACTGGAATTGGCAGTAACCATTCCAAGTTCCCACATTTTTCATGGTGGTGGGGCACTAAAGTCTGGGCTCTTGCATACCAATCTCCTTCCAAGCCATGATGTCGTGGGGAGAAAATGTCTTCACATAGTGAATTGATGGTGTTCAATAATCCTCCATCAGTTCGATGATTTCGGGATAAATCAATGTGGCCTTCGGACCTTGCTAAGGTCGTCTCGCTGTTTGAAATACTGCCGTCGTCCTCTAAATCGTACCTCCACCAAGAATATTGGTGTTTAGAATCAGATGACTCATAGGAATCTGCTGTAACGAATGTGGCTGAATCCTTCCAACCTCCTCCGCGGGGGCGGGTGTCTCTGCTTCTTTCTGCGGGCCTCAAATCCGCTATTCTTGTTTCATTTGTTGCTTCATCGCGGTTAATTCTGCGAACTTGATGAATTGCATTTCGCATGACACTAACCTGAGCCTGACGGAATCGGTAGATACTCTGTTTCACATCTCCAACCAAACAAATTGTGGGTTCCCAGTCTCCACAGGGCGGTTCTGGGTCATCTGGTTGGGCCTCTCTTCTACCCCATAATCTAGCTAATAAACGCCATTGTTGGGGGTTCGTATCTTGAAATTCGTCTATAATGAAGGCACGATACTTTCGCCTAAGTCTTTTGACTAATGCCAACCTCATCTCAAGGTCAAGAACTGCTTTTGGCTCTGAAGTCTCGCATAATAATGCCCTACGAATATGTACATCTGACCATGGCTCATCAGTCATAGAATCGAGTTCATCCACCATTTGGCGCGGATACCATGTACGACAAACATCAGGGCATCTTGAAAGTAACAAGTCCTCGGCTAGGCGTTGCATATCCGAGTGGTCATGGATTCCACTTCTGCGTTTCATCTGGCTTCTAATCATTCGAATTGCTTCCAGCACTCTGAACATATCTTCGACTTGTAGAACTTGCATTTCCCCTGCCATTCGTGGGCTGTCTTCAGGGGCAGAAGAAGGTAGTTCTGAAATTACTCTTGGATTCATTTTTGAGCCGATTGGGGCGGGATTTCTGAGCGCCGAGGTATCGAATAATGCCGCCGAACGGGCTACTACTCGGAGGCGTAATCCTTGTGGTGTTGAAAGAATATTACGAATTGTTTCTGCAGCATTTTCCGCGGCAGATTTTACTGCGTCTCTTGAGGATGCGCTGACCTTTCCCCATGCCTGAATTCCTGCACCCCAGCCTGTTGCTGCAGCACCTTTTGGTGGTTGCCCCTTAGGCAAAATAACAGGTGAAGGAGATAAATATTGAGCCATAGAAGTCATTGAAATTAATAGATGGTGGAGCCAAAGTAAAGCGCTCCAATTACCGGCATCAACAGGAATATTGAGTAATTCATCTATGGCCCGAATTCGGCTATCTTCAGCTAATCCTTCACCGAGTTTCAATGCTGAAGATTGCCCTCTGATTACATCCATCCATTCATGAGCAGCAGCACGAATTGCAGGGATTAGTGCATCTGCTTCAGGAGTTAAAGACCTCAACATTTCCATGCTGGTTTGTAATCCATCATCCCCTGCATGTGAAAACCAAGCATTTTCTGCTTCTTCAACGAATAGAGTTTGTCCAATCAAGCCATTAATGACAATTGCAGCGGTTTTCCTTCCTCCCATCATCAACGCCAATCTATCTCGAGATTGCAACATGCTGAGAATATCGCCTGTCATACCCGCGTCCAAAGCGTCAAATTCACTTTGTAAAGACCAAAACAGACTGATTGCTGAATCATTAAGCATCGGTCCATCTTCTTCAGACATAGTTTCAGAGGCATGCACATCAGAGACCAGCGATAAATGAGGTGCAACTAGGCGTGAAAGGAAACTATCGATCGTTCCAATCGGGGCACTATCGAGTAATGACATCAATTGTTCAACAAATCCAGGTTTACGTAAACGTGGGTCAAATCGGCTTTCAGGGTCTCCATCCAAGGTGGAAGCAAGGCTGGCAAGGATAGAACGAATTCGTTCTTTTAATTCGGCAGCCGCCTTTACTGTGAAAGTGATAGCAACACACTCTGGTGGTAATAATCCGCCCCATTCCTCCAATTCTTGTTGCTGATTCCGAGGAATTCTAAGAGCGCCTTGACCTGAGTGGGCTTCACGCGGACCCATTGGTAAGAGACGGCTGGCACGTTGATCTTCACTAAGAATATGCTCAATATAACGAACTGACATTACGGTGGTCTTTCCTGTACCCGCTCCGGCATCCAAAACCAAATGTCTGTCAAGGTCCAAGCCATGACATTGACTACGATTAAGGGGTATCATAGGAAACCCCCTGAAAATAATTCATCCAAACCACATGCAGATGTTACTGGGCAAAATCCACAAGAGGACGAGGAAGGTGTTGGATGGACCGCTCCTGATTCGGCTGCTTCGATTGTCCGACCTGAGACTTCCAAGCGGTGCCTAAGCCAAGCTCTGAATGGTATACTAACTAAATCATCAGGGGATTCATCACGTCTTCTATGTAATGGTTCAACATGTTTAGTTTCTTCATCCATTGCCATTTCTGAAATTGCTTTAACTGATTCATCAACTTCGAGCCAATGATTTGTCTCTTCACCAACTTCAGTTACTCCAATCGCAATAACTCGGTCTCCTGGATTGGCTATTTCCCATGCTCTTGCATAAAGCGCCAATTGAACCTCTTCAAGGATTCCACGTTTGTGGCGTTTTCCGCCATCACCGCTTTTTGGGCCTTCAATAGTTTTCAATTCACGGATGATAATATGGCGTAAAGAAAGGTCTTCATCATCAGCATCCAAATCTAATGGAACTATTTCCTTTTTACCTCCTTTTCTAGTCCAACCATCATCTTGGGGTACAACTTCAATCCGGTCAATTCTCCCTGAAATGCTGAAATTCCAACTTCCCTCAATTCCTTTTAGTTCCGGAACTTCAATACTTAAACGGCTTCCTTTGTGTGTTTTTACATCCCATTCAAGAGAGAGAATCCCTGTCTCAGAGATTTCCATTTCCCTGCGAATCAGGGCTCCAAGTCTGCCTGCAAGCATGACCGGGGATGGCTCACAATCCTCCCAACTTCGTAATTCTTCCAATTCTAAACCGAGCATACTTTTTCTTCTGTGGGAAGCAACTGCATCTTCTCGAGATAACCAAGGGGCGATAGATAATGCATGAGAAAGGGCGATTGCCATCACTTCTTCAAGACTCATCCCTACGGACGAAAGGGTTGGATGAATCATCAAATCATTCATTTCTCCAACTTCGAATCCCATCACTTCAGCCATTGTCAAAGTCAAGACATCGTGGACTAATATTCCTCTCAACCTACCATCCATATCGTCTTCAAGTTGGTCTGGAGAAGATGCTTTTAGGCGGTGTTTTAACCAACCTTTCCGAGGGCAATCCAGCCAATCATGCAATCTAGACGCAGACCAGCGTAATGCTGATCTTTGCTCTGCTAAATTATGGCCAGCACGAGAATCGATGGACTCGACTTGAAGAGCGGACGGGTGCAAAGGTCGAATATCGACACTGGGAGTTCGCCTTCCACCTCCATGTGACTTGCCAATTACCGGCCATGTAGGGTTACTTCGGGGTTCTGGAACATCATCTGGTATTTTCCAATTATTGAGTAAATTCAAATCTTCTTTGCTCAACAGGGCTGAAATTTCTTCACTGTTGAGATAATTGCCTTCAGGATTTTTTGGCCTTCTCAAATTTCTCTCTTCCATCAAATGCTTTTGCCACCTCATCATGGCTGCACCTTGAACAACCTCACCGGTTTGTTTGCCTTGCAATGCTGCAAGGCCATTTGATTGTCTTAAATCTCTAAATCTTGTGCCATTGATACATAGGTTAAAGTTCCCATTTTTATGTTGTTCAATAGTTGTTGGAGCACTAGCAATTCCTTGAATGGACTCAGAAAATTCAACCCATTTCCAACCAGTGATAGGTTGGCCTTCATCGATTAAATAAACGGGAGGAGAGAGCCATTGTTGACGCTTTTCTTTACCAACCTCATCTAAAATTTCAGCCCAGTGTGTACCTGGGGGGTTTGATTCGATAATCGAAGTGTCGAGAACCAAAACTTCTGCAGCTGCTGCCAAAGCACTGCGGATTAAGTGTCGAGAAGAGCGCATCGCAGCATCGGGCCTCGCAACTCCTAATCTCAATCTATCATCAAGGTCCATCCATGGCACGATTGGACTGGAAACTGGCCATGCAGTTGCAGAAGTACCACAAAGAATCAACAAATCAGCATTACAGCCGAGCGCTTGAGCGGGCGTCAAAACTCGAAGTAAGGCATCTTCAATACGTGGATTAGGTAATGACAAACCTTCCATGATACAAATTAATGCTTCCTTAGCCTCAATACCACTTAATTCTTCAAGCGATGGCAGAATATTTGCGCTGCGTGCAACTGCATCCAATAATGAACGTAACGCCCCCGCTTCAGCAGGATTAACCGATAATATCTGTTGCCAGTCTGTCCAATGAATTAGGCTTGAAAACCAATCAACAATATTTGTTGCTTTACTTGGTAATGGTAAGATTTGTCTACTTGCACACCCTAGTAACTCATCTCCTTGTAAGGCAGATAATGAATATTCATCAAGCCAAGGGCTTAACCTATTGGCCATGCATAACAACCACCATTGGGTCTCTTCGCGAGCTTGACGCCTTTCTTCAACCGGTATCCATGGGTGTTCAAATCTTGCTTCAGATAGGGCCCTTAGCCACTGACTCATCGCATGTGGCCCACCTCTGATATGCAGTCCGTGGGCCACTTCTTCGAGTAAATCTAAATGGGGCCTTGGTTGCCAATCTGAGTTTACAGGATGAGAATAATCACCAAACCAACCACTAGAAATTGGAAATCCATTTGTGGCTTCTACAAGGATGTTTTCAGGGGCCCAAGAATTATCTCCCTGTCCAATACTTACCAAGCGACTCAAGGAATGAACAAGGGGGCTGGAAAGAATATTTTCAACCTGTTTAGGAACTATCCATCCTCCTTCAGATAGAATTTCATCCCATCTACTTTGGTTTCGGTTTGCATCCCCATCAACGATAATTATCTTCTCAGTTGGATTATAATCGGAAGATTTTGACCTTGCATCAAGAATTGAAAGTACAGTTGTAATCTCGTCTACTCCTTCATCGATTAATATTCTGTGAGTCCTTCTTTGCTCCAAAGATTCCGTAGTAGGTAAGTGAATAGGCATCCAATCAGGTAGGTCTCCCTGATTTCGACATGCTTCGATATCTTCAATCAATGCTCCATGCATACCCAATCTGAAAGAACCGGAATGCACTAGTTGGTGAATAGGGACAAGGGTTGAAATGGTTCTAAGTAACTGTAAATCCTCTTTTGATAGGGTTGGCTCATGGTTGAGCATAATGATTCCAGATAAGTTCGCCAGAGAGAAGGGGGGATTATTCAAACCCTGTAATATTCTACTCAAATGGTGTTTTGAAAGCCGAGGATGGGTGCGTCCATGTTTTTCTTCAATTTTCAATAGCAAGTTATGGAATTCAATCGCACCTGGGTCTGCATCCCAAGAGCCCAAGGCTGCTGATTGTAATAAGTGAGAATGTAGTAAAGCCAAGCGTTTTGTTCGACTAATATACCAAGTTCTCTCGACATCTGGATGGATAAGTGGAAAACCCAGTTTGGAGGCGCTCCTTGAAATCTCTTCATGTTCCAAAAGAGTTAGTAATCCATCCTCGGGGAATGATCTTGGCATTCTTAAATCTGACATTAATAACTCGACTAAACTACTGATGGTCTGGTGGTCAAGTGGGTCAACGACGTGACCATCCAATCGGCCACCGCGCGCTAGGTCGACAAGGGTTTGCTTGCGAGAAGACTCGTTGGCGTGAATAATCATTATCCTACTTTCACCTTCAGCAGATTGCTTGGTAAGGGATTCTCTCAACCATTCAGGAATACCTCCGCCGGCCGGTACATGCTCCAGTGTCAACCTCATCATGCTGGACTCAATGGCTTGCTGTCTCATCTTGATTCCACCGGAGTTAACATTACTGTTGATGGGGGTACTTGAACACTACTGATAGTTGCCACTCTGGTTGTAATTTGTTGTTTGTTTTTACTTACATATTGTTTTCTCGTGGTTGGTAATGGCGTGTAATATTATATCCCTCTGATTATACGCATAAGCGCGTACATAGTTACTAAGTGATGAAAAAATTATGCCGGATAACCGTGTAATAAGTGACCGGGGATAGAAAGGTTTAAGCACCATGGGCAACCATCATCTAAATCGGCGTGGAACGGGAACTGCGAGGAAGTGGAATAGAAACGGGTGGTGTTCAGTTTTGTTTAATTTAACTGAACATCTGTGTTAGAAATTCCACTTATTCTGGTTGAACGAATCATGTGGAAAAAATGGTGGTAAAATAATGGAAAATAAGTGTAGTGAATGTTCTTCCATCCTCGTCGAGGATGGAATAAATGGAGAATATGTATGTAAGAAATGTGGGCTCGTGTATAACGAATCCGCCTTGGACATGCAAGATAAATCATCGGTATTTGGAGATGCTTCGCACTCTCAAGTCGGTGGCCGAAGTCGAATGGCAGAGTCGGCAATGGAAGGTACTACCTTCAATCCAAGAGAAAAGGGTATTGACAAAGCCTTCTGGTCAAGAATGAATAGATATCAAACTCGCACTCGCCGAGGACGCGAATGCTTTGCAGACAAAGTCATGGAACATGTGCGCTCGCTGTGCTTAGGGAGTGACGTCGAATCTGCCGCCCGTGCCGTGGTGGAGGCAACACTAATCGCCCAACATGATGAGGCAGAGAAAAGGTTGGGAAACCTTCCTCTAAATGAGTTGCGAGTCATTCAAGAAAAAACCCGAATAGAAAGAGAGCAAACTGCCGCCATCGCCGCTATCATCACAGCTTCATCGATGGGGTTGATTAGTCCCTGCAGAATCACCTCACTCACTCAAGGTTGGAATATTGAAAAAGAGCACTATAACGAATTAGCCAAGCGCATGAAGCAACGCATCACCCGCATGAGAGGATTAGGTCGAATATCATTCGTCCCTCCTCAACGTCCTTCAATGGCTCGAAAGGCATCAATAAATGATGCCATATCCTTAATCAGACAAGAACTGCAAGAAGAAGCGGGCTTAGCCAATCAAGTTGTAAAAGACATCATCAGCGGATGTTTGCGAGTTCTAACTAACTTCGGAGAACCAGAAGTAGATAGTTCCCTACCCAACGAGAGACCTGATATGTTAGTCGCAGTCATCGCAAAACAAGTGATGAATGATTTGGGAGTTCGTGGTCACAACCGCCGAATTGCCACCGCATTGGGGCTATCACCAGGAGGGGTCTCTCAAAGATTCCGAGATTTGAAAGAGCTCTTAGAACTATTATCCTAAGACTGCGACCATTGAAGAAGGAGTGGCCTTTGGCTTGCCTTGATGAGAGTAGCCCTGGTTTTTTCGCTCATATTATTATTGTCCTGTTCAGCAATAATAGTGAGTGAAGGCATGAGTAGTGCTCCAATAATTGAAGGAGTCGGTCCGCTGGTAGTATCAGAGGCAATGGATGCAAAAAATCAATCAAATTCTTCACTCCAGTTTGGTCAATCAACGATGCCAATAATAGTCGAAGACTACACTGCAACATGGTGTGAAAATTGTGTCAAAGCGGAACATGCAATAGATGATGTCGAAGAAAATCAACCCTTAGTACAACTTCATTTTCACCCCTATGGTGATGCTCAAGATCCTTTTGGCACAACTGATGGAGACCAATGGTGGGAGAGACGAAACGGTGAACGTCAAGCGCCATTCGTGGTTATCCATGGTAAATGGAAGCACCTTGGTTCTGCGCCAAAACAATTCAATTCCTTGGAAGAGGATTACAGCGCTTCTGCTCAAACGGTACCAGACTTCGATGATGGAATATTATCTTGGCAATGGACCCCTTCTGGGAATGGAGGAAATATAAATTGGAGTCTTGATAATGGTGATGGCTTCTCAAAATTTACTGGTTATTCAGTGGCATTCTTTGCCTTCACTGTAGAAGAAAGCGCTTACTTTCCAGATGGTTCAAATGGTCTGGAAAACTATCCCCATATCGTTTCAAGCATCACCCCATTAGGAAGTGAGAAGAGCGGAGAGGTCGAAATTGAAGTCCCTCAAGCCTATGATGGGGATGACATGACTATTCATTTGGTTATGGAATTGATACCACCTCCACAAGAAGAAGGTGATGAGGTGAAATCTTCTTTGCTTTCCAATGAAGTTTTGCTATATTCGGGAGTAATTGGCGGAGTGATTGCTATCTTGGTATTAATTCTATTATTGAAGAAGAAGGAGTCTTCGACAATCACTGAAAATGAAGTTGCACCTGAAAGGTCAACCCAACAATTGGAATATGAAGCAAAGATGTTGGAGTTGGGTTGGCAGGCAGATAAAGCAAGGGAGTATTCCGACCAACATTTTGGAGTTAATCCCCCTCAATGAGATAAAGATTGGAAAGCAGAAATCGCTTGTTCTATACCCTCGTCATCTACATCTAAATGTGCTACTGCCCGTATATCTTGGGGTCCAGTTGAATATAAATCAATACCTTTATTTGCCAATTTATTAACAACATCATCAGCAGAAAACTTCTCTTCATCAACGTTGATGTAAGCCATATTTGTTTGCACTATTTCCATGTCAATCGAAAATGAATCAAGGGAACTAATAGCCTCAGCAAGGCTCCTAATTCGGGCATGGTCTTCACTTAGGCGATCAATATTGTTTTGCAGTGAATAAATTCCTGCCGAGGCAATAATTCCTGCTTGCCTCATACCTCCTCCAAACATTTTGCGCCATCGATGAGCATTCTCGATGACTTCCTCGTCACCAACCAAAAGTGAGCCAACTGGCGCTCCGAGACCTTTTGACAAACAAATTGAGATGGTGTCGCAATTTGCAACCATTCTATCCGCAGGTACGCCTGTATGAACTACTGCGTTGAATAGCCTTGCGCCATCCATATGAACTGCACACTCTTTGTCATGTGCGGTTTCTGAAACTGCATCTATCTCACTTTGCTCCCAACAAACCCCGCCGCCACCATTGGCGGTATTCTCCATACAAACTAAACTTCCATCTGCAAAGTGTGACTGTGAACCTGCCGCTTTACGAATAGCAGAGCGGACTTGCTGTGCTGTCATCATTCCATTTTTCCCTTGAACCAAGCGGATTGAACAACCGGATAAAGCAGCATAACCGCCACCTTCATAATTGTAAATATGGCTCTTTGATTCTGTAACTAATTCATCTCCTGGTTGAGTATGACAACGTATTGCTACAGCATTTGACATGGTTCCACTTGGAAGAAAAAGGGCGGATTCCTTGCCTAGCATCTTCGCTCCTAATTCCTGTAATTGTATTACTGTCTCATCATCACCGAGAACATCGTCGCCAACCTCTGCATTTTTCATCACCTCTCGCATCGCGGCAGATGGGCGAGTAACAGTATCGCTCCTAAGGTCAACCATGCCCTGCCATCCTCCCCTCAGGCATAGCATCTTGCATTGTCAAAGAAGTTTCAAATGCCCAGTTAATTCGTCTAATTCTGCCTCACCAGCAGGCCCGATTGCTCCCACGGTTAGAGAGCCCGCTGGGATTTGCGTTCTCCCTGCATCATGGATTTTGATAATGTTCAATCCAGCACTCTCAGCCTTCTTCAAAATCTCCTTGATTTCATCGACACTTTGTGATTTCAAGACCACCTTTCTCTGCCCTTGAGCGGTCCATAATTCAAAAATTTCGGGGTCTTTTGAAAGCAATTTCATACTTGCAGAAACCGAAGCATGCCCTACTTGAGCAGCTAGTTTTCCTTTACCCATCTTCAGACTTTGATTGATAATGCAAACTAGTTTTGTCTCACCAATATCTCCAACCTTGACAACTCCCATAGAATTGGGTGCAGTCATTCGGTGCAGCCAAGCACGAAGCCCCATGGCTATGCGAAAAGGAGGTAGTGCATCAATAAGGTGGTTAACCCTCGCCTTGAAATAGTTGAATTGATTTGAAAAAACGGGTGGAGAGGAACCGTAATAGTTTCGGGGAACCTAAGAAGTGAGATAATGAATACTAAAGAATTAACTGAAAAACTGAACAAAGCACTCGCATGGGAATTGAGGGCAATCAACATGTACGCCCATTATTCTGCATATGTAATAGGAATTCATCGCCTACACCTATCAGCCCATTTCAAGCAAGAATCAAGTGAATCATTGGTTCATGCGGATACAATTCGTAGTGCTATCGTTAAACTCGGGGGCATTGCAATCACTGACCGAGACCAAACTCCAATTATCCATTCAACCTCATATAAGGAAATGCTAGAAGAAGCCTTGCAAACTGAAATGGGTGCAGCAAAAACCTACGGGGAACTCCTCAAACTAATCGAAGTGAGTGGAGATAAGGAACTCTACGATTCAATTGAAGTCATTTACTTCGCTGAAGTTCGTAGTGTTGAAGAAATGAGAATGATGATGGCCTGAATGCCTTATTTTCATTTCATCAATGGAAGTCTTTCAGTTAATGCATCGATTGCCCTGCGTGGACCTGGGCCAATCGCCATGCAAGTTACCGTTCCCGCCGGTATTTCGGTATGACCCGCGTCAGTAATCATTTCAGCAACCAGATCTACTGCTCTTGCTTCTCCATATAGACGCTTTAATGATTCAAGGTTACTTGCCTCGCACACTACTTTACGAGCACCGGCAGCATTCCATTGTTCGAGTTGGCGGGGGGCACTACGCTTTGCAGTCAGTGCACATTTTACGGCCGCATGGGCCGCTTGGGCTGCAAATTTTCCCTTTGATAGTTTGAGGTCCGCACGTGCGATTATTACCATAGTTGATTGTTCTGGCATCAAATCACGCTGTTGTTGGTGCTGGTTCTGAAGTAATCAGTTTTGTGACATTCATTTCAGGAAATTTATTGAGTACTGGAACCAACCAGAAAGCAAAGGTGATGTTTCCAGCAGCATGGAGTAAATCGAATGAAATTCCATTAACGAGGTACTGGAAATATGTCATCAGGTCAGCCCCTCCATGGAAAATGTACATCGATACCCACCAATCGAAGAGGAAGCCCCATGCCAAGCCAAGAGATGCTACTCTCCACATATTCAAGCGACCATCGGTAATCAACCAGTTTGAAGCAAGCGCGCCGGTCACTGCAACCATAGCCCAACCGCTGGCTTGCCAAATTGTCCACCAGCCGCTTGCAAGGAAAATATTGCTAACTAAAGTAACCAAAACCGCTAGTGCCACCCCATGACGGGAACCCAAATGTGCTCCGGCAAGTAGCATCAGAATTGTTACTGGTTGAATGTTAGGGGCACCTTCCATCAAGATTCTGCCGCCAATTGCTGTGGCACCATAAGCGATGAATAATCCCATTTGCCTACCGAATGGTTTCTTCACAGAGGACCAAAGTAAAGCCATCATCGTACACAACAATATGAAGTGAATGAGCCAAAGTGTCGCTTGTCCAACAGGTGATGGGTGTGGTCCGAGCATATTGGGTGCGAGGTCGGCATTATTCATGAAGGTGTTTGAGATGTGGTTATTCAAAACGCCACATGATTATTGCATCATCTTCTATGCTATTTGCATCAGCGGCTAGTCTCGCTAGCACTCCATCCTCCCAGTACAACAGCCACAAGCCATCTTCTCCATCAATTGCATTTGCGATTTTATCCACTCTATAACCCATAAACTCTTGATGCTCAGAATAATCTAGGCCTGCAATTTCAGTAGCTTCAATGGTTAATGAGCGGGCATTTTGATGATCTTTCATTCCTCCAACATAGATTACGCCGTCACCCTCTTCTTGGTTCAGTATTGTCCCGTTCGCATTAATCCAGGTATTCATATTGGCAAATTCCTCCGGTATTTGTTGATTTAATTCGAAAAGTACGATTTGAGTTCCCATCCATTGGCTTGGAATTGAATCATCAAGAGTTTCTCCCTGACTTTTTTGAATCGGTGTTAGTGCATTATCAATGCTTTGAATATTTAGTATCAAAGCCATGAATATCAAACTTGAGCCAAGTGTAATTCCATATTTCATGGACTCGTTATTAACTCCCAAGAGAATAAATAGTGCTCCGCTGATTAACAAAAACCACCATGGAATTTGT
>DUDM01000056.1 GCA_012959275.1 Candidatus Poseidoniales archaeon
CAGTTCACGCGTCGGTACCGACGCGTGAGATGCCTACGCAAGGGTGTTGTAAGGGCGAAGTGAGTCGCGGTTTTACTCCTAAAATGGTGAAAAAGTTGCGCTGAACGTGTCGATTACTTATTGGTAGATACGGCGTCGGATTTGTATGCGGCGCTTGTTGAAGGCTTTGTTTCTCATTCCCAAAGGGGTCTGAAAATGCGTCACATAGTATACACAAAGCGAGGCGGAATGGATGCTATTGATATCTCAGAATCGCCTACCCCTATTCCAGGGATAGGTGAGGTTCTAATCGAGGTTCACAGAGCCGGAATTAACTTCGCGGATTTGATGATGCGTCAGGGACTTTATTCGCCTGTCCCACCCTTCCCTTTCACTCCGGGGTACGAAATTTCTGGAGTGGTGAAAGAACTAGGGAAAGGGAATGGAGGATCTGGACTGATTATCGGCGACCGCGTAGTCTCATTGTGTGGAATGAATGGGTACTCTGAGCAAATTGCTACCCCTGCCGAACGCTGTTTCAAACTGCCAGAATCCGTATCTTTTGACGCCGCAGCAGCACTTCCAGTCACCTATCTGACAGCACACCACATGCTGACATATTTAGGTAATTTTAAGCAAGGCGACACGATTTTGGTACACCATGCCGCTGGAGGAGTTGGAACTGCAACCGCTCAACTAGCAAAGGCGCTTGGAGCATCCAAAGTATTCGGGACCGCTTCAACGAATAAAGCCGAATTCGTTCGTTCGCTTGGTATGCACTTCATCGACAGAGAGAACGAGGATTTCGTTGAGGTGTGTAAGCGTGAGACTGATGGGTTAGGAGTCCACCACGCCCTTGACCCAGTTGGAGGTAAACACATGATGCGCTCCTACAAGGCTCTACGCTCAGGTGGTCGTCTGTTTGCATTCGGCGGCTCTGCTGCTGTAAAAGGCAGCAAACGTTCGTTTGTAACAGCACTACGAATGGTATTGACTACCCCTAAATTCAATCCATTCAAAATGATGACCTCAAACAAGGCGGTCTTTGGAGTGCACATGGGGACTTGGGAGGATGAAGAGGTACTAAAAAATCAGGTATTTACGTTGGTGGAGATGCTTGAGGACGGGCGCATCTCCCCTGTGGTCGACAAGGTGTTTCGATTTGAGGAAGTGGCAGCAGCCCAGCAATACATTCATGACCGCAAGAATCGGGGCAAGGTGCTTCTCGATTTCTCGCCTCAAAGCAGATGATTCTCTGTATTGGATACAGTAGTTCAAAGGGTGACCTCGTGCCAGTACTCATGGTTTTATTTGATTGAGGTCATGTCCGGCGATATATTGAATACCGAATGATAATTAATTCAATTCAATGAATACCAATAACCGGTTCTTGGCTCCGGGAATTATCTTCGTAATCGCGATTGTCCTTTTCATGTTTGGTGGGCATGAAGAGGGAGATACAGTAAAAGATGGAGACCTCGTTTTCTTTCTTTTGCTGCAATGCTTATCAGTAATAACCTGCTTTGTTGGTGTTATACTTCTCGCATATGCTCTTGGAAGACCAGGAGAGAAAGTCAGTGTATCAATGATTGTGCAAGATATTTCTAATCCGGCCATCACAAAAATACCTATTATCAAACATTATGGCGATTCGAAAGCCCAAGGGTACGGGTCAATGATGCTTGTTTTGAGTTTTGGTGCCGTAATCATATCCATATTATTAGCCATAGTTGGCATCCTTTCTTCTATGGGTAGTGGATTAGGGTTCTCCGGAGGCACATGCGATGAATCTTGCGAAACAACTTGGAATTTAGCAAAATATAGCTGCGTAGGTGGAATAATAATTTTCTTTGGGGGACTAATCACAGTGGCGCGACCTTGGGCGTGGTTTGGAGATCAACAAAAAGTAGCCGTAGTTCAACAAAAAGCAGTCGCTATACCCCAAAATGAATCAAATCAGGAGGTTTTATCTTCGTTTACGGTTGTAGAACTAAAGGAGAAACTGAAGCAAAAGGGGTTGGCGGTATCCGGCAAAAAAGAAGATTTAATCGCACGTCTAAAAACAGGGGAAGTTGCACAAAAAACGGACGAGAAGAAAATTCACAATTGTAGCAATTGCCAGCAGGTTCTGAAGGTACCTGTGGATTATGAGGGGCGGATAAAGTGCCCCACTTGTGATACGATTTCTACCCTCTGATCGGCACGCTGAAAGCCCATTGCACTGAAAAA
The DNA here is from genome assembly GCA_012959275.1 of Candidatus Poseidoniales archaeon. GTDB lineage: Archaea > Thermoplasmatota > Poseidoniia > Poseidoniales > Poseidoniaceae > UBA226. Next base: position 2,209 of record DUDM01000056.1, read on the forward strand.
TCCAAAACTTGCCGTTATTTCATTTGGACAAGTTCCGAAAACTCAGGCCAAGAAACTCGATAGCAACGAGGAGAATCTAACTCAGCCCCCACTTTAGTGGCTAAGACTGCAGCAGTCATGAACATCCTGTGGTCGCCAAAACAAGCAACAATCTCAGTAGGGGCTGCTACTTCCTGACCTCCTTCCATCCTCAAACCATCAGCAGTAGCCTCAACTTCCAAAGCAAATGATTTCAACATCTCAACGGTTTTTTCGATTCGGTTAGACTCCTTGTGTCGAGCATGAGCAACACCGACGATTTCTCCACCATTTTGCAAACACATCAAGGCTGCAATCGGCGTAATCAAGTCATTCGCCATCCCAAGGTCAATTTTTCCTTGGATTGGGGAATCCAACACTTCAGGGTAGAGGATGTCTTTAGTTTCGAGTTCTACAGAAATATCACTTGCATGCAGGTGATTGAATAAATGTATGAATGCCAATAAACTTGAATCAGCAGGAATTTTGACTTCGCTTGGTGGGTTGACATTCCATTTATTCAGAGTAATATCGAATTCAGGCATTCCACATTGTTGAGCAACCTGTTTGCTTAATTCCCCGTGGGCTTGGCTAACTTGCTTTCCTGTTGTTTCAACTTTGACTTCTTGATTCAGAGAATGTGAGGCTAGAATCAATGCTGATAATGGTTGACTGCTCTTTGATACATCGACTTTGACTGATGAATTGTTGATTGGTCCCTTGATTAGAAGAGGTAAGCGTTCTGGCCCGCTCCCTTGGCTAACTTCAACTCCTAAATCCTGCAATAATTGTACAATAATTGAATGGTCTCTTGCTCTTAAGTTTGCATCACCATCGAGCATGACGGGTTCTGCTAAGGATGCTACTTGAATTGCTAGAAGGCGCAAGGTCGTTGCTGAGTTTCCACAATGTAAAACGCTGACTGGTCGTCTAAATTCTCCCCCATTTACTTGCCAGCCATCATCGTTGGATTCAATTATTGCCCCCATTTGAATTAGACAGCGGCGCATTGATTCAGCATCTTCGCCTGGAATGCCTTCAAATCGAAGCATTGTTTTGTTGTCTTGGAGGGCTGCCATCATCGCCCATCTGATTAGGTGACTCTTTGATGGAGGAAGGGATAGTTTCGCCATAGGGTTATTTTCTATAGGGGCAATCAGTGTTGTTTTGATAGGATTAGTTGGTCCATTTGAAGGGGACCATTTTCTCAAGGCCTTCATCTTCAACCACCGATGTAAGACATCTCTACTTTATCGAGTTTTGAATGATTTGAATTGCGTAATTCAGAATATCGGTCATCTCTTTTTTGCCAAATATTGGTTATTTCTTGTTGTAGTTCTTGATCAGAGATTCCCGAGCGGATTAATGGCAATAAGTCATGCCCAGAAGATGAGAATAAACAGGTGTACAACTTTCCATCAACAGAAAGGCGGGCACGGCAACAATCTCCGCAGAATGGTTGACTGACTGATGTAATGAATCCTATGTGCCCTTCTTGGTCGAGATATTTCCAGCGTTTTGCGACTTGACCTGCATATTCTGGGTCGATTTGGGTGATTGGGTATTTTTCAGCGATTATCTGAATCATTTCCGCGGCTGTCATAACCTCCTCCATTTTCCATTCATTGGTCGTGCCAACATCCATGAATTCGATGAATCGTAATTCAATTCCAGTACCACGAAAATGTTCGGCTAGTGGCAGTAATTGTTCTTCGTTAACTCCTTTTCTGATTACCGCATTGACTTTTACTGGAAGTCCGACTTTGATTGCTGCCTCGATTCCTTGATGAACTGCTGAAACTGAAATATCTGTATCTGAAATTTTGGAAAATACCTCTTCATCGACTGCATCAAGGGATATCGTAACTCTTGATAAGCCAGCATTCGCTAGAGCCTCGGCGTGTTTAGGCAATAGTATTCCATTGGTGGTCATGGCAATATCGATGTCTGGACCAAGCGCATGACGGAGCATGGCTACAAATTCAGATACATCACGCCTCAATAGCGGTTCACCGCCAGTAAGTCTGATTTTTTGAAGGCCTGATTTACTTAGGGCGACTGCTGTTTTGCACATCTCCTCATAGGACATTATCATTTCACGAGGCAAGAATTTATGGTCGGGGCCAAATAGTTCTCTTGGCATGCAATATGTACATCTCAAATTACATCTATCTGTGACTGAAATGCGCAAGTCCTGCAATGGCCTCGAGAGAGTGTCGAGAAGTGGCAGAGAGCGAACAGTTGGCACGAGCCTTGCGTGGCATAACTTACTGTTCAATGTACGCACCATTAGGTGCTGCAATCTAATTCACTCTTTGATTGTGAATGTAGTTATTATTGAACCAGTATTTTCGTAAAACAAAGTTACTCTCCAATTCCCTTCATCAAGATGGTGGTAGGCACTATTGAGGACGAAATAATCCCCTTGAGTGACCGTATAGCCAGCATCTGCATCGATGAATGATGAATGGGCTCCAACCATTCCGTAAACATCGGCTTGACCCGCCCAAATAACAACTGCACTCAAGTTAGACTTCATTGGAATCATTGTCAACCTAACCTTTGAAGGGTCAAGTGGCTTATCTAGATGGGTGAATGTGATGATATGGTGGCCGTTTGACAGTTCTGCAACTGAGACTCCACCGCGCGGGCTGATTTTTTCCACTGAACCAAATGCACCTTGGAACATCACGAAGACCATGCTAGTCAACAATACTGTGATTGCTAAAAGAAGAACTGTTGCGATAACTGGGCTAACTGCCTCGTCATCTACCTCAAGGCCCCTCTGCATCAGATGCTCGTGGGCACTGCTCCCCCTTCAATCAACCGCTTCAGACAGCCCCAAAAACAGCCAACATTAACGCAGCCTTCTTCAACCACCTACGCTGTCGGCCAACCGGTTAACATCATGCAATCCAGTTCCTACACTCGTGACAGGTGCGTCACAGGAGTACATGGATTGGATGAAATCCTGCGTGGTGGGATTCCATACGGCTCTACAGTATTGGCCGCTGGAACTTGTGGGAGTGGTAAAACTACGCTCGGAATGGAATTCTTAGTTAGAGGAGCGGCAACAGGTGAAGCCTGTGCCCACTTCACTGCGACTGAACCATCTGTAAAGTTGCTTGAGAATATTCGCCAATTCCCATTCTTCGACATGGGGATGGTGGATAGTGGCCTGATAAATGTCTTTGATATGGACGTTCTATATTCTTGGCTTGGACTTGAAAAGGCTTCATTCGACCTTGAAGATGTACACGCATTGATTAAGGCAATAACAGATATTGTCAACACGATAGGCGTGACTCGCTTGGTAATCGATTCAGTCACCACCCTGTGTTATAAGATTAAGAGCGAACAATTGATTCGAGATTTCCTCTTTACATTGGGAAAGAAATTGGCAACTCTCGGTTGTACTACTATCTTGATTTCTGAAATTACTTCTGCAACTGAAAATGCACATTGGTCTTCATTCGGAGTGGAAGAAGCGATTTGTGATGGAATCATTGTCATGGGAGATGTGGAAAGAATGGGCCATTTATTGCGTTTCCTTCAAGTTGTGAAGATGCGTGGAACCGCTCATAGCAGAGCAAAGAATACTCTTGAACTAACTCCGCTTGGAGTAATGCTAACACCGATGCTGAAATGGGGCTCAACAGTAGACAATAAACAAGGGTGGGGTTGAGAATGGAAATGGAATTAGACCAAAGAATTGCAGAACAATTGACCGAAGTCTCATTGAATAGTTCGATTCAGGTTAGATGCGGTACTTCCAATGCATTCATGGTTACCGCTAGCGTCATAGTTCCACTATTACATTCATTTGAAATGGGTGGAGTCTACATCTCTGCAAGCCGAGGTGCAGCTGAAACAATCGATGCTCTTGAAGCGCTTGGGCTGTCGACTGAAAATATTCATTTCATTGACTTAGTTTCTTCAGGATTCCTCGGTGGTACTGAAGTTGAGCACAAGAATATCTCATTCGTTGATTCACCAATCATGCTTGAAAGCGTCTTACTGCGCACCCTTTATCATTTGAGAACAACAGATAATGAGAGGAACTTCGTGTTTTTGGACAGCGTCAATGCATTGGCAATTTACAATGAAGAAAGAATGCTTGCTGAATATCTTCATACTTTCATCAATACATTCAGAAATCGTGAAGTTCTAACTGTTATTCTAAACGTTCCAGACCAAACTCCACCAAGTGTCTTGGCAAATATGGACCTTTATTGCACAGACCTAGTAGATCGTGGGCAGGTAGTCATACACTGAGGTGATTAAATGGCAACCAAAGATAATTTAGTATTCAGTTCCGATGACGAAGAGTATTTCGGTGAGGCTGGAAGTTTCGGTGTTCCCAAGTTCGATATTGAAATGCGCGGTGGTATACCAAGAGGTTTCACAGTCGTGTGCATCGTTGAAACTGGTGCTGGTGCTGAATTATTCGCTAAACAGTTTTCATCACCTGCTGAAGAGCCAGAAAATACACTTTATGTTTCAACTTCAGAATCGGGCAAGGAAATTCTTCGTGTATTCAGTAAATATGGCTGGCCAGATGACATCAATGTCCGAACTATTGGAGAAGAATACAATGAAAGGGTGCTGGAAAAAGAATTGCAGGCCAGCCGCTACAGACTACAGGGTTTTGGCATGAAAGATATTCAGACCTTGGCCCAAACTAGATTCGTCGATGATGAAGCAGATGATTTCCTAACCGAATTAACAAATGAAATAATGACATTAAAACCTTATTTCAGAGCCGTTGTTGACAATATGGATTTCTTCTTCCAAAGAAATGATCATTCAAAAGTGGTCTCAATGCTGAGGATGATGCAAGCCCATACCCAAATGATGAGGGGCCTGTTATTGATGACGGTAAGTAAAGATACGATTACAAAAGCAACTGAATCGGAAATTTCGATGATTGCCGACATGGTTCTCCGTTTCGAAGTATTCATGGTCGGAACAGAATTCGAAACTCGAATGGTTATCAAGAAATTCAGAAATGCTCCTGAGAATTTGGCTGTCATCACCTACCGTGTAACTCCAGAAGAGGGAATCACTCCAGAGACAGTGCAGCGTATTGCTTAGGCAAGAGAACAAATTGCTATTGTTAGTCAATAGTTAATGAGGCTGTTTTTTAGTCGCCAGGCGTTGGTGAACTCTCTATATCCCACGAATCAATATTCATCGGCTCGCCACCATTCCATAGTAAACTGCTGCCGGTACTTAGATTCCAAGTGGTACCCCACTCAACTTCCATCACCATCTTCTCTATCACGCTATTCCTATTTGCATGGGTTAATTGCAATCTTCCGATGCTGTCTCCCAATCCCTCTATCGCTCCCACCCCCAATAGTCCAACTGTTGAGCCATCATAGGCCCAACTTGCATTTCCAGTCTCTTGAGAAGAGGGATGTCCACTCAATAATACATGAGATCCACCAGGAATTATACCATTTTCAAAAAGCACAGAGGCTGTACCGTAACCAGGAGTAGTCCTCTCAACTCCCCAGCCTTCCATCTCCACAGCAAAGCCATTTGGATTATACAACTCAACCCATTCAGGTCCGCCATTAGCAGGCCTTGGCATAAATTCTGAGATTTCAATTTTAGTAAAACCTCGATAGCCATCATGAACCTCAAGGGTTACCCTTACCTTTTCATCATTCAAAGAAAAACTTCGGCTTGCTGTTGCGCTATCTCTCGCTTCACTTCTTGGTGTACCATCATCGAATAGCATCATGCCAACTCTATTTTGGTCATCAGATTCGATGACTTTTATCATTAATCTAAGATTGACATTACCGTCTAAACCGATTCCATTAGTAAGTTGTGATTCAGTTACATTGGATAGTGCAGCCAACCTTACGGGGTCTAGTCCCCCTGATGAGGAAAGTAATCCTGGCAAAACATCACCTTGTGCAAGAATTGCAGATGGAACAAGGTGCCAATCAGTAGTTGAATTATTCAATTGTCTCGTTTCATCGACAATTGGAGTGAACCAACCAGTTGAATCCGTGAGCATCGACAAACCGCTAACTGCAGCCTCATCTAGGCGGTCAGTCGTAGGATCATATGGTCCAAGTGTCAATTGGGCAAGAGAAAGGAAGGCAGTTACAATCATCAAAAACAAAACGAATGCAGTGAGGAATTCAATGACCGCAGTCATCGCCGAATCATCCTCTCGCAGATTTGCTGCGACAACTACTGGACTACTCTGCATAGCGCCTCTCCGGGCTATGCTGAGCGCGACTCCATGATGAGGGTTGGGTTTGATTCTCACTCAATAATTAGTGTATGACAACAACACTGTGACAACATGCACAACCGATTGATATTTGAGGGACCTATGGAAGGAGTATAACGATGTATGGTGCGTCCGCGACCAATGCCATCTCAAAAAATGGCAGCAAGAGTGCGCTGAGTATTGTAATTCTAATGCTCTTCTCCCTCTTTGCAGGAGTTATTTCTGTTCAAACTGTTGCTGCAACAGCCGCAGGAGATTTGGCACTAAATTCCCCTGAATCACCACTTGAAGATGGAAACTATTCGAGATATGATTCAATTCCAATGAAAATTGAAGTTTGGAACAAGGATATTGTTCCCTTGTCGGGTTCAAGGTCTATCAGATGGTATGCTTGTCCTGGAGATCATGTGGCATCAGGTTGCCCAAACCAAGGCCGCTCAACTGGAATCTCATCAGTTGCAGGAGTTGGAGTAAATGAAAAAGTGGTTATTTCCTTCCCAACTCCATTCTATCCTGATGAATCAGAAATAGGAATCCATACTGTTGAGTTCTTATTTGAGGAATTTGACTCGAGTGATGGTGATGATATTATCCGGTTCAATTTCTGGATAGCGGAGGAGTTATTCGATATCGTCATGGATGAAGAACACGACATGCGGCCGGTAAATTCAACCTACGCAATTCATGAAGATGAATACGTCTACAATTCAAATACCGAATATCCAATGTATGCCAAGGGTTTGTCCAATAATTGTGTTGGCTGTATTTTCGATGTTGAAATGGGCTGGAGGCTTGTAACTGAGAATGGCAGTATTGTAGCCGAGGATTCAACCCAAATCTCTGATTTCTCTGAATGGGGTCAACAGTACTTCAATCGAAGTTTACCAAACTTAAGTTCTCCACAAACCGGAAGATTCACCTTACAAATTGGTGTTTTCGATTCAACTGCCGAAGATGCAAATGGCAATCCAAGTTCTGACCTCAATTCATTCAATGACTTTGTTGAATTTGAAGTAATCTTCAACAATGATATTGATTTAACAATCGATAGTATGTATCCAGCCTACAAGTATGATAGTTTGGAATATTATTACGGCAATGACTCGGTTGCCGTAGAGATTGTTAACAATGGTAATATTTCTTCAGAAGAGACAACCTTATTCCTTGAATTATTCCTTAACGACTCTTCATCCTACGAACAGCCATGGGAATGTAGTGTGCCCACGTTGTATCCGCGTCAATCCCACAAATGCTTGTTTAACTTGACAGTAATAGGAGATTTCAAATTAAATGCGAGTGTAACTACTACTTTCAGTTCTGGAAGTGATGTGAACGTAAATGATAACTGGATATATGAACAAATCACAGTTGTTGCAGGTGGTCTTTCTCCTTCGATTACTTTGGATCACATATCTGGATCTTATGATACTGGGGATACTATCCAATTTGTTGCTCAAGTAGGCGTAACCGCCCCTCAACCACTGAATTACTCTTGGTGGCTTGCCGGAATTATTCCCAAAGGTGAAGGCAGAGTATTGAATCTTCCAGCCACAAACTTAGGAATGGGGCAACACGAAATTCAACTTCGTGTCGTTGATGCACTCGCAAATGTTGCTAGCGCCACCCGCTGGGTCACCATTTACAACCGTACTACATTGACAGCAGAACCCGTTGTCAATGGTGAGGCTTTGACAACCTCAAATGCTGCACTTCAGTATCAGCAAGAATTACCACGCTTGAATATAGACTACAACTTACCTCGTAATATCAGTCCTTTGATGTTGTTTGAATTTGATGTAATTAGTACAGATGAAGATAAACCCGACCCGCAAACAGAGGATATCTCTTTACAGCTAAACTTCTCTTCATTAATCCCTGATTCCGTTCCTTATGAGAGTCTTCAGTTACTTCATCTAGACTCTTTTGAAGAGGGTTTTTGGAGTGAATTAGACTTTCCAGATGAATTTATTTCATACAACAAAAATAGTTCAAACCTCAGCATTGGAAGTGGAGGAAAATTTCTGCTCACCGGCGCATTACCTCCGATTGAAGTGAGAGCAGAAAACATTAGCCTCACACAGTTACCTGGGGGATACATTAGGTTAGACTTTGAACCTTCAGGGGATATAGACAATGTCTATTTCAGTGGCTGGAGAGTTATGAAGAGAGTTAATGACAGAAGTACGCCAATGCGTCATCCTGATGATTCAACTGAAGAACAAGAAGACGAGTATGAAAAGTTGTATTTTGTTGCAGATTTGACCTCCAAAGAGGGATTTTGGTTTGACCCAAATCCTTTGGATGAAGGCTTTTGTGCTTCTTATGCAGTTGTTCCATTCGACCGTCAAGGAATAACAGATTGGGATAACGGAAACGTATCTGGCTGGCAAGGAAGTGGCCTTCCAGATATGACTTGTGGAGATTCAACACCCCCATTTAGCGGAGTAACTGGTCTTTCCTCTAGTTATCAATATCGCAACGAAACAAAATGCTACAATGATTACCAAGATTGGGATATGTGCTATGTGGTTAATGTGACTTGGAATTGGCCAAGCACTACGGAGTTGCTGAGATTCAACATTTACAGGCTTGAAATAATGCCGAATGAAAGTATGAATTTTACTTTTATGGAGCCCTTAGCAGTTAACCTCTCAGGGGCGCCAGGAGACAGTGGATATTGGAATGAAACTTCGTTCGATGGTATCTTACCTAACCACACATTCTTCTATGTGCTCGCGCCTATTGATGAGGTTGGAAATGTAAATCTTCAACCGGGAACCGTTAGCGATTCTTTCACAAAAGTTAGGATTGAAAATGAATTCTGGAAATATAATCAGCATATCATTCCAGTCCCACCTCCACCCGAAGAGCCACCATATGGTATCGGCTACCTTGGAGAATTGAAATCGTGGATGGATGATGAACGCTTTCAAATTATTGGTCTGACCGCTTTAGCAATATTTGTCATCAATCTAATCACCTTGCCAATTCTCCTCCAGAAGCGCAAGAAAATAAAAGTTAAGATTGCAAAACTGAATCCTAGTTACGATGAGGATGAAATGGAAGGCGATTTAGCCGATATGTTCACCTAATTTGAGAACCGATGGCTTCATGATAGGGATGTCGGTGGTCGGGCCACTGCGATGATCGCATAGCCTGGCCATTGCGCCGGATTGCTAATCCGGTGGGTCTACCCACGGGAGTTCGAATCTCCCTCATCGCGCTTTGTTTTACACACTTATGTTTAGGATGTTCGCGCCGTTTTCATCATTAGTAAAGATAGATGAAG
>DUDM01000057.1:0-50382 GCA_012959275.1 Candidatus Poseidoniales archaeon
GCGTTTGGAAAAATTCGGTCTTGCCAACCGCAATCCTGTAGCATCTTCACAAGAAGAGTGAATATTTCTCGCTCACCATAGGTGAGCGATAGCCTTTTGCAGCCGTATGTTTTTTCACCCTCCCGCAGTCTGTCGAAGTTATGAGCCGCGTCTCCGTGACCATGAACAAGCCCAAAAACGACCGAAAGACCCTGATGGCAAGAGGCATCGTAGCGATGTTACTTCTATCGACATTGGTGCAGATATTGAGTCAAACACTCATCGATAATCCCGATGATATCAACGAATCAATGGAGCCCGGTGGGCAAACACAATCGATGTATGCACAATCCTATGATGTTGGCAATCAGACTCGTGGTGGCTACCATCTTGTGTCTGGGGATTGGTGGGAACCACCGCGTCCAATCGAAGTCACGACCTCGGATTGGGATGGAGATGGGACGTCAAACTCTCTGGACGACCGCCCACTCGATCCCTCCGTACCTATCGATACCATCAGCAGTTGTACTAGAACAATCGGTAACTGCACATCGAATAACCAAGGATTTGCTGCTCGATTTGATGCCGCCACATGGGAGAGCCAAGAATCTCTCAATGCACAAGCTGTAGCCGTCGGTGATATCGATGGAGATGGCGACCTCGACCTCGCTATTGGCTTCAAGACGGCTCAAGACAAAGTCTATTTGAATGAGGACGGGGTTCTATCCAGCACTCCCTATTGGGCATCACCCTCTACAAGCACGCAAGATCTAGCTTGGGGAGACATCGATGGAGACGGGGATGTTGATCTAGCCGTAGCGACAAAAACTTACAACTATATCTACCTAAACAATGGAGATAACCTCTCTTCAACAGCCGATTGGACAAGTTCTGATTCAAAGAAATCGAAGGCGATTTCTCTAGGTGATATTGATGGAGATGGAGATTTGGATTTAGTAGTAGGAAACGGTGATTCTCACAGTGCTTCTACATCATGGGCCGTCAATCAAGTATTTTTCAACAACGCTGGAACTATATCGACAACTGCAGGATGGAGTAGTTCTGACGAAAAGAGGACATTCGACATCGAACTAGGCGATATAGATGGTGATGGGACCCTTGACATGGTTGTCGCCAATTATAATGATAATCCTCAGATATTCTACAATACTGGTTCCGGCTTAAGTTCCACTGCATCTAGTAGTTGGTCTCCATCTGAGACCGGCCATAAAGCCGTTGCTTTGGGTGATGGCGATGGAGATGGACGCCTAGATGTTGCTTTAAGCAAATCAAGCACCTCACAAATCTACTACAATTCCGCAAGTGGTCTATCAGAGAATGTCGGTTGGAGTAGTGATTCATCAACGAAACCGACTTCACTCGCATGGGGTGATGTCGATGCAGATGGTGATCTTGACCTCATCGAAGGAAACGGTTGTTGTTCCATGCAAGAGGAAACCTCTCTGTATATCAATCGAGGCGGAGGCCTCGAAGAAACATCATCATGGACCCCAGATAATGACGCGGTGGTAAATGACATCATTTGGGCTGATTTCAATGGAGATGGACTATTGGATCTCGTCAGAGCAAACGACAATGAACCTGTAGAAGTATACATGAATAGAGGAAGTACTCTTGAAACGGAACCAGGTTGGGAAAGCAGCAGTGCATCTGTTTACCATACAGATTGGGGCGACGTGGATGACGATGGAGATCTCGATCTTGCATTCGGCAATACATTCTATCTCCAAAAAGACGGCGTAATTTCATCCTCAGCTGATTGGACTGGAAGCAGTGGTGGTGGGAACGATATTGAATGGGTGGATGTAGATGATGATGGAGACCTCGATCTCGCTATGGGGAGAAATGGAGCAAATCTAATCTACTTCAATACTGGAGGGAACCTCTCAACAACCGCTGGATGGACCAGTTCAGACAGCAAGAATACCGTATCAATTGAATTCGGTGACATCGATAATGATGGTGATCTTGACCTAGCAGTAGGAAACTACGGTGATGTGAATCAAGTATTCTTCAACAGTGGTTCAGGACTCTCCACTACGGCAGGATGGTCAAGTTCAGACAGCCAAGATACCAGAGATATCAGTTTAGGGGATTTAAATGGAGATGGAGACCTTGATTTGGTTTCTGGCAATTATAATCAGTATACTCAAGCATTTTACGGGACCGGAACCACACTATCAACTACGGCAAGTTGGTCCACTACAACGACGACTAATGATAACACAGCCACCGTTCACATTGCAGACTTCAATAACGATGGAGACCTTGACCTCTTTGAAGGGAACTGGCTAGGTAAAGACAAAATTTATCTTAATTCTGGAAATGGCTTACCGACTACTTCATCCTTGTATGTCGGAACCGCTTCTGATCGCACCTATGGTTCCGGTATTGGAGATGTAGATAGTGATGGAGACATCGATATCTCGATTGCAATAGATATGAATCCAGATTTACTCTACATAAACGACGGTAGTGGCGACTTTAGTCTTGCCTGGGAAAGTGGTAAGACCACTGACAGCGAAGACCACACTTTCGCAGATGTGAACGGAGATTCATTACTTGACCTTACTATAGCCAACAAAAATGATCCTGTCCAGATCTATTATGGTACATCAGATACAGATAGAGATTGGTACTCTGACTCCAATGATGATCTGGATAATGATCCTACTCAATACACCGATGTTGATGGCGATGGCCATGGGGATACTTCCAGTGGATGGAGTCCGGACGATTGTACAGGTTACTGGGGAGATTCCTGGAGAGACAGGATTGGCTGCCCTGATGAGGACGGCGACGGTCAATCCAATCTCAATGATGACTTCTGGAGAAAGGATACCCAATGGGTGGATACTGACGGAGATGGACGTGGAGACAATTGGGGCAACAGCAGTTGGGATGCTGGCCGCTCGGGTGCATGGCCTGGCCAATACATAGCCAATGCGTATCTGCAAGACCCATATCCCTTGGATTACGACAATGATGGGTTCGAAGAGTCCACACTGTCAGGAGCCGTTGCACCATTCGATAACTGTCCCTTTGTCTATGGTCTCTCCACAGAAGACGTGAACGGCTGTCCTGATAGCGACGGAGATGGGTATTCAGACTTGAGTGACAGCCACTCAGGTGACCAGACCCAATGGTCGGATACTGATAATGATGGATATGGTGATAATTGGGGTGACGGAGCCTGGAATCTATCACGGGCAGGCGGCGTTGGACAATGGGTGCAAAGTGCTTCCAGTCCCGATAACTGTCCTACGATATGGGGTAGTTCAACAGTGGATTTCTTTGGTTGCACCGATAATGATGGAGATGGATATAGCAGTTTAACCGATGTCGATGATAGCGACGGAAATGATTGGAATGACGCAGACAATGATGGCTTTGGAGACAATGCTGATCAATGTCCATTCTCTTGGGGTAACATCACCTTACTTTTAGATAAAGGATGTCCAGATACTGACGGAGATGGTCACGCTGACCGTTCCGATGACTTGCCGAATGATGCAACACAATGGGAAGATAGCGATGATGATGGCTTTGGTGATAGTATTACTGGAAACACCCCTGATGCTTGCAAGTTTGAAAGAGGAACCTCGACACGAGGCGTGAGTAATGGTGCCAATACGACGAAATATGGCTGCGCTGATTCTGATTCTGATAGTTATGCAAATACAGACGACCTGTGTCCCTTCAGTTACGGCAATTCCTGGGTGGACCGTTTCGCTTGTCCGGATTCCGACCAAGATGGAATCTCTGACAATGTAGACCCATATCCTAACAATGCAACCTCTGACATAGAGGATTGGGATGACGATGGATACCTTGACCACAGTAGCGGTTCAAACACCGATGCCTTCCCTGCAGATAATACCCAGAATACTGATACTGATGGCGACGGGCATGGAGACAACGCCAATGGTAATTCAGGAGATCAATTCCTCAACGTGTTCACTCAATGGCAGGACTCAGATGGTGATGGCTATGGAGACAATCAAGCCCCTGGGGCGTTTGAACCAGATAGATGTCCAACCACAAGTGGAACCTCAACAACGGACCGATTCGGATGCACAGATTCAGATGGAGATGGATATTCTGATTCCACACCTGGTTACTTTGCCCACCCACAAGGTCAAGCAGACAGTCATCCAAACAATGTAAGTCAATATCGAGACAACGATGGTGATGGATATGGTGATAATCCCACAGGAGAATATCCTGATTCATGTGATAACAATCCTGGAACCTCCACACGTAGAGTAATATCGCCAAGTGGAGCAAATCAAACATGGTATGGCTGCCCAGATGCGGATGGAGACTCATACGAGGACCAATCTGACCCGTGCAAGAATCAATACGGCAACTCTTGGGTCGATAGAATGGGTTGTCCAGACAGCGACCAAGATGGTATCTCAGATGGCAACGACCCATATCCAGAAGATGCCACATCCTCTATTCATGACTACGATGGCGACGGTGTAGCGAACGATGCGGATGATTTCCCTGCTGATCGGACCCAATCACAGGATTCCGATGGTGATGGCTATGGAGATGACCCGAACGGGGACTCACCTGACGCGTTCCCTGATGATATCAGCCAATGGCAAGACTCCGATAACGACGGTTATGGGGACAATATGGACGGAGAGGAACCGGATGAATGCATCTACGAAGCGGGTAATTCAACCGACCCTGTTTTTGGTTGCATTGACACAGATGGCGACGGTGCTGCAGACGACTACGATGATTTCCCACGAGACCCTACGCAGCAACTTGACAGTGATGGCGACGGTTACGGTGATGATGGCGATGCCAACCAGAAAGATGATTGTCCATATGAAATGGGAGATTCAACACTAGGCAAGGTTGGCTGTCCTGATTCAGATGGGGACGGCTGGTCCGACGATGATGATGAATGCCCTGATCAGTACGGAAATTCTGGAGAACCATTCACTGGTTGCCTCGATCGAGACGGTGATAATGTAGCCGATATTGTTGATATTTTTCCTGATGATTCAAACGAATCCACCGATTACGATGCAGATGGATTTGGAGATAATAACGATACCTGTTTTTCGATAGATGCGAATGCTACTGTAGATTGCACTGATGATAGAGATAACGACGGCTTTAACGATTCAAGCGATGTATTCCCTGATGATGCATCTGAGTGGTCTGACCAAGATGGCGACGGATATGGCGATAATAGCGATGTTTGGCCGAGTCAACCCGAGATTTGGTCCGATGGAGATGGAGATGGATGGGCCGACCAGTATGGCCATATTCTAACCGATGATTGTCCAAGTATTCCTGGTCGCAGTTCAAAATTCATGATGGGGTGTTCAGATATCGATGATGATGGAATGCCAGATTTACTCGACCCAGATATCGATGGTGATGGAATCACCAATGACAATGAGATGGATGCGTCAACTTCAGATATGGAATATGACCCGTTTGATGCTAATTCAACACCTCCAGATATGGATGGAGATAGCATCCCCGATGTGATGGACAAGGATACCGATGGAGATGGCTTCCCTGATGACATGGAGAAGGAAAGAGGCAGCGACCATGAGGATACAAATAAAACTCCTTTCAACATTTATGGAGACCAAGATACTGGACTCTTTTACGTACCAGGTGAGGGATTCAAGTCTCAATATGACCCCAATGGTATGGAAATTTCTGTATCAGTGGTGTTGGATATGGTTACCAGTGAATTCCTAATTCCAATGCTAATTCTACCATTAACCATGTTTGCATTGCTTGCAAAGGGGCGACGCTACAAGAAGATGAAGAAGCGACTTGAAGCATGTAAGGATGCTGATATTTTATCAGAGTTTGAGAAAGATATTGATACTTTGATTATGAAAAAGAAGGTGAGGGTTGACCATGGCATGCTGCTCAGAAATCTATTCGAACGAATCCGAGACAAGATGAGTGAAGCCAAGGACAAACCCAGCATCCCCCAGCGAAGTGGTGACAGTGGAGGACCAAGTCAAGGGCGTGGAAGGCCAACGCCTGCTCCAAAAGAGCGGAGTTGGTGAATAACCTAATCGCCGATTGGGTCTCAATTAGCGGTATTGCCGGCGCACCCCTCATGTAGGAGTCCGCGACTTGGCGAGGTGATGACGAGCCTTGCCCATGACCCTAACGCCCGGAATAAACTCCCCATCGCCGCATTGATTCTCACTCTGATAATTGTGTTGGGCCCTTTTTTATCGATAGCAAATGAATCCGATGAGAGCATTGATTCATTACTCACGGAGACTGTTGATGAACAATCGAAATATTTCAGTCAAAGCAGTAATCAGTCCAAAGACAACTTTGAAGTCGGGGGATATCACAAAGTAACCAATGCCTGGTGGGAGCCAACAAACCCGTTCATCCCCACTGCAGATGATCCAGATGCTGATGGAATAAACAGTCCAATTGATTCTCATCCATGGAACCCTCATCAACCTGTACTGAATCCACAGGATTGTAGTATAAGTTGTGAAGCAGAACCAGTGTTCTCCATATCTGATAACGGGGAAATATTGCCATTTTCAGAGTCCTTCATTACCTATTCCAATATTATGGATGGAGCACTCGGCGACTTGGATAACGATGGCGATCTTGACCTAGCGCTGACTGCAGGGAATTATGTTGAATTCTCTGAAAATGTGATGGGAGAATTCCAAAATCCGGCTGATGAATCAAGATTTATTTCCACCATGAGCACAGATTTCAATATTGGTACACCCAAAAAAGTCCACGCTGTAGACTTGGACAACGATGGGGACCTTGATTTTATTATTGGAGGGACGGGTGGAGTAGGAATCATCGAAATGGACGGCTTTAATGTAATCAGCAGAGTGGAACTGGTCAACTCAACGAACAATAATGATGCAGGAGATTGGTTTGGGCTTTCAATTGGTGATGTGAACAACGATGGATTACCGGATATCGTAGTTTCTTCAAAATACTTCTCAATTACGGTCAGAGAGCGCATCAACGTTTTCACGAATCAGTATCAAGATTCTGGAATAGCTTTTAGCAAGACTTGGAGCAGGGATGTAGGGCTGGCAACGGCTGTTGAATTAGCCGATATCAATGGCGATGGATACGATGACTTGATTTATTCTGGAATACAAGAGGACGCAACTGGAATGGCACTGAACTACCCAGATATCCATATCCACCAATCTGATTCCAATGGGCCAAGTACCGAACCTTCCGCTGATTGGAGTTTTGACGGGCATAGTTGGATTGGATATGTATGGGGAATTGAAGCGGGAGACCTGAACAATGATGGTAACTTAGATTTGATAATCTCCGCTACATTCACCTCATTCTTCCTGTTCAATGATGGAACAGGGGGGCTGGATGTTTTTCCTGAGACCTATTCCAGTTCAAACGCATATACTTTTGAACTCTGTGATGAAAACAACCACGTGTGCAATGTGGAGGTTCCAGTTGATGCTGTCGTTGATCTGAATAAAGATGGGTTGAATGATGTACTTTGGGGCAATGAAATATTACTTAATCAAGGCTCTACCGATTCTGGTACCACTAATAAGTTCTCGACATTGAAAAAATTAGAAGGAGACCTATTGTTGGCAGGAGACCTCACTGGCAATAAAGTTCATGATTTCGTTTCAATAACAATTGGGGGACCGATTGCAATCTTCAATCAAGGAGGATCCATTCTTGACAATGTAGTAGGTAGTACTCTATTTTCACCTGGCGCTCCTACTCAACCATCCAACTCAGTAGGGACAGTTGCTGACCTGAATGGTGATGGATATCCGGACATTATCACTGCCTCAGTTAGCAATAGAATAGGACTTCACCTCAATGATGGAACTGGTGCTTTCTCCCCGTCCCCAAATTATGTATTGACAACTAGTTACAACCCTCGCTCAATTGATGTTGGCGATATCAATCATGATGGATTGAAAGATATCGTGATTGGAAGCGGTCAGGCGCTGGAGATTTTCTGGGCCAATTCTACATCATTTTTCAATAATACGAACATGAAAACGATTGAGGCGCCGGGAGGTTCCGACTATCCGTGGTATGATTCAGTACTAATCGACGATTTCGATGATGATGGAGAAATGGAGATCTCCTTTGAAGTCTTGGATAATACTGACACCAATACTGGAAATGTCGCTAGAATAATCGAATATTACGAAAACTCTGATGTTTTCGGAGTGGCTTGGACTTCTGCAACTGTAAATGCTTATGCTTCTAGCTTAACTAAATTTGTTGATTTGGATGGAGATGGAGATAAGGAATTCGTTAGATGTTTGGCAACAACGGTCGAGATTTACAATGCTTCTGGAGCATATTTCAGTTCTACTCCATGGATTGTGAACAGCAATGGTAAAGGCTGTATTTTCTATGATGCAACTCTTGACGGGACTTTGGATATGCTTTCAATTGATGGAAATGTCATCAGCCTTTACCTAGGTCCGAATTTCCAATATGTCGTAACATCAAAAACCGTCTATGCTGCGAATTCTTTCGACCTACATGATATCGATCAAGATGGATTTGTCGAGTTGGTGGTTGGAACCAGTGCAAACAAGAAAATGCGAGTACATGATGTCGATACTAGTGGAATTGTAGGGTTGATATGGGAGGCAGGAGACTACAAAGACAACAGGGATTTCCGAATTTCAGATTTCAATGGAGATGGATCTGCAGATATTCTACAGATGAATTTTGCTTCCCAATGGGATATTATTTACGGAGTTCAGGATACAGATTATGATACAGTTCCTGATAGAGATGACAATTACATCCTTGATCCAACTCAAACAACTGACTCCGACAATGATGGTTTTGGAGACAATGCTAACGGACGATTATCCGATAATTGCCCATATTACTGGGGTGACTCGGTTGAGGACCGTCGCGGATGTCCAGACCAAGATGGAGATGGGTGGTCCGATCTTGGTGATGACTTTTGGAGAGAGCCAACTCAATGGAAGGATACTGATGGAGATGGTTTTGGAGATAACTATGATGCTACTGATGAACGACTACCCCACTGGCCGGGCATATTCATTGAAGGTGCCATGAATTCTGACCCTTCACCTCTTGATTTTGACAATGACGGATTCGAAGATGATGGATTAAGCCCAGTTGGTTTTGATGACTGCCCCAAGCAATTTGGGTGGTCATATGAAGATAGAATGGGTTGTATTGACACCGATTGGGATGGTTGGTCAAACAATGATGGCTTATGGAATCAAGGCGACATTTTTCCGAATGACATTAGTCAATGGGCAGATACTGATGGAGATGGTTTTGGAGACAATTTGAATGGTACAAATGGTGATGAATTTCCGAATGACCAATGTGCTGCACATGATATGGACCAAGATGGAATGCCTGATTTCATCAAACCAAATTGTGAAACCACACTGGTTAAGGATGAGGACACTGATGGCGATGGGTTCAATAATTCCATGGAAAATCTGTTGGGTACCAATCCTAACAACCCCGAATCCAAACCGCTAGATTACGATGGAGATGGCGCTGCAGATGTAGTCGATGCCTTCCCTGAAGATCCATCAGAACGCAAAGATACGGATAAAGATGGTATTGGAGATAATGCTGATTTCTGCGTGGGAGTGGGGACAAATGGTAGTTTTGTTGATTGTACCAGAGACAGAGACAACGATGGGGTCAATGATTCAATCGACCAATTTCCAACAGATGATAATGAATGGATTGACTCGGATGGAGATGGGGTTGGTGACAACAGCGATGGCTGGCCCACCGATTCTGACATCTGGTCAGATGCTGACGGAGATGGCTGGGCTGATCAATTTGGACATGTATTAACAGATGATTGCCCGAGTATTCCTGGAACAAGT
Source organism: Candidatus Poseidoniales archaeon (assembly GCA_012959275.1). GTDB lineage: Archaea > Thermoplasmatota > Poseidoniia > Poseidoniales > Poseidoniaceae > UBA226. Next base: position 9,882 of record DUDM01000057.1, read on the forward strand.
TCGAGATTTATGATGGGTTGTTCCGACTTAGATGAAGATGGAATGCCAGATATTCTCGATCCTGATATCGATGGGGATGGCATAACAAATGATAATGAAATGGATGCTTCATCTGGAAACCTTCAATTCGATATCTTCGATGCTGATTCGAGTCCTTCGGACATCGATGGAGATTCTATCCCCGATGTATTGGACGAGGATAGAGATGGGGATGGCTTCCCTGATGACATGGAAAAGCAGCGTGGTAGTGATTACAAGGATGTGAACAAAACACCATTCAATATCTATGGAAATCAGGATACAGGGTTGTTCTATGTTCCAGGTGAAGGGTTCAAGTCTCAATATGACCCCGAAGGAATGGAGATTTCTGTATCCGTGGTTATCGATCTAATAACCAGCGAATTATTACTTCCAATCTCAATGATTCCTCTTTCAATCTTGCTTTCGACGAGAAAGCGCAGGCGCTATAATAAATTGAAGCGCAAGTTAGGTGACTGTAAGGACATCGATATATTGAAAGAATACGAAAAAGATATTGACGAAGCGGTTATCCACAAGAAGGTGAAGGTAGAACACGGTATGTTGTTGAGGAATATGTTTGAGAGAATACGAGACGAATTTGAAGATAAAGAGCAAGTTCGCCTACTGGGAGGAAAGCCCCAAGGTGACTCAGGTGGAATGGGCGGAGGGCCATCATTGCCAGGCTCGCGCGGACCTTCACCACAACAACGTGGTCGTTATTGATAACCGTCATACTGCGACTATATTTGCCTATTTTTACAAGGCGTAAGCATCAAAAAGGGAATGCGAGTCGACTGCATTGTAGGGATACATCATGCCTGAAGCATTCATCTTATTCAAAACCCAACCTTCACACGAAAGAGAAGTTTATTCCGCTCTCGATAGCCATTCAAATGTAGCAGAATTACACGTCCTATATGGCGAATATGATTTACTGGCAAGAGTTACCGCAAAAGATTCCAAGGAACTTACATCCTATTTGATGCAAGATTTCAGACAAATTGAGGGTGTTCGCGATACCCAGACTCTAATCGCAGTTGATTACTAAGGTGAATGAAATGGCAATAGGATTCGTATTAATTACAACTTCAGCAGGCTTTGAACACGATATTCGAGCAGCGCTAGATGAAATCGAACTGGTTACTGACCGTTGGATGCTTTTTGGCGAATATGACTTAATCGCTCGAATTCAAACCGATGACGAAGCATCCTTAACTCGCTGTATTGTCGAAGAGGTTCGTACCATCAAGGGTATCAAAGATACCAAAACTCTGATTGGCGCAGAACTCTAAACTGCACATAACGGGGTTCCTTTAACAGACAAGAGGCGCACGCCTTATCACATATGAAGCAGTTTACAAGGTCCAGTTGGGTGGTTTTTACCCTGCTTTTATTGACTCTAGTTCCTTGGGCTCAAACTCTACCTTCTTTAGAATTTCAAACTAAAGAAACCCAGTCTCGAGCCACTACCACTTGGAGTGGAAATGTTTGGCTCAACTCTTCTTATCATGTATCTTCATCAGATTCACTCATAATAACTGACTGCACCCAAATTTGGATGGCAACGAATATCAGAATTGTAGTTGATGGAAGATTAACGATACAAGGTACAACATCTTGTCCGGTTATTTTACACAGCCAAGGAGCAGGAGATCATGATGGTGTTCAGTTCAATTCTAGTTCCCGTAACCGTGGTAGTATTATTGATAATCTTACCATCGAAGACGCTGAATATGGAATAACAATCTACAACAGTAATCCAGGTCTAAACAATGTCCATATTGAAAATGCGGATTTTGTTGCAATAGACCTTTACGACTCAGCATCTCCGATAATCCGAAGTCTCTCAATTCAAGGTGGTGGTCAAGATATTTCCAACGCGTTGACATGGAGGCAGGGCATCGGACTATCTGTTGGCAATTTCTCTACTCCCATAATAGATGGATTCACAGCTGACGGGCTTGAAACAAGAGCAGTAAATATTTGGGGAAATTCCGGTGGATTGTATCGGAATCTAAGTTTGACTGATATTGGAGGCGCTGTACTTGTTGCATCAGCAGCAATTTGGGTTGAAGATTCCCAAATGCTGTTTGAAGATATTTACATCGATGAATGTGATAATGGTGTGATTATTCGCCATATCAGCGACGGCTCAATTACTAGAGCAGTTATGCGCAGAGTTGTCATCGAGGATAGTCAATTCCGCGGCTTATTGGTGGACAAGGAAAATCATCTAAATTATACAAATTATCAAGCCGCTGTCATTGAAGGATTGGAAGTTCGAGGAACTGGAGGCTCTGGAGCAGCAGCCCAAGGTTGGTCTGAAGCAGCGGTGGAAATCAATGCCAGCGGAGCGTGGATTGAAGATGCGCTCATTGAGGATAACGTAGCCCCAGGGATAAGACTCTATTTTACAGACTCATTTACTACTTTCAAGGATACAACAGTGTTGAATTCAGGAAACCCCAACAAAGGCTCTCACAAGGCCAGCATTCACAACAGAGCAGCCTTCTTTGCTCCTGAATTTCATAATCTAACAGTCAAGGATTCACCCGGCCCTGGGATTTGGAGTGAAGCAGGTGGAGCCATGCTAGGAAGCGATTGGACTTTGGAAAACAATACCGAGCAAGGTCTGTGGGTTGACGGTTCGTCTTTAGTTGTCGATGGCCTAAACCTCATCAGTAATGGACTATCTGGAGCCAGAGTATTCGATTCTCGTAAAGTAGAATTTACCAATCTAACAACTGATGGCAATGGCCACGCATCCAGCGGCCCTTCAGATGGTGCTGGATTAGTATTCATAGAAGCCAATGATGTTGAATCCAATAGTGGTGATGTAGCATGTAATAATTGTCTCTTGAGAAATGATGCATGGGGTGGAGTATATGCGGAAGATAGTGTGGACTTATGGCTGAGCAATGTCAGTATCCATGACCCTCAAAATGGCACTCCCGCAATCGATGTTGATAATGGTGGCCTGACCTTATCTCATCAAGGCGGACGCTTTCAGTTTCATGCAGTTCGTAGTTTCGTCAATCGCAGTGGTCCTGCCATCGATTTGAAGGAAGCAGCGGGCGTAATCGATGGATTGGAGATGCATGGCTCGCATAATGGCTTGTCTTGGGATGCTGACCACAATGGAGTATGGACCAGTGAATTATCCAACGCAGTTCTTCGTGGAAGCGACTGCTTAAGACTTACTAATCATCCTTACTTAATCGGCCATGGTATGAATATCAGCAGTGATTGCAGCGGTACTGTAGAATTACAAAATGTAAATGCAAATTGGTCGAACACCTATGATGAGAGTGGGGCTCATGTCATCTCTTTGGATGTATCATCTACACTTAGATTGCATAAACCAGATAATATCGATATGAATCAAGCAGTTATTGCCAATGGAGCATTCATCGACTTAGCATGGGACATGAGAATATGGGTTCACAACCAAAGAGGAAATGGAATCCCGAGAGCCGATATGGAGGCCACATTCGACCAATATTCAACTGATTTCGACTATGTTAGCGGTTGGTATGGCTTCGATGACTTCCCTAATTTCATTGGACAAAGATGGGATGCAAGTGGGGCTTCTGCTTTTTCCCAAGTAGATATTCAATGCTCATATGATAATACAACAAATACCACAACATTCACCCTTGATAGTGATAAAATCATTTATTGTATTCTTGACCTGACAAATCAACCACCATTCATTATTTGGTCTACTCCTATCGACCAAGATATATTCGCAAGTGGTTCTGCTGTCATCTTCAACGCAACGGATTCTTGGGATTTGGATGATGATTCACTTAGTGCAACTTGGACCAGCAGCATTGATGGTGATTTGGTTGATGCTTGTACTGGAGGCCAAAGCTGGGGAAGTAGTGATTCTCACCTATATTTGGCAACCAATGTGGTGAATTGGGGCGGAAGCGGGTGGACCTGCCCTCTTTCTGACGGAGTTCATGACATAACTCTCGAAGTTTGGGATAGTGCCGGAAATAATGCTACAGAAACTCGCACTATCGAATTGGTAAACTTGCCACCGACTATCAGTATCACTACATCTCCAACTCCAGATGCAGACAATGTATTGCGAGTTCCATGGACCTCAACTGTCTCCTTTGATACTTTTTCAACCAGTGACCCTGAAGGTGATGAACTAACCAGAAGAGTTTGGGCATCATATTGGTCCTCTTCCCAATACTGCACAGGAACTGATTGCGAAGGAGAATGGAATCAGAGTTTTGCCGATTCACCTCAAGCAAATTTTACAGTGGAAATAGGCTTCAGCGATAGCATCAATCCAGAAGTAGTTTGGAGCATAGAAGTCCACTTATTCAATGAATTACCAACTCCTGACCTCGTAGTAACAAGAGATGCAAATACCTCTGATCAAATGGTAACTTTAGATTCTACAGCCTCCTATGACCCTGAAGGTGATGAAATGGGTATTCGCTGGCTCTCAGATATAGATGGCTTACTAGGTGGTTCCAATACCAGCATCAGTTTATTCTCTTGGCAAGGACACCTTTCTCGTGGAAGGCATACCATAACGGTGCAAATCTGGGATGATGAACCTGACCATTTCGGGCAAGTAGTTGAAGTTTCAACAATTGTAGAGGTGGAAAACAGCATACCTGTTACCTTGATTGAATCCCCCGTAGATGGTTTGACTGTGGACAGTTCAACCCTAATCGAATTCAGTGCTGAAGGTTCGGGCGATTGGGATTCATGGTGTCCGACTTATGTTGCAGCAGGGATTTGGTTATGCTCAAGTTCTGAAAACCCATTAGGTTCAGATTGGCTAAGTGTTGACTGGAGTTCAAACCTCACTGGGACATTAACTCCTGATGGTGAGGATTGGCTGAGATGGTTTGGCCGCCTTACAACAGGCAGCCATACGATTACCCTGACATTGGATGACCTGCGTGGAGGAGTTAATTCCACTTCTTTCACTATTGAAGTAGAGGAATCCGCTCCTGTACTCGGGCTAATCACACCTTCAGATGGTCAAGGATTCCTTTCCAGTGATACAATATGGATCGATGCATCTTACTCCATAGATTATGATGGGGATTCCTACAACATGAGTTTGAACAGCGACCATCCATTAGTCGATGAAGCCTTATTGGAAGACGTGGACCCTGCAATGACCTATGCAATCAACTTACCATCCGGAACTCATATCTTGACATTTACTTTGAAAGATGCTACCGGTCGAATTAGCAATGAAAGCATCACCTTAGTCGTAGCAGATTCTGCTCCAGTGGCAGTTGTAGATGCTCCAGAGGTAGAACCTGGTGTTAGCAAAAGAATGAGCCCAGCCCAAAGCATCACCCTCTCAGGAAACTCTTCTCATGATGCCGATGGAGATATCTCTAGTCATGAATGGTTCGAGAATATAAATGACCAATGGGTTTCAATTCTCAACGGTAAATGGGGAGAAGTTCAATTAAGCCCTGGGAATCATCATCTAAAGTTGGTTGTTGAAGATACCCGCAGAGTCTCAGATGAATTCCACTTCAACCTTACACTCAGTGAATCATGGCCATCATTGAGTGACTTGATAGTTTCAAAGGATTCTTTCCAAGCCGGTGTTAAATCAACTATCAAAGTTTCAGTTCAACTAAGTGATGCTGATGGAAGTACCGAAGAAGTTGAAGCAGCCATCAATCATGGAATCCAAAAATGGACCTTCCAATTGGTCGACCAAGGTGATGGATTGTGGACGGGTAGTTTGGAATTCACTCCAGAAGAAGCGGGTAGACCTCAATTGAAGGTTGTAGCAACTGACCATAGTGGTGATGATGTGGTGACCTCAACTCTTTCCCATGACTTGTTGGTCAATGAAGCGTTAACAGAAACTAACTGGGGCTATGTCGGAGGTGGAATTGGTAGCGGCGCATTTGTCATCCTGATTCTTGTTTTCTTGGCAACTCGACGCCGCAAGAAACTCAGCAAAATGGATATTGTAGAATCATGGTCATCATTCGATACTACTGTTCAGGATAGCCTTGCTTCAGATTTGGATCAGGCTGCTCTTGTGGAGGAACAGCATCAGGAAGATGCCCCTTCAATGATTGACCTCTAATTCTTCCTTGTTAACCCCTAATTCTTTCTTGGTAGGGAATAAGAACCATATTATTGGAATGAACAACAAATACTGGAGTGCCCCTGCTGAATCGATGTTAAGATTTCCATCAAAGGCGATTCTACTATCATGGTCTGGAGTTCCAATAACTGGCTCATCAGCCCTTACAGCACTTCGATTTGGACCAGGAATCAAACCCATATCATAACCTGCCCATTCAAATTCCACATCAAATTCAAGACCACGGTAATACCATTCCATATCGCCACTTGTATGGGCAAAATCAGTTGATGGGGGTTCCTCTACTCCCGAAACTCCTCCGTCCGCCATATCGTAGGCAATTGAAATTGGCACCGCCACCAACATACAAAGGACGGTTGCTACCCAAAAGAAGAGCCTGATTGCCTTCAAAGGTATCCCTCGCTTGGCAAGTAGCAATAATTCACAAAGTAATAAGCCAAAAGTAAGAGCGAAGAACACCTCCCTTGTCGTATCAAGTCGCCAATTTTCACTATCTCCTTTTTCATCAGGGTCTGGAATCTCAACATCTTTATCGGTGAGACTATCGAGAGATTTTCGAGTTCGCAGCCAATGATTGAAAGCAGTAAAACCATCGATATGGATTGATGCCTTTTCGATTTCATCATCCACGATATATTGTGCATTGATGCTTGCAGCATTGGGAGGCCCTGCTGGAAGCCCATCCGTATATGTCATATCAAATTCGACGACGAACCAAGTTGATGCCGTACTTGCCGTTATCAGAATAAGCATCAATGAAAATCGGACTAACTGCCCTGAGTTAGTAGCAGCCGGGCGAGGTAGCATGTTGGCTGCCACCGCCTTTTGTGGTTCAATACTACGCAAATGGTTTCTTCATGCAAATGGTTTGTCGCGCTTGCGGCTAATTGCCAAACCTGCCAAGGCGATTATTCCGATTGTTGCTAGAGGTGAGACGAATGGAACAAAGCCACCTTCAGATGCTAACTTTTCTGCATCTCCTGCTGATTCATTGGAATCGTCCTTTTCATCTGGAATGGTTGTATCATCTGTTTCATTTCCTGGGACTACTACTTCCTCTTCCTCTTCTTCAACCGGAATGTCTACTCCAGCGCCTCTCAGTGCATCGTTAACATCAGTAACATCGTGAACGCTCTCATCCACCAAATCATCCAAACTATCCTCTGACTCCATCAGAATAATTTCATCCTCGGCAGTTGAACCACCAATAATATATTCTATTGAAGTTGATATTGGAGCCTGATTATACACATCTGATTCTGGCCCTACAAGGGTGTACCAATATTCATCTTCATCAGCGACGATGATTTGGAATCCAACACACTTACCAAGTTCTTCTGACCACAATAAGCGGGCATTTGCATCAACATAGGCTAAATCTTCCTCATAGTTTGAGAGGCGGTCTTCTAAGTTATCACCGAATGCTTCCATTGTTGATTCGATTGTTGATTCGCTGAAAGCAGTGATTATCGTTTCAAGGCGCTCGCTGATATCAGGGCCTTCGCCCTCATCATCGCAAGGTTCCATATTACCATTTTCATCGTAGCAATCTTCTCCTCCTCCTTCGCCCTCGTCTACGCCTTCGTCTGAACCATCTTCACAGTCTTCATAGCCGTTATTCACATACTCTCTTGGGATTTCTTCACCATTATCACAAGTGTATGTATCGTCATCTCCTCCCTCGCCCTCGTCTACGCCTTCGTCTGAACCATCTGCACAGTCCTCAAAGCCATCATTGACCCAATGGCTCGGAATTTCTTCACCATTATCACAGATGTATGTACCTTCTTCCTCTTCCGCTTCTCCTCCATCAATGTCATCTAGGAATTCGAGTTCATCTACAATAGCATCCCACATAGTTGGCGAAGTACCGCTTCCCATCACCGCATTCATTGTGCTGTAGGCGACAACAGAGGGCATAGTAATGGAGAATGGGGCGCCAAACATCTCGACTGCCAGAACTTCTGTTCCAGTCTCATCAATAATTACATCTTGCAGGAAATCTCCAAATCCAATATAGCCTTCGAATTCTATTTCATCTTCATCGAAATGGCCATTATCACTAAATTGGTCAGCGATGGAAATATCGAGTTCATCGGCTTCCATACCCACATCTTCTGCAGGGATTCCACTTAGAGCAAGGGAATAATGACTGCTGGTTGAATAATCGCCGGTAAATGAATCACAGTTATCTCTAACCCGTACATCTTCCCATTCCATTTGAACACTCGAATCCATATTGTCATTTCCACATTCCCATTCGACTTCAGCATAGTCTGAAGACACATAGTTGTGAATTGGGCTTGGCTCTCCAAGTCTGACTTCACTCGTCAAGGAGTCGATTTCGTAATTTACCATCGCATCTAACTGGATATTGAAGGGAAGGGTTGCATCATCTCCACCGATTTCTCCCAAGAAGTCGATCTCCAAGGTCTGCTGGCTATTCATCGATAATTGCAAGTCCATTCCATAGAGAAGGCCATCAGCATCGATATACTCTACATATTCTACATCGAGGGTGTACAATTGTTGAGAATCGATTGAATAAATCAAATCCCAGTTTGCTCTGTCATCTGACCACGAGGTAATGACGGCAGTATCAACAAGGATTCCATGGCGTACAAAGACATCTGTGTGAGACATTGTTAGGTCAACACTTGTACCATCGACATCCCATGTGGTGCTATCACCATCATATTGTTCGATTATTACAGAGGAGGAACCGCTTGTGACTTCAGCCAAAACAAGTTCAATTCCCGAGTCAGTGGCTGCTTTCATAACATCAACCAAAATATTTTCAAGAGAAATTCCAGTTAATGCATTGATGTCATTATCATAATTTGACCATTCATATCCAATTCCAAAAAGCACCGATTCAGGGGCTTCTGTGGGTACTGCTTGGGCTTGGGCAATTGGAGCAACTGCACTTCCAATCAGCATCATGGCAGTCAAAATTAGGCTCAGAGATGTGGCTCTCACTCGGCTCATAGACGAGGGTAGACCTTGTCTGCCAAATACTTATTGCAGGATGGGCACTACAGAATTAGTCGCTTTTACTTGGTGTCATCACCTTTCATGGAATCCTTGCTATCCTCAAGGTGGCCCCATGGGGTTCTTGTTCGATTCAATCCTATTCGCTTGAAATATAGGAATCTCAAATTCTTCCAGCCATCTCCCCAGGTATGGATGACTGCTTCCCCAACTCTCTCTCGGTAGGGTACAGCAATCTCAATTGCCTTCTTTTTACCTAGTACTTTTCTTGCTAAGATTTTCATTTCTTGAGACAGGGGCATACCATCATTTGTAGGTCTCATTTTGGGGTTGTCCATGATTGATTTACGGAATACCCACATTCCAGATTGGGAATCTTTGATACCATACCAATAAAGCATCCTTGCGGTGAAGGATAAAACCCAATTCCCAAAACCGTGTAAGCCTGACATCGAGCCGTCTTCGGCCTTGGTTAGACGGTCGCATGTAATGAAGTCCAAATCTTCATCGAGAAGTTTCCTTACGAGGTCTGGAACAACTTCTGCTGGGTAAGTGCAATCAGCATCCATTGTAATGATGTAATCACCTTTAGCGATATCAAATGCTGTTCGGTATGCTCTGCCGTATCCTTTACGAGGCTCGATATGAACTCGTGCTCCCTTTTCAAGAGCTATTTCACGAGTTTTGTCGGTTGAATTTCCATCCACGATTAGAATTTCCATCTCGTCGCACCAACCAGTAGGAATAGAGTCTATTGTCAAGCCAACTGCGGCCTCCTCATTGTAGGTTGGGAGAATAACAGTAACTGATATCGGGAGTGGGTCAGTCATAGACAACGTGCCACGCACTCGGCCTTCTCCTTTCAATTCTATTGCTAGATGTAATCAAGGCTGAATAAGGTATTTTGCTTAACCGCTTGGAGAATCGTTGAAGGTCTATTCACCATCGGATAAATGAGAAACGTGCATATCGCCATGCTTTCAGGAGAATATCCGCCCCGCTGGGGAGGGATGGGGTCAGTGGTTTACCATTTGGCTGGACACTTGGCAAAAAATGGCCATCGAGTCAGTGTAATCACCCGTAGTAATGGTGGAAAGGCTATTCCAACTCAACTTGGGGTCGAAATAATTGAGGTCGGATGGGCGCCTATTCCCATGCAATTTACTCGTTCATACGGACGTACTGCCTTACGCGCACTGGAAAAACTTCACAGGAGGAGTACTGTTGATGTCATCCACCTTCATTTGCCACTTATTAGTTGGACAAAGAAGCAATATTTGAGGGCGCAGAAAAATGTTGCACCGATAGTTTCCAGCCTACATGGTTCTTGGTTGGGTGAGAGAGATGGTATGCGCCTTGCTGCCAAACACAAAGAGGCTGCAACTTGGAAAAATCCCAATGACCTTGCTATCCTCCTCAGCGGGGGGTGGTTCGCTCGCTTTGAAAGAGCAGGTATTTTATCGAGTAAGATTTGTGTTGCAAATTCAAATGCTACAAAAGAGGACTTTCTAAGTCGATATAAGCCGGAGAATGATTGGCGCTGTGAAGTCATCCATTGGGGAGTTGACGAAGCGGTATTTCATCCTCTGGATAGGGATGATGAAGATAGTCAATTGAATCATGAAAAGGTACGCATGAAGTATGGGGCTGATGATGAGGCTGCACTTTCTGGAGAACCTGATACCAAGACTCCTTTATTGTTAGCAGTAGGGCGTTTAGTTGCTCGAAAAGGGAATCGCTTACTATTGCATTCCATGCCTCATATTCTTGACAAAAACCCGCAGGCTAAACTAGTCATTGTGGGCCGAGGGCATATGCGAAAATTCTTGTTGAAGCAAGCAAAAAAACTTGGTATTGAAGGGGCAGTTTCGATTGAATCCAGTCTATCATTCGAGGAATTAGCACAATTATACAGGAGTTCTGATTTGGTAGTCTATCCTTCTTATTACGAAGGGCAGGGATTGATTCCCTTGGAAGCCATGTCAAGTGGTACAGCAGTGGTTACTGTAGACCATGGACCGCTTCCTGAGATGGTTGATTCACAGGTTGGTTCTTTGTTTAAACTCGGTGATGCAGAAGATTTAGCAGCCAAGGTCAATGCTGAACTGGCTGAACCACAACAACGTAGAGTGAAAGGGTTAACCGGTCGAGATAAGGTCCTAGACCTCTTCACATATGCAAAAAATGCTGCTGATTTTGAAAAATTATACGAAGAATCTAGGATTTGAATGACTCTAAAATCCTGATCGCAAGGGCAGGTCCGATTCCAGGAACTTGTAGTAATTGTTCTCGACTTGCGTGCTTGATTTCTTTACGACCTCCGAAATGGCGTAATAATGCTTGCAACTTTTTCGCACCCATGCCTTCCACTTTCTCTAGAGGGTCACGTAAGGTTCTACGGCCGCGCCTTTTGCGATGATAGGAATTTGCGAAACGGTGGGCTTCATCTCGTGCATGCACGATTACCCTACCAATTCTATCGAGAATAAGCGGTTCTTGTTCTAAGCGATGGAGAGTTTCTTCCCGCTTTGCCAATGCTGCTACTGGAAACCTCTCTGATAAGCCATGTTTTGACAACATCTTGTTAATTGTTGAAAGGTGAGTTTCTCCACCATCGAGAAGCAGTAAGTCTGGCCATTCATCTTGCCTTTTCAGCCAGCGTTCTACCACCTCGCTCATCATTCTCAAATCATCCATTGCATCTTGTTTGATAATGTAGGTGCGATATTCCTTCTTTGAAGGTCTACCATTTCGTAAAACTACACTTGCTCCAACCCTTTCGGAACCTTGTAATTGGGACATGTCAAAACATACAATATGGTCTAGTGATTCTTGTTTTAGTAACAGAGCGCCATCATCTGCCGCCCTCTGTTCAAGACTTCCTGCATGTTTCCGTAACTGTCTTTCGACCTGTAAATCAGCATTCTGGTCAGCCAATTTTCTCAAAGTAGCAAGGTCTCCTCTATGTGGTATGCGAACTTCGACTTGGCTTCCACGTCGTTCATCTAGCCAAGCAGATACCGTCTCAGGCAGCGGAGTGGGAAGGAGAATTAGGCGAGGTGGAGATCTGGCTGCATAATGATCTGAGATGAAACGGGCAATGCTTTCACCAATGTCACCCCGATGAATCAAAAGCCACTTTTCCTGTGATTGAACTATACCCTCCTTGGCATGCATGACAACAACCATTGCCAAGTCACCTCGACTAGCGAAACCAATAGCATCACAGTCTCGATAAAACCGGCTGCTGATTACCTGTTGACTAAGAGTTCGTTGTACTGAGGCGATTAAATCCCTTACTTTTGCAGCCTGCTCAAAGCGTTTTTCATCTGAATTCTGCTGCATTTCTGATACTAATTCACTCAACAAAACCTTAGCATCTCCATTCAAAACACCAGCAGCTGCATCTACATTATCCTGATAATTGCCGGCTTCGATACAAGGTCCAGAACATAAGCCAATATGCATCGACAGGCAACCTTGAGGTAACAATTCCTTACAATCACGAATACCAAATTGTCGACGCAATAACTGAACCATTCTTTTGGCTGCTCCAGCATCAGGAAATGGCCCCCAATGACGTGAATCAGAAGGAGGATGTCTGGTGTAAAGTATGCGAGGAAATTGATGATTTGTAAAGGCAAGGTAAGGGTAAGATTTGTCATCTTTTAACATAGAATTGTAGCGTGGTTTATGCTCCCTAATTAATTGCCTTTCCAAGACCAAGGCTTCACTTGGGTTATTGGTAACTATGAATGAAATCTCATCTGATTTTTCAACTAATTCTGGTATCATTGCTCTGTCTGGGTTTTTGGCAAAATAAGAGCGGGTCCGGCTTCGAAGATTGGTAGCCTTGCCAACATAGAGTACCCTTCCAGCCTTATTCTTGAACAAATAAACCCCCGGTGAATCGGGTAAGTCAAGACTGCTGGATGAAACAGGCACATCTGCACGACTAAGGGTAGGCACAAAGAACCATGCGCACCTCAGGGCTACTATGCTCACTCCCTCGCAGACTCGTCTGTTGCGTTGGTTGGGAAAATTTTCTAAAGAATTAGTCGATTCTTGGGATGTTCCAAGAGAACTCTCTTTGCCTGGGCTATCCGAAGCACTTGGAGTGGTCAGGTCAGCCTTGCATTCACCCCTGAATGCATTGATGGAGGAGGGTTTGGTGGAATTCCGTTTGGCTCATGTAATAGGTGGAGGTTCCCGCCGGAGGAACGTCTACCATCTAACAGAAGCAGGAAGGATAGAACTTGCAAACTTACCAGAGCAAGAAAAAGAAGAAGCGCCTACTCGAAAATCTTCACTTAAGGGCGAGCCACCTGGACTAAGCGAATTGAAGGGAAGGGAAGAAATCCTTGAACGATTATCACAAATAAAACCTATCTCGATGACAATTGTTGGAATTGCAGGAATTGGAAAGACCTCTTTGGTTAGGAAATTAGTTGAAGACCTCCTCAAAAACAAAAAAAGTTGCAGGTGGGTTAGAGCAAATATCTACGATGATTCATCATCACTTGCAGCAAGAGCACTGGATGGCCAAGAAGCCCCCGAAGAGCCAAGAGCAGTAGCAAATTGGCTTAGTGAGAAATGTAATGAAGAAGTCATAATTATAGATGACTTGCAAGATATTCACGATAGACACCTCAAGGGTATCATCAAAATGATTCAAGATTTAGATAAGAAAGGGCAGCAGTTAATCCTCATCTCAAGAGCACCTTCACCAATTGAAATCGCCGAAGTTATCAGCATCGAAGAAGTCTCGGATGATGCTGCAATGGAAATCCTTGGAGATGATATCGATGAACAACAACGCCTTAATGCAGTTGAACACCTTGGGGGTCACCCATTAGCCTTGCACATGTGGAACCCAGAACAGCCTCTTGCAGGGGCTCATATTCGTAGATTCGTTGAAGATACTGTTCTGACTCAACTTCCCGATGAATTGCTTCCAATGCTCGATGGAATTGCCGTTCTTCCTGTTCCGGTTCAAGCGGAAATTCTTGGTGGAGATGATGGCATGGAAACCCTCGATGAACATGCCTTGATGCGATGGTCTGAAGGAGACCTAGTTGAATTACAACATCTGGTTAGAAATGTTCGAAGAGAAAGTTGGAGCCAAGAAGAATCAGAAAAGGTACACGCAATAGCAGCCCAGCGTTGGGCTGAAGTTTCAGGTCAACAGGCAAGACTATTGGAATTGCATATGAGAATAAACGGAGCGGATGAAAACTTACAAGAACACCTTGAATTACATGGAGAAGGGCTTATTCTTCATGATAGTGCGGCGATGGCGACTCTAATTGACGATGCTTGTAAACGATGGCCAGAAGCCGATGCTTTGCGCCACCTTTCTGTATGTATCGCTTTAGACCGAGGCGAAACAAGTCATGCAGAATCGGAAATAAAAAATATGAAAAATCCGCCTTTGGAATTGCAGGCAAGGCTATCTCGCCAACAAGGAAAAGTGGAGGAGGCACTCACATTGGTTGAACAAGCGATGGCCAGTATTAGCGGTCTTGAAAAAGTAAAATTGCAAATTTCAGAAGCAACGAGAATGATAGATGACCGCCTTCCGGACGACGAAGAAATGCAAGGTCTTGAAGGTGTAGAAGAAATGATTCAAGAGATAGCCGTGAAAGAATTACAAAGTGACCAAAGAAAGAAAGTTCTCGTTGCTCTTGCTTCCCTAAGACATACTATCAAACTGAAAATGAATGACTCAGAGGCTGCAACTGCGATTAGAAAGAGTTTAGAATCTACAACTTCAAGTGAAGATCCACTGATAGTAGATATGAAAAATCGAGAAGATATCAAATTTTCAGGATTGATTTGTGTTGAATCTTCGAATCTATTGAGGGCACTTTCCCTCAAATTACTCTCAATAAATAATATGAATGAAGAACAGAGAATAGATGCTCTTCAGGAAGTTGTACTTGATGAGATAATCAGCACACGTCTTGGTCGCCGACTTGCAGCGGACTTGTGGACGTTGAGAGGAATTCACCAGTCTGCTGATAGATTGATATGTTGGCGAGAAGCGATTCATCTCTATACTGCTGCGGAATGTCCTGCGGCTGCTAAGGCTTTGACGCTGAGGATGCATTCATTGTTGCGTTGAAACTTAACCAACAAGTTGTTCAGCGCCTGACGGAAGGGTGAATCAGGAATTCCAAGAAGCATCTTCGAAGAAATCATCGCCACCAGCGTTTCCACCAAAACCAGAACCTGGAGCGGGTGGTGCACCACCTGCTGCATCATCTCCCCAACCTCCCATCGCCGCAAATTGGCGTTCGGAAACTCTTGTCTTGTTCTTGCTGGTGAATTCATTCTCCAATTTGTCTAACTTTAGACTACGCTTGCGCTTACGGCGTCTCCAAAGTAAGCCGATTCCCAAAAGGCTGACTGCACCATAGCCCCATGCTTCCTGCAAAAGGAAAGCCCAACCGATAACGAAAGTTATGGAGAGGGTATCTGTTTCACCAGCTTTTGGCATTGTGTAAGTGACTTGTTGGCGGCCATCTACTTCGGTGGTTGAACTACCACCATTTGCAGATTCAAAAGTACCGAATGAGAGACCGGCTGGTAAGCCAAGAATCAAGGTGACTGCTGGCATGATATCTCCCATGTCATCACCAAAATCTGCTCCTTCAATTTCTAATTCAAATGCTTCACCCGTCTCAGGGTCAGTGACCACATATCCACTGCCGTCACTTCCTGCCGCATTCATTAGGCTATTTCCTCTGAGGAGGTCTGCAAATGTGTTGAAGAATGGCATAAATGGAGAAGCAATACTGGTTGTAGTCAAGGAAAAATCTTGCTCTCCTTCCCAAGCAATTGTCAAAGTTGTACTCTTAATTTCAATACTAATTTCAATTGGTTTTGTATCACCAACACTGGTACTTGATGGAGGTTCTAAATTGCTGACCGAAGTAACAATTTCTATTTGAGAAAAGTCAACATCCTGTCCTGTTTCGCTCTTCATATCTCTGCCGGCTTGGTGAATCGTGTCAGTGAGGGTATTTCCCAATTCAGCAGCAAAATTCTTTATTCCTTGGCGCGTGAAAACAAGGTAAAGTTCGTCATCCATCAATGGTACTGTCGTGTTATATGGTTCATCCATTCTACTACCAATATCGATCATTAAACGAACAAGGTCGGCTGGTACGACAGGCATATCCAAAGTAGCATCTTGAGTAGACAGCATATCTCTTGCCTTGTCTGGCAATCCTAATCTGTAAAGTTTGAATGTCGCTCCACCGCTAAATTCCAACTCAGCTTTTTGAGTCCATTCATGTAAGGCAAAACTGGAAATGTCTAGTTCTACTTCAAAGGATGCACAGGTCTGTTCGTTGGCTGCACAAACAGTTGTATCTCCTTCTTTGATTGGGTTACGCCAATCATATGGGTTGGTGCCAGTTATTCCCAACACAGCACTGGTCTTTGAGAAGATCACCTCACCTGTTCCATCAGGAGTACTAACCCAATCAGGTAGAATTAATGTGACTTCCACCTTTGTTGGAGGTAGATTATCTGGAATCATGTCTGAGACGAATCCATCTCCCATGTCGGTTTCAATCGATAATCCAGCATTTAATATGGTCTGTAAATCAGAATTAGTGATGACTTCCAAATCAAAGCCTGTATCATTGAGGTCGATGTAGGACTTTGCCATATCGAGTAATGAGAATTGGAAGGTGTTACTACTGGATTCAAGCAGAACTGGGTATGTATCTGACATGGCGTTTTGTCCTGCAATACAATAACGGTCGTGGTCATCGCTCGGGGGATTGGCTTCACCGCATGTAGAACCTGCAATATGATGGAATCCAAGGCCCCCTACACCGCTGATATTTCGCCAACTCGGTGATTCCATGGTTACCTTTCCTTCACCGACGATTGCGCTAATTCCTTCAGCGATTGCATCAACTGGGAAATTATCCGTGAAATTATCCATTGCCACAAGGCCATTGGCTTCAGCCATGCGAATACCGTCAGCCGTTACCCATGGAATAGTCGCACCTGAACTATTGTCAACCATGCTTATTCCCCATTCTGTCATAGTATCAGAATCGATGTAATTCAATTGAATATCAACATCTAAACTAGCAGCATCTTCATTTGACATATCAAGAACTACTGAAATATCAACAGCAATATCATTCACGGTATCGATTACCACTGGGATGGTTGAGGTTGTTCTGCGACCAATGGTTAAAGTAACATTGCGCTCAAGAGTTGAATCGGTATTACTAGCGCCGCGATTATCGATAGTCCAGCGTCCAACATTGTAGGAATATTGTCCATCTGAGCGAGAAGGCGTTGAACCTCCTTGACCAGTTACTCCGTTGATTGTTGCATAGGATGGAGGTTCTATTTCGAAGGTATTCTGGTGACCAACCATTGCGAATAAAGTGAAGGGGGTGGAAATTTCAGAGCCCATTGTCAATAATCCTTGATAGGAACGTTCAAGGTCAAGTTTTGGTGAATCCGCCAATTGGAATTTGCTTGTTGAAAGGTCGATAACTGCCGAAATTGAAATGCAAATAGGTGGGTTATAGGGGTCGTCTGCATATGCCCCTTCGCTTAAAGAATCAAGGCTACCGTCCTGGAGGCAATGGTCTGATGTGCCTTTCGAGCCTCTTTCAAGATACTCTACATTTAGAGAAGCGATTTCTCCAAAACCACTGTTTAACATGTCGCTGACTGCGGATTCAGTTTGATTCAGAATCATCTCATCCACTGTCATCGATTGACCCATATTAACTCCAAAGAAATTTCTCAAATAATCCGCCGGTAGGCCATTTTGGGTAAATAAATCCAGAGCAGCGGCTGGCATATCGGGGAATAGTTCTGTCATACCACCTACTTTGTCATCATCGAATTCATACATTGCCCATTCCATTGACAAACCAATTTGAGAAGTAGAAATCATGTCGAAAGTGTAGTCTCCTTCAATCCATTCTTTAGATGTTGGAGTCAAATCTGTTGCTGGATTCAATTCATCACATTCACCACCAGGTGTAAAATCAGTATCACAAATAGCTGAGAACCCATGGCTAGAGAACGATTTTTCCTCTTCAGAAGCCAGCGGAAGGCCCGCAAATTGAATTGAAAGTAGCATAATAATTGCTACAAATAGCGTTGAACGACGTCCGATAATTGCACTGCGCATGGCCTTCCCCGAGGGGGAGGATGCACTGCTGACATATAACAGAATATACGACAGGCCCCCCGTAGGGGGGCAGAGAATGGAAAGAAAGGTAGGTTGGGAGGTACCATCTGACGAGGCAGAAAGAGCCCGAAGAATCGCCCTTAATGCCGGCGTTCTGGACTACGGATTCCATCCAATTCACCAACAAGGAAAGGTGATTTGGCCACTAAATGAAATGGTAAATGTGCTATTCGGTGAAATCATCCAATCGAATTTCGAAGCCCGAATAGAATTGAACCCCCACCAAAGACTAGCAGTGGAGTTACCAGATGTAGAATTACCAACAAAGTGGGAATTATTAGACGACTTGGTCTTACTTCCTTCTGATTCCTTTCCCAATGGAAATGACGATACTTGGAAAGCAGTATGCAGGGCTTTGAAGGTTGAACGAGTTGGGCGAGGCGCAGAAATTGATTCGGGACCAATGCGCCAAAGTCGCGCTGAAATTTTGCTTGGAAGCCACGGTTGGGTAAATCATAAAGAAAATGGAATCCGCTATGTTTTCGATGCTAGTAAAGTCATGTTCAGCAGCGGCAATATTACCGAGCGAAGAAGAATGGGTGATATCAATGCTGCAGGCGATGTAGTGGTCGACCTATTCGCCGGTATCGGCTACTACACCTTGCCGATTCTAGTCAATGCTGGAGCATTGGTTGTACATGCCTGCGAGATGAACCCCGACAGTATCGATGGCCTAACCAAAGGGCTCGTTGCTAATATGGTGATGTCGAGATGCCATATTCACCAAGGAGATAATCGTCAAACTGCGTCAAAACTTGAAGGCATTGCAGATAGGGTATTGCTGGGATTATTGCCATCCTCAACTTATGCTTGGGAATTAGCTTTCAATTGCTTGAAAGAAGAAGGAATCATCCATGTTCACATGAATGTGGAGCAGCAGGAATTGGATGATGGAACGTTTGTGAAAGAGACTTTGAAATCATTTGAAGAGATGGGAAGTGAGGTGAAACTATTGCACCTTGAGGATGTAAAATCCTATGCGCCGCGGGTTAGGCATGTGGTGCTTGATATTGAGGTTAGGAAGTTGTAAAACTAGTCACATTCGACCAAGTTTCACCATTACTATTTTCTCCAAAAACCCTGAAATAATAGGTGTTTTGTGATAATAATCCACTTATCGAATGTTTATCATGACCCACATTTGAGACTCCATATGAGGCACAATTATCCCATAAGTTTCGGTTATTTCCTGCATCCAAAAGACCCCAACAGATTGTTATGTTTGTATTACTACCGTTGTCATAAACATCCCATTCCAAATCTGCAGAAGTTGAGGAGACATTAGCCGCACTATTATTTCTAAACTGAATATCATACTCATAAACCCAAGTTCTCAAAGGGTCGTCCACCCAAACTGGCAAATGCAATAAATCATCTTTAGTTTCTTGACTTAGAGGAAATCCCCATGCTTCATGATATGGCGCTAAGTTATAGCCGGTTTGAAGTGATAATTCGATAACCCACCGATTAAATTCTTCATCATCACCACTCGGTGAATCAGCCATGGTGTAATATTCTGTTAGGGCTGCAGTGACTGGCCCCCACCCAAACTCTTCCTTGATTTGTACAAATGTCTCAAGAGCGGTCCAAACGCTCCATGAAGAAATCTGGGCGCCATTTTGGAAATAAGTTTCAGTTCTGCTCTTGCGGCTACTATCACTCATCGCACCATGACCTTGCCCCATGTCTAAGCCGACTAAGTCTTCCATCAAACGAACTGAATAGAGGTTACAAGTAGTCTCGGTATTTCCTGGTAATGTTGATGCCATCCACTGATGATTATGCCCTAACTCATGGAACATTCCCCAGTCACCTTGGCTCCACATTTGTGAAGAGTTTAACACTCCTTGAGAAGAGGCAGTATGGGCCATGAATGGATAGCCGCTATGCATCCAACCGGCGCTGATCTGTACGTCGAAGGTAGCCCTCTCAACCCTTGGCCATGGAGTAAATCCAGAGAGGTTATGTTCCATCGATAATGCTTGGTCCCAGAAATCCATGGTCAAATCAGGCGTGTCTAATGTGCGTAGGTCGGCTGATGGAACGCTGAGAATAAAGAACTCTGATTCGACTTCTGCCCACGGCGCTGGGTAATCTCTGATTGTACTATTCCACAAGTTTTGGTCGGTCTCTCCTTGAACCCAATATGGTGCTAGTACTGCATTATCGATACTGACATTGAATGACCCAAGTGTTGAACCTGCTGGAATACGAATGTAGATGGTGCCGCCGAAAGCACAGCCAACCTGAATGGCTGTACTGGTTGCACTAAACGTTCGGTAAATGATAGGATGGCGAGATAATGTATCCTTGCCCCAGAGGTTATCAGTATGGGCACCGATTAGAATATCGACTCCCGTTCCTACGATATTGTTCGGGAATGTCACGTTCAAAACTTCACCTGCTGCCGCATATAATCCAGTGCTCATCCTTCCTGCTGAGCGTGCCCCTGAATAGCCAAAACTACTCGGTAGGCCGGCAAAAGTTCCGTTGATTTCTACTGTTCTGCTAACTCTACTTGCGTTGGCTGGCACATCTCCTGGAAATTCCTTGGTGCTTGGATGATAGGGGATTTGGTCTACCGGTAATAAATGGAGCAACCTGTCTTGAATTTTCAAATTCAAGCGTTCGATTGGGTCTGCATTTGCTAGACTGAAAGTATTGGATGGGGAAATCATTATCCAACCAGATTCATTGGTCATTTTGCGAACTGGAGCCCACACGAAATCGAAGTCCAATGGTAAGTTATCGACTGCTCGTTCTACTGTGGAGGCTGCAATTCCTTTTTCATAGACTGATAATGTCTGTCCAGCAAGGTGTGATTCTACTGAAGTAAGAGCGGTGTGCAATCTGAAGTTCGCAGAAGGTGGATTTCCAGTTAAGTCAAGACTTACAGAACCTGAAGAGGAGGAGACAAATAATCCAGTTGTATTCATTACTTTATTGCCTGGATAATTATGGGCAACATCGCTATTTGAATAGGACCAATACCAAGCATGACCGCCGAAAATAGCACCTTTTCCACTCAAGATAAAAGATTCAAGATTGTTGTTTTCCGTGTTGGAATAACTATTCCAAAAGTCGCCGATAAAACAATCGAAGGAGGATAAATCATCTGGCCAAGCATTGCTGATTACATTGTATCCTTCTACCGTCAATTCATCTTCAAAGTGACTGTAATCAGATTGCACTCCTATTGTCTTGCTTGTCCCTCCACAAGCCCATTTTATGGCGTTAAGTGACATTGTAGTTTCATTGCTGCCGCCTTGTTTGGCAACGAATCCTTCGTGTCCATAACCAACAACTCTACCTTTTCCAGAATGGCCTGCTGAGATAATTGGCCTATCATTCCAATCCAATCCAACAGGGAATGTCCACCTTCCTACTGGAACGATAAGAGAGGGCCATGATGAGCCATAATCTAGAGTTCCAACCCCATCTACCAAGTCCAACCAATCTGCATCTAGGTCGTGTACTGCGATGCTGAGGTTTACCTCAAGTGTGCCGCCAGTGTTGTTGGCCCAGAGATGATAAGTTCTCCAAGCAGTTCGTTCAATTGGAGTGCCATTGATACTACCATTATTCAGTAATTCTAATCCTAATGGTAAGGCTGGTTCAACCTCCCAAGAATCAATTTCTGGACCTTCATTATAGGCCTCAATGATGATGCTTTCATTAGATGCCAAAGTAATGATAGATGAATTATCCCAAGAAATATTCATTGGCGTCATATCAGCAATTCTCAAACGGATTTCTGCGGAAGAGGAGCCACCGGTATTATTGGCCCAAATTGTATGATTTGTCCATTCGTACAGAGTATCTGCTGAACCATATATTCTGCCTTCATCAAAACTTAAACCGGTCGGCAATGAGGGTTCTAGCGTCCAGTCAACCACTGCCCCCCCAGAATGTGTAGGTGAAATATCAATACTTTCTCTTAACCATGCTAAATCAATTTCTTCTAATCCATATGAAAGGTTAACGACCGGCTCATCTATGATTATTATTTCAACTGAAGTTGAAGATGAACCCCCGCTATTTGATGCAGTAATTTGATGAATACTTGAAGCCACCAAATTTGGTGAAGAACCTAAAATCCAACCTGTTGAGTTATCGAATTCCATTCCAATTGGCAAATCTGGATTTATCTCCCAGTTTACAGGCTCCCCACCATCTATCCAAGGAGCCAATGGTCCAATACTTGTGTTGACAGTGAAAGTGTGAGGAGCAGCCGGATAAAACAAGCCGAATGGAGATTGGTCATCAACGCACATGGTCAAAGTTCTATTTGTCCAACCACCGGAGTTTGAAGCATTTATTGTATATGTTGAACAAGGGATAATGGTTTGAGGTGTGCCAGAAATGACGCCATCAGTTGAGATAACCAATCCCGAAGGTAAGCCGTTTTCAAGACTCCAAGTTACTACTTCTCCCCCGCCATCCAAGGTGGGATTCAATGATAATATCGAAACTCCAACGACGAAGGAAAAGAAATGAGTTGGGTAATCCAAACCGGCAGGTGCCCTATCAAGAACTTCGAGAATCAATGTACTGCGATTCATTCCAGCAAGATTTGAGGCTATGATAACAAATTCTGAAACTTCTGGGATTTCAAGAATTGTACCACTAATTTCACCGCTATCGCGATTCAAGTGAATGCTTGATGGCAGTTCAGGAATGACTGACCAAGCATCCGGTCCATCACCATCAAAAGATGGAATCCAATGAATAGAATCTCCTAAAGAGATATTTGAGTCGATGTTGTATTGAAGATTTGAAGGTGGCTGAAGCGGCCTACATCCTTCCTCTACTTCAACCTCTAAGGGAGTGCAGTCCTCATGAATAGGTGGAAATATTTCTTCAATAATACATTCACCATCAACTTTTATTTCATCATCAGCGCAGATGGTAATGGCCTCAGGTTGATTCATCTGTTGAGTATAGATGACTGCTCCACTGGCTGTCAACAACCCAACCAAAATGATGGCTGCAGTTGCGGTGCCTTTGCTCTGTGCCATCTACTCACCTAAGTCAGAATCCTCGGTTATCTCTAGTTCCACTGGCTCGATAATTCGGCCTGCCCTCAAAGCCAAAGCGGTTAGTAAAACTAGTATTCCTAAAACCACCCAAGGCGTAAATGCCTCCAAGGAATTACTTTCTTCACTCTGAGTTGCTATGGGTGGTGGGTCTTCGATTGTAGTATTATTCAAGATGACACCAAGCATGGAAATTTCATTTATTCTAACTTCATAGACTGGACGACCTGCAGATGAGGCGGGGTTCTGTAAGGACTCAAGGCCAGTTGGGTCATCAGAAGTTGGTACCAAGGCGATAGCGCGTACATGCATCATGCCATCCCTAACAACTCCAAAGGTTGCGTAGCCCTCATCGTTCTGTCTATTTTCAGGGTCTAAATTGTGAGCCTCAGTTTCTGCGATATACCATTGAGAATCTGCAGAATCGGGGTCGGTATCTCGGGCCATGCCAATAGCGCCATCGACATGACTTAGATTATCATTCAATTCTAAGGGGATTGAATTTCCAGTGCCACCACTTCCACAACTTAGGCTAGTGGCAGGATAGACTCCAGAAGTTTTGCAAGTTGGATCGCCTGCTTGAGTAACGAAATCATCTATCACCCGATGGAAAAATGTACCATCATAGATGTGATTCTCTACATGAACAACCATATTGTCAACTGTGATAGGAGCCCATTCCTCAAATAATTCAATGACTATTGAACCATCTACATTTGATTGAAAATGCCCAGGTTGGTATGAGACATTGATGATTATTACAGGGTCGTTTGGTCTTGGCTCATCCATTGGTGAGCCTTCTAATTCCGGCCCATCAGTCCAATCAGCAGGGTCGACTGTTCGATTACGCCAGTCTTCGTCATCTGTCGAGGACTGAACCTGACCTTGCGTACTGGAGGCTGGAGCCCAAACTGCGAACAATAAGAGAAGTACGACAATCCTCGCGCCTCTCATGGTGATGCTGGGCCGGCTCTCAGTAATCAAGGCAATTATTCACGGTTTTTCCGATTGCTTCATCACCTCAAGCCCTCTGAAACAATCTGATGAGCGAAAACGAGAGCCAAGCAAACCTCAATTTACTAAAGTGGTCGATGATTCTAACTGGAGTTTCATTGGCGCTAATTATCTGGCAGGGAATGTCAGGAATCGGACAACTAGGATATACATTTGAAGGCTGGTTATTAGAAGATTACCATGCTAGCGCTGGAGAAATTGGTTTAGTAATTTCATTAATTGGCCTAAGCTTATTCTTGGCATCAAAGCATGAAGATAAGAAATTGAAGGGTATGCAAATGGGCTATGCAACCATGTGGCTTTTGCAAATTGGGCTTGCTCATGCTATTTCTGGAACTCCTTGGATTGGCATGATTCATGTATTGATTGCCTTCATGATGTTTGGTCATGGTTTGATGATGATGCCCAAGTTCAAAGATGCATTGACAAAATGAATGGTATAACAGATTGAAAGTTTGTATTCTAATTGCTTTGTATTCATATATGGGGTCGGCAAGGAACAGCCATGCCCCGAGTAACAACCATGTCTCGTATTTTGTTTGTTACGATGCTGATGGTGTTGATGCCTCTCAGTGGTTGTTTTTCTTCTGACCCTGAAACCGTCGCTGTAAATGATACAGATGAGGGGGAAGAGGATGAGGTGAATACTGTCATAGATAATGAACCGCAATTGGTTTTGTGGAATTCAAGTATGCTATGGAATGGTAGTCAACCAA
Source organism: Candidatus Poseidoniales archaeon (assembly GCA_012959275.1). Classification (GTDB taxonomy): domain Archaea; phylum Thermoplasmatota; class Poseidoniia; order Poseidoniales; family Poseidoniaceae; genus UBA226. The sequence goes on from DUDM01000057.1 coordinate 35,013, forward strand.
TAATCCGTGGAGCAGTATTCGATGAAGACATCTCTAATCTCACAATAACCTACGAACTTCTAGATTCGCAGAGCTTTGAGAGTATTTCAGGGCCATACATCGTTATTGCAAACAGCGATGGTACATTCTCCATCAATAGTCCATTCGTTAATCCAGGCTCTTGGATTGTCAAAGTAAATGCGAATGATGGAAATCATAGTACTGAAATGACTGCAGAAATTCAGATTATTCCTCCGAATGAAGCGATGGCAGAAATCTCGTTTGTATGGATTCAGCCCGCCGAGAATAGCAGCATTGGAAGCCTTCTTGGAAATGTCAACCATTATTTCCTTGAAACTTGTATTGTCGGCTATGACCCAATTGGTTCAGCAACAATAATGTTAGCAGAACTAAATTATTCAACTGGTTCAATGGAACTGGAAATCAATACTGATGAAGTCCTTCTCGAAGGCGATATCACCGCGGCCTGCGGTAAATTCAGTTATACTGAAAAAATCATTCATGTAATCTTAGAACATGATTCCAAAGTAGATTCTGATGGCGACGGTATTGAAGATGAAGAAGACCTTTGCGACTCAACTCCTGAGGGCGAGGCAGTATATTCCGATGGTTGCTCAGATAGTGAAAGGGATTCTGATAATGATGGAGTTTCAGATGCTGAAGACCAATGCCCAGACACTCCAATTGGAGAACAACCAGATGTCCAAGGTTGTTCAGACAGCCAAAAAGACAGCGATTCAGATGGTGTAAATGATGCAGAAGACCAATGCCCCAACACAACAGAAGGAACCTTGGTTGATACTGTAGGATGTGAAATAATCAGTTGGGGAGTAGAAGATACTTGGGTATGTCAAGATGGTGGTATTGGACCTGTCTATGACCTGAATGAGCAATATGGGTATCAGGCTAATTCCAATGACCCATTCACTTGTATCACAGTAGTTACGATAGATGAAGCAGGGGGGGAAATTCAAGTCGCTGCAAATGGAATTCCAAATCATGATTTTACCTCAACCAAAGGGTGTTGTACAAATGAAGAAGATTATGATTGGATTTTCCCAATAACAGCAGTCGAAGATAGCGATGGCTCTTACGAATATGGGCCTGCCCGTGGAGCAGTAGCAGTTGCTGTTAATGGGGTGCCAATGTTTGGACCTGAAGATGGACCTGGAGGTGATGCTGTAGCATTACATCACAAATATTACCATGAAGATAGACAACAGATTGACCTCGGAATCTGCGGTGGCCATTCGGCTGGCTCAACCTACCACTATCACTGGGATGCAAATTGTATTCTTTGGCAACCCGGAGATGGTGAAGACATCAGCGATTATGACTGGACTAAAATCAATTCAAGCATCCATTCAGGCATCATCGGCTGGTCATTTGATGGTTATCCGATATACGGCTTATATGGTTGGAACGAGGTTGGTGATGTAGTGCAGGTGAAATCATCATATCAACTGAAAGCAAGTGGTCAAGATGGATATGATGGAACAGATGATTGGGAATATATCGAAGGTCTGGGGGACCTTGATGAATGCAATGGCATGTTTGGGCCAACCCCCGAATATCCCGATGGAATCTATCACTATGTTAGCACACCAATATCTGGTTCAAGTAATACTCATGTCGATACTGACGGCAGCACTGTGGAAATGATTGGATTTCCTTACTTTCTGATGTGCTACCACGGTGAGGCAACGGGGGGACCAAAAGGCGGGAATTCACAACCACCACCCCCTGGAATCGTCCATCCCTCTGGAATCCTTGCTGGAATAGATGGCCTTTCAGAGTCATGGATTGGTCAAAATATTCGGCAGGTTTCAGGAGCAATATTGATTCTTATTGCATTGGCAGTGGGCCTACTGCGCAAGCGTCAGCCTGAAACATGAGAGGGGCCTGCAAGTTCCATGTCCGAGCCGTTAATGGCAGAATTGGTGGAAGTCGCAGAGCCGACTTCTCGCCGCCCATTGGACTTTGCTTTAGCCTCGACATTGGCAATTTCAATCGTCTTCATCATCCTTGCATCTACCCTTGCAAGCCATGCAACCTCAGACCTCAACAGCGGCGCTGAAAGTGTGAATTGGTGGGAAGTTTCAATTCAAGACCGCTGGCAAATGGACTTGGTCAACAACTCATCGAGAAGTCAATTGCCAATAGAGGATAAATTCGAAATCCTGCCAATGACCGAACATTATGTCGAAGTCGAATTACCACCTGAAGAGCAAGATGCAGGCTTCCCTGAACAAGCAAAAATGCACCTTTCACTTTGGCTTCCTGATGTTCCAGATGGCGTCAAAGTACCCGTAATTTCAACAATTCATCCCTACTATGACTTTGGGGCACCTGGGGATAAATCCAACCCAAACACCATCCCAGACAGAGGAGTCGGGCAATGGGTCTACGAGGAATTTGTACCACAAGGTTACGCTCTTGCCCAAGTCTCAACTTTTGGCACTGGAAAATCAACTCATTGCCAAGATGTCAAAGGGCGTGGTGAGCAAATAGGAATCGATGCAGCTGTGCGTTGGCTTGGTGAGCAGGACTGGTCTAATGGCAATGTAGCGGTAATGGGCAAATCATATGCTGGCACAACAAATTGGGAGGCTGCTCAATTCGACAATCCATATCTGAAAACTATCGTTCCAATTAGTGGTAGTATTGGAGTGCAACAAATGTTTTATCGAAATGGCTCAAGTGAAACAAGGGCTCTTCTCTATGACGTCTTGTACGAAGGTGCAACTATTGATGGCGATTCTAGCGACCTTCGAATGTGTAGTGATGACTTGGTTGGGCCAGCCAGTCCATTCACCACTTATACAGCAGCAGAATTAGGTGGAGATAGGTGGAATGATTATTGGGCAGAAAGGTATCACCTCCCTGATGTTCTATCCAATTATCGAGGAAGTGTCTACATCGTCTGGGGAATGCAGGATTGGAATGTCGATGCCTATCATTTCTCCCCAACTTACCAGATGTTGAGAGACCGCGGTATAAATGTTAGAGGGATTTTTGGCCAATGGGGGCATAATTATCCTGACCAAATCGTAGTGCATAGCGGCATTGGCAGTGGCTATGGTGCCGAGGCTTTTCCAAATATGACGAGGATGGATTGGGCTGTGGAATTATTCGGCTGGTTTGAGTATTATCTGAAGGATATCGGCTCGGAACCTGTTAGCCTTGTTCAGATGCAACGAAACGATGGCGCATGGCATTTGGAAGAAACTTGGCCACCAAAAGATGTAGAATGGCTTGAGATGGGCTTGGACCAATTCCAAGCAATTGGAGGACAACGAGTTTCAACAACCAATAGCCTTACCCTCGAGAGCGAAGTTTTCGAAAATGAAACTCACATTTCTGGCCTTCCAACCTTGCACTTAGATGTACAGGCCCTTTGTAAAGGCGGCCAAATATTCGCCACCATGAAAGATGCAACCACCGGATTACGCCTCGGCCATGCAGTGATGGATTTGCGCTACCGAGATGGCGGTTATGATGCTAAGATTACAGTGCCATTCCTCTCTTACACGATGAAAATGGAATTCAATCCAATGGATGTAGTAATACCTGCTGGACATAGCATTGCCATCGAATTAACTGAGACCGGCGAAGATTACCTTCCTTCACCAGATTGTGCGGCCATTGGAATGAATGTTGATACTACTTCATCTTCAGTTCTCAGTTTACCGTTAATCGACAGGGCAGAGGAAGATGTTCGTTGGTTCAAAGTAATCGAACCTGCTGACCCTGCAGATGCTGAATCATAATTAGGTGGTTGAATGAAGGTCCTTGCTTTTGAGGATTCTTTTGACATTGAAGCATTATTGATATCAGGTAATGTGAAGATGGAAAAAATTGAGTTCCTGCAAAAGTGGAATACTTCAGAATGGCTAAACGACATTAATGAATTCAAACCCGATGTATTGTTATTAGATCATTTTATTCCACCAACCAAGGGTCTTGAAGTCTTACAATTATTGAATGTAGAAGTACATCATCATCGCCTGAATAGGCCAACTACGATTATTGGCATTAGTTCTTCAAGCATGGCAAATCAGCGGATGTTGCAATTCGGCGCTGATTTAGGGATTATCAAAATGGAGTTGGCCTCACTAGACATCTGGAAAAGGCCAACCATAGGGTAAATTATTTTCATCAACGAATAGAATATTTACTCCAACTCCACTACGATGAAAGGCAATTAACTCGATTCCATGAATCGAATGACCTGTCTTCGCTCTTCCCAAAACGGGCCTCTTTTCTCTTGCCATCCTTTGCCTAAACCAACTCTGACCTTTCTCACCTTCTGGTCGTTTATTCCCTGCAACCATTCGCCTTTCACCTTCGACTCCATCCACCCACGGAGCACCCCAAGCGGGCGAGAATTCAACTCCAAGTATGAGGTCAACACCTTCTGTCCATTGCGCCGCAGCAGCATCAGGGCCGGAAGGTATTGCGGGTGCGTTTGGGTGAGTATGCAACCAATGCGTAAAACGGCCACCTCTTGGACCGCGTTCTGCTCCAAAAATCTCATCAGTCCATTCTTCAGGTAGATGATGTACAGTCATCGAATTTCCTCGATTAACAACTTGAGCCTCGGAAATAGTATATCCTTGTCCAGCGAATAAATCATCTCTCGATTCTAGGCCAGCGAATGCCTGTGATACTTCTTTTCTCACTTGCCGTTCTGAAGAAATATCGAGGCCAACTAGAATTTCATCAGGCAAGGCTTCCAAACACCATTGAATCAGATTTCCAAGCAATTTTCCTGGCATCTGTAAAATCGCGGGATAGGCTTCTCGTGCATCATATGAGGCTTGGTTATACTGCTTCATTGCAGATTCTAGCCACTCTTCTACCACCTCTTCCAGCCCCTCTCTGTAGCGACCATGCCGGCAGCATACTCATAAGTGGTTGACCATCACTCAGTTACCCGAAGGGGGAGCATTGATGGCCAAGAAGAAGGGCTTCGGCAAATTCATGGGTGCCTTAACAGGCTCGCCCTATGAGAAACTCCTCAAGCAGATTGAGAAGGGGGTAAAAGAGTTTGATGGTGATGACCGCTCGATGTCTCGGTTGGTCAAAAAAATGGTTAGAGAGATTCAGCAAACCTATTCTGATGAGGGTATTGATGAGGAAGAACATGACTTGTTAATGGAAGAGTTGGAAGATATTGATCCTGAAGAAAGAGAACTTCCAAAGGTTGGAGGAGATGATGATGACTACTTCGATAGCGACATGCCAGATGCTCCTAAATTAACATCTAAAGCCGTTGATTTAGATGATTTATTGTCTTCCAAAGGTGATTCATTCACCAGCAGTTATGGCAAGGATGAATTCGAGGAATTCCGCCAAAAAATGTCTCAAGATTTCTATGCTGAATCAGATGAGGCTGTCGCTGCTGGAGATCATGAAAAGGATATACGTACAGTTCACCGAACTTTCGTCGATGACGATGCAGACTTGGCTGCTGTAAAGAAATTAATTTCTGAAGAAAGCGGTTTGAAGACCGACGATATGCAACGTCAAGAAGATGAAGAAGCGGCTGCGGCTACTCAAGCATTAGCTGACAATACCTACAGCGTTGACGAAGATGGTACAGAATGGTGGCAGGATGATGATGGCTACTGGTGGTTTAGACCAGAAGGCGAAAACGATTGGCTTCCTTATGACGAATGAGCCCATCCTCGTAAATTATAATATTCTGAAAGACAAGCAGATTCATCTGCATCATCAACAAATGACACCATCCCCGCAGCAGGACCATCTGGTAATGCATCTCTCCTGAGACGATATGATAGCAAATCCTGTTGTCTTGCATCTACACCAATTTTCAACCAATGCTCAACATTCCATTGACGGGCGGCATCCCATTGCTTATTTGCCCGAAAGTGCAAGTCTTCGATACTTGCATTATCCCCTGTTATTCCATTGAAGGCATTGACCAGAACATCATCAGGTGTTGCACCACTTGCAAAAGCACAAAGAATCATCGAATCTCGAATGACGCTTTCATTCTGACTATGAATCAATTCAGGAATCAAATCAAGAGCGGATGAATTCGGAATTCCTGTTGGGTTCTTGTAGCCTGCTCGCATATGATTCGCCCCCACATTACAAGTCATATATGCCATGGCATTACCGCGTTTTCCTCTTGGATCCCAAGCCGGTAAATCTAGGCCTTTACAGTGTGCAGTCAATCTGGTTGCACGGTGTCCCGTTTCTTGTTCTACCCATCTTGAACATGCAACTGCACCACCTGCAAGTATGGTGAACATGCCGCTTGGATTTGCCAATCTTTCCAATGCTAAGGGGGGGAGTTTTGGATTGCCAAATTCCCATGCAATTAATTCCCCTTCAAGGCTAATGAAAGCAGGAATTCCATTTATTTCTCCTTCGGCCCATCCTTCAGGGAACCACCCTCGTTGTGCTAATTCGCAAACTAATGAGATTAGTGCGCCTGAAGAAATCGTATCTACTCCAAATTGATTGCAAGCATCGTTGCCGTCCATCACATCGAGAGATGAATCAATACCAAGGTTTGAGCCTAACATAGCCAAAGTTTCGTACTCTGGTCTTTCTGTTCTTGGAATATGTAGTGGCTTTCCTTTGGAGGGTCGGTGGCTGGCTTCGCAGGCTATTGGGCAGGGGCGGCAGCAGCCGGATTGTTTGGCTTCAGGCATTGATTGGTGCCAATATTCTCCAGATAATTTTAGCGTGTCTAGTTGCTTAACTTTCTGCCCATTTTGAAAAATGGCGCCAGTTGCTGAAGTATAATTGATGGTTGGCATTCTCGCCATTTGAGCAGCATATATCGGACCTCTACTTGTACCAAAACGGTAGAATGGGTCGCCAACTCGACGATTTTCTCCCATCTTTTGTCGCTGCTTTTTGACTGCTCCAAGATATTGAGTATCATCAGCAACACGGGCTGTTCCCGTGTTGGTGACTGAAATTGCTTTCAAATTCTTAGCGCCAAATGATGCGCCTGTTCCTCCACGACCTGCAGCACGGCGACCTGCCGTTATTGGACTGGCAATACGAACTAATGATTCCCCAGCAGGTCCTATCGAAAATACATCATCTGCATCGATTGCTTTCTCGCATTGCCAAGTCGTCATGCCTCGTAGTGATTCTGCGTCTTGCAGCGAAACCTGCATGTCTTCAATTTCCAACCGTACCATCGAATCGCTGCGACCATGTATGAACAAACCATCCCAACCAGCAAGTCGCAGGTCGTGGCCAAAATCACCACCGATGTAAGTGTCGATGAAGATATTCGTTAACGGCGAGCGAGTGCAGACAACAGCCCGTCCTGATGAGCCTACTTTACTACCCTGAAATGGACCAGTCATCAACAAAAGTGGGGTTGAGGGATGCATCGATGGGTCTGCATCGCCGGTAATTGGATGTAGCAAGTCATAGGCTTCGTCATCGGTAGTATCGCGTGTTGTCAACAAATGCGTGGCAAGACCCTTGCCACCCATATTGCTCAGTAAAGTCTGCTTATCGAGTTGGACCTCCTTCAAACTACCACTCGATAAGCAGACATCGAGGTAGCGCCCTGGGTATCCATCAAAGCGCCACATGGAATGGCCAAGCCAAGCCTAACACATCATCCTTCGCAAGCCGAATCCGACCACTTAACAGCAGTCATATCAGCATGAAAACCAGTCATCCTACGCAAATTCTCACCCAAATCGCTCTTCCCAAGACGCGATTGACTATGCAAGGTCAACTCCACCTGACCCCCATTACATTCCATCGAAATAAAAACATCATCAGCAAAAAACCAAAATTCTGTATGAACTACACCGTGAATAACAATCTTCTCCTCTCCTTCAACAGAAACAACAGAACTAAGAAATCCCTCATCAAACCAATTTTCTACAACAATCTGAGCCTCGTCTAAAGTTGCATTGAACTTAAGAGCAGCCAAATCTCCAGAAGCATATGATGTCCCATCATGAGCAAGTCGAAAACAATTCATGCTATCTTCATCACATTCAGTGGGCATAGACGAAGTTGCACTCATCGAATTCATCAATTGAATCAGTAAAATGAGAACAATCCACCCGGCAATAATCGCCGCGGGCCATTTCACATAAGGAGGTGAAGATTTCCATTTTCCTAACATGCTATCTTCAGACATTTCATCACTTTCTCTGAAGTTTCCCATCTACCATTTCATAGATGATTGGCTGGCCTGTTGGTACTTCCAATGAAAGGACCTCTTCTCTCGATAAGCCATCTAAATGCATGATCATACTGCGAAGACTATTACCATGGGCAGTAATAAAAATACAATTTCCATCACTTAAACTTGGCATGATGACCTCCTGAAGATATGGGATTGTACGAGCAGCAGTCAACTCCAAACTCTCTCCTTCTGGAGGAGGAGTATCATAGGAGCGGCGCCAAATATGGATTTGCTCATCTCCCCATTTTGCTCGGCTCTCAGTTTTGTTTAAGCCTTGCAGGTTACCATACATGCGTTCATTCAATTTCCACGAAACATAGACCGGCACAATCTCTTCAACATCGCCGCGTATTTGCGCCCAGTCATTCATTTTCTGTTGGTTTTCATCGCCACCAGCTGAATCATATTGGAAAACAGGTGTCGCAGCACTTGAATGCTGCGCCATAACTATCATTGCAGTCATTTGAGCACGAATCAAAGTTGAGGTATGGATTTCATCAATTTGCATTTCACTGATTTCAGTACCACTTGAAATCGCCTCTTCAATTCCTTTCTTTGAAAGTGGAACATCGACCCATCCAGTGAACAAGTCAGCGGCATTCCACATCGATTGACCGTGGCGCATTAGGATGAGGTGGACCATATCTCTCATCCCTGCGGCGATGGCTAATGCACATCAACCTGCTCATCTAAACTTATGTCACAATAGTTGGAATCAATGTCAATATTAACAGTGGCCCTGCGGACATGGCAATGTCTCTCAATAATATCATAATCAAGTTTTGATTATACTCAGCAACAGCGGTTTCAAATTTATTCTCAATCGTTGAATCCACCTTATCAACCAAAGCAGTTGCACCACGTCGTACCGCCTCTGTGGCAATTCCTGCAACTGCTCCAATTATTCCTTTGTTGACTACTTTTCCGGCTTTTTCACCATCCATTGCTGCATCTGTGAATGACTTCACTTCTTCGTCAGGGCCGCGTCCGAACTTCATCAAACCCTTTCTCAATCCAAGAGCGAAACTAGCGCGTTTCTGTAATTTTTTAATGTCCTTTTCGAGAACACCATTCAGCATATTTCGAACCCTGAAAACCCTGAGCAAGTCGAAATATACCCACATTAAGAATGCTGCCAACAGCAAGGCCATGCCAGTGATATTGACATCAGACCAATTCTGCCACCCCAATGGGTCGACCATCAAGCGTATGAGAATGGCTAGTAGAGGTGGTAGGCAAAATGCAAGCACTTCATTGAACAACAAAAGACCGATACCTTTGACTGGTAAATCCTTGATCTGTTTAATCGCCCAACCACTATGTGGGGCAAAGACCTTGATCACTTTAGTTAGTGGTTTACTTACCAAGATGACTCTGAAAATAAATGGCAAGAACGCAATGTACCAAATATAAGCCTGCCAAGGACTGGCGGGCGGGAAGTCGGGTAGAATCAGTTCCATGAAGCACCCGAGAAGCGCTATTGCTCATAGGTTTTCACTGTAGCTCAGGATCGTCGATGAATGATGCATCGACGTCGTAGATATGGCCGACCCATGGTCCTGGAGCGGCTCGCTCGAGGCGGGCTCGCTTATCATCGACGATTGAAATCACCAAGCCTCCGAGAAGGAAACCGATGGTAAATGGTAGAATCAGACGACCTAACATTAAGTTCACTCGGCCTTCATTGATTTTGCTTTCAAACCATCAAATACTCGTTCTTCAACTCTGTCTAAAACCTGACAAGCTCTTCGACCATATTTTCTTCCAAGGCCGTATCCCATGCCTGCAGTTCCAGCAATTGCTAAAACCTCAACTGATGCTACGATTATCCCAAATGTGCTTCCAAATAGTGCAGGAAGCATCACTTCTTCCCCCCGCGCTTCTTAGGTTCATCATTAACAATTGACACTTTTTGGATTGATCCATTATTCATATCTTCATCTTCTGCATATTTCTCATAGTAGTGTTTGAAACCGCTGTGTGCCACTCCAATTACGAATGTGGCAGCCACGATTCCGACTACTCCTATCAACATCTTTCCTATCATTTTTCATTCCTCCTTATTTTCTTCATTTTCTTCTTCTTTACCCAGCCCAATCGCCCTAGTAACTCCACCAGCCACCGAACCCGCCACATTACCAACGGTCTCGACACCTACCTTAGTGACTTCTCCTGCAGCATTGATAACTGCAGTTATTGCTCTTCCAGAACCAACCGCCAAATGGACAACAGTCTCTTCACCAGCGTTAACCAGTTCTTTGACAGCGGCTGTGAAATCATCAATCAGTGAACCAAGACCCTTGGCCACCTTGTCAACTGATTCTTTGCCGGACATGATTATCGCATGGGCCTAGAGCATATTAGGAGATGATGTTATTTTTACCGGTTTTAAACACCCGCTATAATCTAATCTGAAGGTAAGTAGAAAAAATGTTCAGGATAGTATCCCATATCAATTCCTAACTGTATAAATCGCCCAATATCACCGCGCAATAATTTACCAGTTTCTGTAATATTATAATGCACTATTTGATGACCACCTCGTCCTTTTTCCCCACTGCTTATAGGCTCTAAGTACTCCTTTTGAACTAGTGAATCCAAATGGATTTTCAATTCTTTTCGCTCAACACCAACAGCTCTTTCTATGCGCATCATTCGTCTTGTAGATGATTCTGCTTTCTGCTTTCTACTGAGATATAGAAGAATTCGATAAAGGGTGGTCGACAGGTCTCGACGCTTTCGTAGTTTCTCCATTATTGGGGGAGAATGGACCGCATACTTTAGGAATTTGGTCAATCAAAGATATCATCACCTGTAACTGCTTGGCGCAATTCATGCCCTTCTGTGAGGACCTTAGCCCTTGGTTGAGTTGGAATGTTGACCGCGACTGGATAGATGAGAATGTCAAGTGGCGAGATTTTGGAACTGGAGTTCGGCTTGGTAAGTTGGCCAAAGAGGGCAATACTAGCCTAGTTCTCTACGATGTAGTTTCAGATGTTGATATCGAGGCCTTCATGCCACATAGTCATCCAGGTGGAGAAACCTATCTTGTTCTCGAAGGGGAAGTCTATGATGAGGATGGGACATATCCGCCTGGCTCGATAGTTTGGATGGACCCTGGCTCTACTCATACTCCAAAAACAAAGGGTCAAACCCTGATTTTGGTTTTATGGCCAGATGGCGTCAAGGCAGCCTGAGCATTTCTTCTGGAATTCTATTCTTCATTAGACGTTTCCAAATTGGTGGTATTAGACAAGGCCAAAAACAGGCATAATAACCACTTGGCAAAGTTGGTGAACCTTCGATTGGTTGCAATTTCCAAAACGGCAAACTAGCCTTCATATGATGTGAAGGGTGCCTTGTCAACTCCATCAATGTCCATCGGCTCCACCTCGCTTCTGTCTGCCAAGAATGCATGTGAGTTTGCCTTTCTCCTTCACTTCTCCTCAGGCCATAGTGACGGATATAATTAACATATTCAAGCATTATTATTGAGACCGCACTGAAACCTATCCAAACTATTAGTAACCACCAATTTAGCAATAATCCCATGCTAATGATTGCTATAATTTGAAGAAATAATCCGCGTAATGCTCGGTTTTGTCTAACTCCCAAGTCTGTCTTTACTGCGGACATGAATTGCCAAGGAACTGTTATCAGAAAATGCAAGTACAATCCTCTACTGGCTGGAGCGCTTGCTGCATCGCTTGGGGTTGCGACGTCCTTGTGGTGATTGTGATTATGCTCGATTGTGAAATGCGTGTAATTACAAAGGAATAGGGTTAATCTTCCTAATCTCCATTTGAATGTGCCAGGTTTTCTATGCCCTAATTCATGAGCTGATACGATCCCTGATGCTCCACCAACAATTCCCGCTGAAAAAGTCCCTAGAAAAATTTGCCATGTAGGCCCATCTATCACTGCTCTCCACAATAATACAATCAGGACCAAGGGAATAAACAAAGCATGTAAAACAAGAATTGCCTCCATCCCTCTCCCTGATTCTGGGGCAGGCTTTGGCTCATCGTCTTCACCAAGAATATAATCCAGTATTGGCCCTAATATAAGGAATAACACAAGGCCGATACTCATCCACCAAGTTCCGACATAAAGTGTGATCAACACTGAAACTGGAATGATAAAACCGAGCAGGTACTTTGACCAATGCTCGGACTTCATGCTGCCCTGTAGGGGTTCAAGACTTTAGACGTCGCCTACTTAGAGAAAGGAAAATATCTTTCAAAGAACGCCTAGCGAAAATCCCGTTTCGGTATTGTTGAGATTCTAATAATTGAACTATGTAAGTATCGAGATAGTCATCCATTAGGATTCCCTCCTGTTGAGATTTGTTGTAGTTCTAAACCGACTGCTACTGATATTTCCTCTACACAAGGTGATGCCATCCATCCAATATTCTTTCACCTTGCTAATCAAGCCTGTTTTAGTCGCTTCTTGTTCTTGCATCTTAACACCTAAGCCGCTACGCTCGTTATCCATTGTGTGTCCAGTCCTATATGTAAGAAGGAGTGAAGGCACACACACTCGGGTGTTTTTATTACATCAGGTGTTTTTGAATGCACCTAATTAGTAACGATTGGAAGGAAGGCGTTTGCGGCCTTTTCTGCGGCATTTGCTACGTCATCAAGTCTTTGCAATACACGATACATGTGCATTGCACCAAGTGGGTCATCATCACCTTCTGAGAATACGAATGCTGCTGCTTCTCGCTCTGCTTCATCTGCTTTATGTTCTAACTCATTGACTACCTTGATCATCTCCATCAAAGTGTGTTGCTCTTTCTTTGAGAAAGCAGAGTATGCTAGGTCCTTGAGAATCTCAACTGTGTCTTCGTATACCTTGACGGTTTCCGCGACCTTTTCAGCATGGATTTGAACCAGTTCTCTGGCCTTATCATTATCGTAAAGAGGCCGGAATGAAAGTTGCTCTGCAACATTTTGTGCATAGTCTGCAATTCTATCTTGTCGGGAAATCATGTGTAAGAAAGTCTCCTTACTGAATGCCATGCGTACACCTGCCATCGATTCACGAGTCTTTGTCTTCAATTTGTCCGCCTTCAATTCAGCATCTTGCGTAGCTTTGATTTCCTTTGATGGGTCTTCTCCCTTTACTGCCTTAGAGACTGCTGCCAACATGTGGTTGACTGTTTCCTCGACCGCAGCAGCATGCCCGTGGAAGAGGTCAAGGATGCCTCTACCTTCTCCGTCCTCTCCAACAGGGGTCTCATCCTGCACGATTGGTACTGGTTCTGCTGCTGGCTCATCACGGCGCATCACGTAAATGACGCCTACTGCCGAGAGTATCAAAACGATAACAACGTTGACCCCTGAACCTGCAAAAAGAACGTATAGAATAACTGCACCAATTCCTGCAAATGGTAAACTGGCAACCCAACTACCTGCTATCTTAGCGAAGACCTTGAAGTCAACAGCCGAAGCACCTCCTGCAAGGCCAACACCTACTACTGCACCAACAAGGGTGTGAGTGGTCGAGATTGGTACAGCCAAGAATGGCATCGAGAAAATGAGAACTGTTGTTGCTGCTCCGAATTCGGCTGCGAATCCACGTGAAGGAGTAATATGGGTGATTTTCTTTCCAATGGTATCCATTACTTTGTAGCCCCAAGTTGCTACGCCAATGGTGATTCCAATCCCACCCAAAATCAGCAAACCTATTGGAACATCGACACCATCTTTAGACAATGTACCATCTGCTGAAGTTGAGATATCCCAAATGGCCGCCATTGGCCCTATTGCGTTAGCAACATCGTTTGCACCGTGTGCAAAAGCAACATAACAAGCAGTGATTATTTGCAACCAAATGAAGACTCTCTCCATCCCTGCATAACCCTCTTCTTTGAACTGATAGCGGCGTATTGCAGCAGCCATTACCATACTTGCTACAATTCCTATTGCAATCGCAACAAAAATACTATTCAAAGGAATCCAAGCAGAATCCGCCATCGGGTTGAAGGAACCATTATCCTTTGCTGGCAACCAATTTGTAGAATCAATAATTCCTCGGGAGTCGAGATTATTGAAAAATCCCTTTAGGGCCTTGAATTGAAGCGCAAGACCAAGGACAAAAAAGGTCGGAAATGCTAAGATTGGAGCGAGTAGTTTGGTGCGTTGAAGTGGGTATTCATGTTCCATTATCAATTTCTTAATTGCATAGAATGAAAGGAATGCAAGAACTGCACCCAATAATGGTGAAATCACCCAACTTAGAATGATTTCGGAAACCTTTCCCCAATTGACTGAAGATGGTTGAATGAATAAACCAACGCCAATGACTCCTCCAACAATACTGTGAGTTGTTGAAACTGGTAAACCCATCTTGGTTGCTACTGTCAACCAAATGGCTGCAGCCAACAATGCAGCCATGAATCCATACATCAATTTCTGACTCAAATCATAACCGAAGTCGCCATCGCCGAAATCCAAGACACCCTTGCGGATGGTATCGGTTACGTGACTGCCAAAGAGAACTGCTCCAAGGAATTCGAAGATTGCTGCAACAAGAATTGCGCGCTTCAATGTTAGAGCCCCAGAACCAACACTGGTACCCATAGCATTAGCAACATCGTTAGCCCCGATGTTCCACGCCATATAGGCGGCAATCACCATGGCTGCGATGAGAACCAGTTCCCACATGTTTCGCGCTACAGCAATTAGTATATCACTATGAAGGGCAATGAATTGGGTGCTCTTTAACTGAAATTTAATTTGATTCTTGTTAATTATTGAATCGGCGCATTGAAAACCAAATCTAAAATCCACAATCTATCCCGAGCCAGCCCCCCTGAGGAATCTGGACTCAAGGACGTGAAAATATGGGAATGGATCCATTATTGAAAGCAACTTTACAGAAACAACGTTACCACATCGTCGGCGAACACGGCGGAGTCAAAACTTGCCATTGGACCAAGGAAAGTTTACTTCGTGATAGACAATGTTACAAGGGTAAATTCTACGGTATCGCAAGCCATAGTTGTTTACAAATGAGTCCTGTTGTCGACCAATGCAACCTTGCCTGCACATATTGTTGGCGTGAACCACACATGGATAGCCTCGAGTTAGCGGACCAAGACCCATTGGATATGCTCTACGAAAGTGTGAGGGCACAGAGAAGGTTGCTTACAGGATATGG